>NZ_JBEOPT010000012.1:0-170241 GCF_040310325.1 Pseudomonas sp. HY7a-MNA-CIBAN-0227 | reverse complement strand
GGGTGGACGAAGGGGATCGAACCCTCGACAACGGGAGTCACAATCCCGTGCTCTACCAACTGAGCTACGCCCACCATTGTAGCGTGACCAAAAAATCCGACTAAAACGGATTTTTTGTTGAGCTTCACTAAAGGCACTAGACCCAAGTGAAGCTTGATTTGGTGCGGATGAAGAGACTCGAACTCTTACACCTTGCGGCGCTGGAACCTAAATCCAGTGTGTCTACCAATTCCACCACATCCGCGCTTGAAGCTCTTAAAGCAAAGGCGCCAGACTGTTAATCTGGCGCCTTTTAAATATGGGGTGGACGAAGGGGATCGAACCCTCGACAACGGGAGTCACAATCCCGTGCTCTACCAACTGAGCTACGCCCACCATATAGCGCTACTTGTGCCAAAGCTGCCTAATGGCGCACCCGGCAGGACTCGAACCTGCGACCATCCGCTTAGAAGGCGGATGCTCTATCCAGCTGAGCTACGGGCGCTTTATTAATCTGTACTCTTTGAGGATTACAAACTAAGTGCTTCCAGCCTTACAGAACAAACATTCTGCTCGACCTTCTTAACCAGTGCTAGGCTGTGCCCGACAAGTGCGACGAATAGTATAGACGCCCCCGGAACTCGTCAAATCCTTTTTAAAAAAAACTCATTTTATTTAAGGGGTTAGGGGAATTTACAGACCAAGCGCCTTTGCCCTCACGTCCTGGCGTGCGAGAATGCGTGCACTTTTCTTCCCCTTCTCGATGGTTAATCACGCGTAATGACTGCACAACTTATCGACGGCAAAACGATCGCCGCCAGCCTGCGCCAGCAGATCGCCAAACGTGTCGCTGAGCGTCGCCAGCAGGGCCTGCGCACGCCTGGCCTCGCGGTGATTCTGGTCGGCAGTGATCCCGCCTCTCAGGTTTATGTCTCGCACAAGCGTAAAGACTGTGAAGAGGTCGGCTTTATTTCCAAGGCCTATGACTTGCCTTCCGATACCACCCAGCAGGCACTCACCGACCTGATCGAGAGCCTCAACGGTGACCCGAAGATCGACGGCATCCTGCTTCAACTGCCGTTACCCAAGCATCTGGATGCGTCCAAACTGCTGGAATGTATTCGCCCGGATAAAGACGTCGACGGCTTCCATCCTTATAACGTCGGCCGCCTGGCCCAACGCATTCCGCTTCTGCGGCCCTGCACCCCGAAGGGCATCATGACCCTGCTGGAAAGCACCGGCGTCGACCTCTATGGTCTGGATGCGGTCGTAGTCGGCGCTTCCAACATTGTCGGTCGCCCGATGGCAATGGAATTGCTGCTGGCCGGTTGCACCGTGACCGTCACTCACCGTTTTACCAAGGACCTGGCCGGTCACGTCGGCCGGGCGGACCTGGTGGTGGTCGCCGCCGGCAAGCCGGGTCTGGTAAAAGGTGAATGGATCAAGCAAGGCGCCATCGTCATCGACGTCGGCATCAACCGTCAGGAAGACGGCAAGCTGGTGGGCGATGTGGTGTACGAAACCGCCCTGCCCCGTGCCGGCTGGATCACCCCGGTTCCGGGCGGCGTCGGTCCAATGACCCGTGCCTGCCTGCTGGAAAACACGCTGTATGCTGCAGAAACCCTGCACGACTAATAACCAGCCGCTCTGAAAAAGCCCTGCCTTATGGCGGGGCTTTTTATTGCCCCGAAAATAACCGCTTTTTTCTTTGTTTTTAAGGGCTTTCGTCTGGCTCTGGAAGAACATTCGACAGTTTCTGATCCATACTTCTAAAATGTAACGTCATTTTTCAGAAAGCCCGTTGCAGAACGGTATATCCCTACTTTTAGCGAGTTCATCCGCGTGAAAATTCGTATTTCTATCATCAGCCTATTTTTTGCATTTACAGGCACCTTCGCCAGCGCCAGCGAAACCACCCTCGCCCCACGCGATACCTCGCAACTGCACCTTGCCTCCGGCAGTGCCATGCTGGTGGACCTGCAGACCAACAAAGTCATCTACGCCAGTAACCCCGATGTTGTCGTGCCCATCGCCTCCGTCACTAAATTGATGACCGGGATGGTCGTGCTGGATGCCAAGCAGAACATGGATGAGTACATCTCCATCAACATCACTGACACCCCGGAAATGAAAGGTGTGTTCTCGCGGGTCAAGATCAACAGCGAAATGCCTCGTAAAGAGATGCTGCTGATCACCCTGATGTCTTCGGAAAACCGCGCCGCCGCCAGCCTTGCCCATCATTATCCGGGCGGCTACTCAGCCTTTATCGCAGCGATGAACGCCAAGGCCAAGGCCCTGGGCATGACTAGCACCCATTATGTCGAGCCCACCGGCTTGTCGATTCATAACGTCTCGACCGCCAGGGACTTGAGCAAGCTGGTACAGGCTGCGCATAAATACCCGATGCTCACGCAACTGAGCACCACCAAGGAAAAAACCGTGTCTTTCCGCAAACCCAGCTACACCCTGGGTTTCTCCAACACCGACCACCTCGTCAACCGCGCCAACTGGGACATCAAGCTGACCAAGACCGGCTTTACCAATCAGGCCGGTCACTGCCTGGTGCTGGTCACCAGCATGGGTAACCGTCCGGTGTCGCTGGTGATCCTCGATGCCTTTGGCAAACTCACCCACTTTGCCGATGCCAGCCGCATTCGCAAATGGGTAGAGACCGGCAAAAGCGGCTCAGTGCCGGACGTAGCTCTGCAATACAAGGCCGACAAGAATCTCAAAAATCGCCAAAGCGGGACAGCCCAGGTTTCCGAGGCGCACCGGTAATCAAAGCAGACCCCCTGTGGAGCAGACTTGCTCAGCGCGGTGTTCTCGGGTTCTTCGCGAGCAGGAACTAGGCGCCCCCCTCGCTCCTGCACAAGATGGTTTTTACTATTTCACCGGTTTGCCGGCCAGCACCTTCAGTGCCTGGGCTGCAGCCTGCTCCTGCCCGGCCTGGGCAAGTTCGTTGGCTGCTTTCTGCCAGCGTCCGGCATCCACGTTCGCCGGCAGCTGACTTGGCCGCTGGATCAGGATCGCCCAGTGGCCGGCGCTTTTCCAGGCGGACTCAAAGGCACTGAAGCCCATCAGCTGTCGCCGGTTCATTCCCTCCCGCAACAACACCGTACTCTTCTGCTGGTTGTAGCCGACCAGCACGGCGTAGCGTGGCCCAGCCCAGAAGGTCGATCCCTCGGTGATCCGCACCATCACCGGATACCCGGCGGCCACTTGTGCCAACAGTGCCGGCAGCTTGGCATCCAGCGGATACACCAGCATCCCGTATTCGCGCGCCAGCACCTGCATATTGTGCTCAAGGTCAGCTTCCGCGCCTGGAAGGTGCAGCGGCTTATCCAGCAAACCCGGTGTAATCACAATACCTTGTTGCGACAGCATGCTGGCCAAGGCAGCGGGACCGCTCTGATAGGCCTCACTGCGAAACACCGGCACGCCGTTGAGTTCAACACGCTCAGGCAAGCCTCGGATTTTCGAGGGTTGCCCGGCACAGGCTGCAAGTCCAAGGACACAGGCTGCCACCAGCAAGGAGGTTTTAACGTTCGGCCGTAAGCGCAACTTCTTCACTCTCTTGATCATCTGCAGGCGTGGGCCTCGATCATAGGGCGCTCTGGAACCTGGGTATAGCCTTGAGCCGCAGTAAATGGCCGGGGATAGAGCAAACAAGTTGCACGCTTCGACCATTGGTCAATAGCGTGCAACCACCCGATAGCTAGACTGTCCATGAGAAGACAGTACGTGCCCTGCACAGGGCGAAAGGAGGCACTTATGAGCCTGACAACAACGATTTTTTTCTTGGTCTGTGGCTGGCTGGCCGTCGCCGGCGCCATGCTGTGGGGCGTATTGCGCATTACCCGCCGCCGCCATCATCCGCAAACCAGGCCCGCAGCAACCAGCAAGTCGCGCAAACCCACCGCGCACCATGCCTAGGGGATCGCCCCGGCATGCAGTTGAAGTCATGGGTCTGCACCACTTCCTGACCGTGACCGTCCGTCATCAATGCCCTTTGCTTCCACCCGTTCGGCCATCAGAAGGCTGATCGTTCCCGTTCACCCCGCGTGGGAACGATCATCTGGGAGTCAGGCAGCCAGTTTTCCGCTGGCAATTGCCTGTGACGCCGCCACCATCGCCCGCAACAACACCGCACACCCCGCCGCCAGATCATCCGGCGCGGCATTTTCGATTTCGTTGTGGCTGATGCCGCCTTCGCACGGCACGAAGATCATCCCGGCCGGGCCGAGTTCGGCGACGAAGATCGCGTCGTGCCCTGCCCCGCTGACGATGTCCATGTTCGACAGGCCCAAACCATTAGCGGCATCACGCACGGCATCGACGCAGCCTTTGTCGAAGTACAGCGGCGGGAAGTCGGCGGTGGGTGTCATCTCAAACGTCAGGCCGTGTTTCTCGCAGGTGTCGTCGATCACCTTGCGTACCTGGGCAATCATTGAATCAAGCCGTGCTGGCTCCAGGTGGCGCAAGTCCAACGTCATGCGCACTTCACCGGGGATGACATTGCGTGAGCCGGGATAGGCTTGCAGGCATCCGACGGTGCCACAGGCATGGGGTTGATGGCCAAGAGCGGCAGCATTGACCGCGGCGACCACGGCGGCGGCGCCCACCAAGGCATCTTTACGCAAATGCATCGGCGTCGGGCCGGCGTGGGCTTCGACGCCGTGCAGCTTCAGATCGAACCATTTCTGGCCGAGGGCGCCGAGCACCACGCCGATGGTTTTGCGTTCATCTTCGAGAATCGGGCCTTGTTCGATATGCGCCTCGAAATAGGCGCCCACCTTATGCCCGCTGACTGGCCGCGATCCGGCATAGCCAATGGCGTTCAGCGCATCACCCACCGTCACACCGTCAGCGTCGGTTTTGGCCAGGGTATCTTCGAGAGTGAACTTCTCGGCAAACACCCCGGAACCCATCATGCACGGCGCAAAGCGCGAGCCTTCTTCGTTGGTCCACACAACGACTTCCAGTGGCGCTTCAGTTTCCACCTTGAGGTCGTTGAGCGTGCGCAACACTTCCACCCCGGCCAGCACGCCAAAGCAACCGTCGAACTTGCCGCCGGTGGGCTGGGTGTCGATATGGCTGCCGGTCATCACCGGTGGCAACGTGGGATTGCGCCCAGGGCGGCGGGCGAAAATGTTGCCGACGCCATCGATGGTCACGGTACAGCCGGCTTCCTCGCACCACTTCACAAACAGGTCGCGAGCCTGGCGATCGAGGTCGGTCAGAGCCAGGCGGCAGACGCCGCCCTTGGGCGTGGCACCGAGCTTGGCCAGTTCCATCAGGGACAGCCACAAACGGTCGCGATTGATGTGCTGATGGGTGGATTGCAGAACGTCAAGGGCAGCGTTCATGGTGATCTCCTCAGGCTATTTCTTATGGTTTATTAAGGGGCTTTGACCGCCACCGGGCTGGCCCCGCGCTTCATGCACAAGCCGTAATACAACAACCCGCCCAGCGCTGAGCCGGTGAACCAGCCATAGCTGTAGAACCAACTGAATGCATCACTGCCCAACGACAGCAACGTCAACACCACCGGCACGCCAAAGGCGATAAAGCCATACCAATTCCACGCCGGATACACGTCATCGCGGTACAACCCAGCCAGGTCCAATTGCTGTTTCTTGATGATGAAGTAGTCCACCACCATGATCCCGGCAATCGGCCCCAACAGGCTTGAGTAGCCCAGCAACCAATTGGAATAGACCGTTTCCAGGCTGACGTCGGAGACCAGCAGGCCAAGCTTTTTCAGCAGCTCATGGCCCATCAGCGCCAGCCCCACCAGGCCGGTAAGCACCACCGCCGTGGTGCGGTTGATCAACTTGGGCGCGATGTTCTGGAAGTCATTGGTGGGGGATACGATGTTCGCCGCGGTGTTGGTGGACAAGGTGGCAACGATGATCAGCAGCATGGCCACGGCCACCCACACCGGGCTCTGGATATGGCCGATCAAGGTCACCGGATCGGAGACGCTGACACCCACCAGTTTCACCGAGGCGGCGGTCATGATCACGCCGAGGGCAGCGAACAGGAACATGGTCAGCGGCAGGCCAAAAATCTGCCCGAGGATCTGGTCCTTCTGGCTTTTGGCGTAGCGGCTGAAGTCGGGAATATTCAGCGACAAGGTGGCCCAGAAACCGACCATCGCCGTCAGGCCCGCCATGAAGTAGCCGGTGAGGCTGGCGCCTTCGGGGCGCTTGGGCGCGATTGCCATCAACTCGGTCAGCGACACGTTGGGCAACGCCCACACCAGCAGGCCTATACCCACCAGCACCAACAGCGGCGCAGACAGGGTTTCCAGCCATTTGATCGACTCGGCGCCCCGCAGCACGACCCACAGGTTCAGCCCCCAGAAGATCATGAAACCGATCACCTCACCGGTGCCGCCCAACGACTTCCAACCCTCGAAAATCGAACCCAGGAACAGGTGAATCGCCAGCCCGCCAAACATCGTTTGGATACCGAACCAGCCGCACGCCACCAGGGCGCGAATCAGGCACGGCACGTTGGAGCCGATCACCCCGAAGGAGGAGCGCAGCAACACCGGAAATGGAATGCCGTACTTGGTGCCGGGAAAGGCGTTTAGCGTCAGGGGAATGAGCACCACGACGTTGGCCAGCAGGATCGCCATCAACGCCTCGCCCACCGACAACCCAAAGTAGGCGGTGAGCACACCGCCCAGGGTGTAGGTCGGCACGCAGATCGACATACCGATCCACAGCGCGGTGATGTGCCATTTGTTCCAGGTGCGTTCGTGCACCTTGGTAGGTGCCATGTCGTGGTTGTAACGGGGGCTGTCGAGGACGTCGTCGCCGGCGTCGAGTTCGTACAGGCCGTCGCGTTCGATGACTTGCGATCTGTTCTGTTGCATGGCCGCTCCACGGTTTTTTCGAATTATTTTTGCTCATCCCACGCAGGACGCGGGATGGCCGGAGTACCTCGTTGACAACATGACATCACGGACCCGGCCAACCGCCACTGCACTCAATAACCGTGCCGTAAGCCGTCACTTCGTCCGCACCGCTTATATAACTCGCTGATGTTTATCAGCTTTATTGTTTCGACCGATCAAGCCCTCGGTACTTGCAGCGTTACACAGGCCAAATAATGCGCAAGTTGCCCGAACCATCAGGACTCAATCTGGTGCAACACAATTATTTTTATTTCCCGCCCCCGTCAAGAGGCATGTCTCAAGCGTCTGATTTGCAATAAGAAATGTTGCTCATATTGGGAACCTGTCAAGTGCGTCAAAATGGTGAGAGGACGCTACATTTTGGTGATTTTTATTTATTATCCTTATAAATCAACAATTTAATAAACGTATAAGCTTATAAAAAATATTCTTGCTCATTCTAAAAACTCGGGCTAATTTCTATTCCTGTCACCGCTGACAGGAATTAACCTTCCCAGCGGCGCGATGCATTACAACACTTAGAACTGGCATAAGCCGGTCAAGCCCGTGAGGAACTCGGCATGTCTCTGTTGATCCGTGGCGCCACCGTTATTACCCATGATGAAAGTTACCGAGCCGATGTCTTGTGCCTTGAGGGTCTAATCCGCGCTATTGGCACTGATCTGGATATTCCCGCTGGCACCCAGATACTCGACGGCAGCGGCCAATACCTGATGCCCGGCGGCATCGATCCCCATACCCATATGCAACTGCCCTTCATGGGCACCGTGGCCAGTGAAGACTTTTTCAGTGGTACGGCGGCAGGCCTGGCGGGCGGAACAACATCGATCATCGACTTTGTGATTCCCAACCCCCAGCAATCCTTGATGGACGCCTTTCACCAGTGGCGTGGCTGGGCGGAAAAATCAGCGGCCGACTACGGTTTTCACGTTGCCATCACCTGGTGGAGCGAGCAGGTGCGCGAAGAAATGGCCGAGTTGGTCAGCCATCACGGCATCAACAGCTTCAAGCATTTCATGGCTTACAAGAACGCGATCATGGCCGCCGACGACACCCTGGTGGCCAGCTTCGAACGCTGCCTGGAACTGGGCGCGGTGCCGACGGTGCATGCCGAAAACGGCGAGCTGGTCTATCACTTGCAGCGCAAGTTGATGGCCCAAGGTATCACCGGTCCCGAGGCCCATCCATTGTCCCGGCCTTCGCAGGTAGAAGGCGAAGCCGCCAGCCGCGCCATTCGCATCGCTGAAACCATCGGTACGCCGTTGTACCTGGTACACGTCTCGACCAAAGAGGCACTGGACGAAATCACCTACGCCCGCAGCAAGGGCCAACCGGTCTACGGCGAAGTCCTGGCCGGGCATTTGCTGCTGGACGACAGCGTCTACCAGCACCCCGACTGGCAAACCGCCGCCGGCTACGTGATGAGCCCGCCCTTCCGCCCGCGCGGGCATCAGGAAGCGTTATGGCATGGCCTGCAATCGGGCAACCTGCACACCACCGCCACCGACCATTGCTGCTTTTGCGCCGAGCAAAAAGCCGCTGGCCGGGACGATTTCAGCAAGATCCCCAACGGCACCGCCGGTATCGAAGACCGCATGGCGCTGTTGTGGGACGAAGGGGTCAACACCGGGCGGTTGTCGATGCAGGAGTTCGTAGCGCTGACCTCCACCAACACCGCGAAAATCTTCAACCTCTACCCGCGCAAAGGTGCGATCCGTGTCGGTGCCGATGCCGACCTGGTGCTCTGGGACCCCGAAGGCACACGGACCATTTCCGCCAAGACCCACCACCAGCAGGTGGACTTCAACATCTTCGAAGGCAAGACCGTGCGCGGCGTGCCCAGCCATACCATCAGCCAGGGCAAGTTGGTCTGGGTTGATGGCGATTTAAGAGCTGAGCGCGGTGCCGGACGTTATGTCGAACGGCCGGCGTATCCGTCGGTGTTCGAGCAGTTGAGCAAGCGGGCTGAGCATTCCAGGCCAGTGACTGTAAAACGCTGAAAGCGGCCTTCGGCCTATCGCGGGCAAGCCCGGCTCCCACATTTGAAATGCATTCCCCTGTGGGGCTTGGCTTGCCTGCAATAGCGTCCGCCCAGGCAACAAAAACAATGCCCGTTAGAGGCAAACCGTGAGGCCAATACCGTGATCCAGACCCTGAACCATCTTCCACACCCCCACGAAGATGCGGCCGCCCTCGCCGCCCATTTCACCGACCTGGCGCCGCCGCTCAACGCCCGGCAAGCGCAATTGGAAGCCTCGCGCTGCCTTTACTGCTATGACGCACCGTGCGTCAACGCGTGCCCCAGCGAGATCGATATCCCGTCGTTCATTCGCAATATCCACACGGAAAACGTCCAGGGCGCGGCGCAGAAAATTCTCTCGGCCAACATCCTCGGCGGCAGTTGTGCCCGAGTGTGCCCGACGGAAATTCTCTGCCAGCAAGCCTGCGTGCGCAACAACGCCGAAGAGTGCGCCCCGGTGCTGATCGGCCTGCTGCAGCGTTATGCCGTCGACAATGCACACTTCAGCGAGCATCCGTTTCAACGTGCCGCGCCCACCGGCAAGCGCATCGCCGTGGTCGGCGCAGGGCCAGCGGGTTTGTCCTGCGCCCATCGCAGCGCCCTGCACGGCCATGACGTGGTGATTTTCGAAGCACGGGAAAAGGCTGGCGGCCTCAATGAATACGGGATCGCCAAGTACAAGCTGGTGGACGACTTCGCCCAGAAGGAACTGGACTTCCTCCTGCAAATCGGCGGCATCGAAATTCGCCACGGCCAGCGCTTGGGCGACAACCTGACCTTGAGTGAATTGCACCAGCAATTCGACGCGGTGTTCCTCGGCCTGGGTCTTGCCGCCAGTAAACAATTGGGCCTACCTCACGAAGATGCGCCAGGCCTGGTCGCCGCCACCGACTATATCCGTGAACTGCGCCAGGCCGATGACCTCAGCCTACTGCCCTTGGCCGACCGCTGCATCGTCCTTGGCGCCGGCAACACCGCCATCGACATGGCCGTGCAAATGGCCCGCCTCGGCGCCCGCGACGTCAATCTGGTGTACCGCCGTGGCTTGAGCGAAATGGGCGCCACCGGCCATGAGCAAGACATCGCCAAGGCCAATCAGGTGCGCCTGCTGACGTGGGCCCAACCGGAGGAAATTTTGTTGGATGATCAGGGCCATGTGCGCGGCATGCGCTTTGCTCGCACACGCATGGAAAATGGTCGCCTGCAGCCTACAGGCGAAACCTTCGAACTGGCCGCCGACGCCATCTTCAAGGCTATCGGCCAAGGTTTCGACGACGAGGCTCTGCACGATCCACTGGCCCACCAACTGCAACGCCAGGGCGACCGCATCTTCGTCGACGAACAGCTGCGCACCAGCATCCCCGGCGTGTATGCCGGCGGTGACTGCGTCAGCCTCGGCCAGGACCTTACCGTCCAGGCCGTCCAGCACGGCAAGTTGGCCGCCGAGGCCATGCACGCCCAACTCATGCTCAACGTGGAGGCTGCGTAAATGGCCGATCTCTCGATTGTCTTCGCCGGTATCAAAGCCCCCAATCCATTCTGGCTGGCCTCCGCGCCGCCCACCGACAAGGCCTACAACGTGGTCCGCGCCTTCGAAGCCGGCTGGGGTGGCGTGGTCTGGAAAACCCTTGGTGAGGACCCGGCGGCGGTCAACGTCTCGTCCCGTTACTCGGCGCACTATGGCGCCAACCGAGAAGTGCTGGGCATCAACAACATTGAGCTGATCACCGACCGTTCCCTGGAGATCAATCTGCGGGAAATCACCCAGGTGAAAAAAGACTGGCCGGATCGCGCCCTGATCGTGTCGTTGATGGTGCCGTGCGTCGAAGAGTCCTGGAAACACATCCTGCCCCTGGTGGAAGCCACCGGCTGCGACGGCATCGAGCTGAACTTCGGCTGCCCCCACGGCATGCCGGAACGGGGTATGGGCGCGGCGGTGGGCCAGGTACCGGAGTACGTGGAAAAGGTGACGCGCTGGTGCAAGACCTATTGCTCGCTGCCGGTGATCGTCAAGCTCACACCCAACATCACGGACATCCGCATCGCTGCCCGTGCGGCTTATCGCGGTGGTGCCGATGCGGTGTCGCTGATCAACACCATCAACTCCATCACCAGCGTCGACCTGGAACGCATGGTCGCCTTGCCGATGGTCGGCACCCAAAGCACCCACGGCGGCTACTGCGGTTCAGCGGTCAAGCCGATAGCCCTGAACATGGTCGCAGAAATCGCCCGCGACCCGCAGACCCAGGGCTTGCCCATCTGCGGGATTGGCGGCATTGGCAATTGGCGCGATGCGGCGGAGTTCGTCGCCATGGGCTGCGGCGCAGTGCAAGTGTGCACAGCAGCGATGCTCCATGGTTTTCGGATCGTCGAAGAAATGAAGGATGGGCTGTCGCGGTGGATGGACAGCCAGGGTTACGCCAATTTGCAGGAATTTTCCGGGCGGGCGGTGGGCAATACCACCGACTGGAAGTACCTGGACATCAACTATCAGGTGATTGCCAAGATTGATCAGGCAGCGTGTATTGGTTGTGGGCGCTGCCATATCGCTTGCGAAGACACCTCACACCAGGCCATTGCCAGCCTCAAAATGGCGGATGGGACGCATAAATACGAAGTGATTGATGATGAGTGCGTGGGTTGCAATTTGTGCCAGATCACCTGCCCGGTGGCCGATTGCATTGAGATGGTACCGGTAGATACGGGCAAGCCATTTCTCAACTGGACGCAAGACCCAAGGAATCCCTATCGGGAGTCGGTGTAATAACCTGACCTTCATCGGTGCCTGATAGACACCGTTATCGCGGGCTTGCCCGCGATGAGGCCGGCGCTAATACCACAAGGCTCAAGGCTCCAACCCAATCCCCCGTAAAATCACACTGGTCACCGTCTGCACCGCCCTTTCAAACTGCATGTCCGACAGCGGCGCGTGGTCGTTCAAAATCATCACCTGATGATCAAAGTCAGCATAGTGTTGGGTCGACGCCCAGATCATGTACAGCAGGCTCGACGGCTCCACCGGCAAGATGCGTTTGTCTTCCACCCATTGGCGAATTTTCGCCTCCTTCATCTTGGCCCAGTCGTACAGGCTGGCGTCCAGCGCCTCACCGAGGGTCGGGGCACCGTGGATGATTTCGTTGGCCCAGACTTTCGAGCCATAGGGGCGACTGCGCGAATGCTGCATCTTGGCGCGGATGTAACTGCTGAGCACTACGCGGGGGTCATCGAACATCTCAAAGCACAGCGCGTCCTGCTTCCACACTTCCAGCAGGTCAAACAGCACCGCGCTGTACAGCTCACTTTTGGTGCTGAAGTAGTAATGCAGATTGGAGCGTGGCAGTTGCACTTCTTCGGCGATATCGGCCATGGCGGTGCTGCCATAGCCCTTTTCGGCGAAGACCTTTTCAGCCGCCAGCAGAATCTTTTCGACGTTAACACGACGAATACCGATCTTGTGATTGCCCATAAGGGCTCCCTGACAACAACATGTCCCAGAGACTACCATCCGCTCTAGATCGGGGCGACAGGCCAAGCCGAAACTTCGTACACTGCTGCTCCTTTCCAGTTGATGGGTATTGAACAATGTTGATCAAGAAAACCCTCACCACCGTGGCCCTGCTCGCGTCCTTGCTGGGTGCCTCGGCGGCATTTGCCCACGCGCACCTAAAAAGCGCTACACCCGCAGCCGACAGCACTGTCGCCGCGCCGAAGGACGTGCGACTGACCTTTAGCGAAGGCATCGAAGCCACCTTCACCAACGTCTCGCTGAGCAAGGACGGCACCGAAGTGGCGGTCAAGGGCCTGGAAACCCCGGACGCCGACAAGAAAGTCCTGGTGGTGACACCCGCTGCCCCCTTGGCCGCCGGCACCTACAAGGTCGAGTGGCACGCTGTGTCGGTCGACACCCACAAAAGCGAAGGCCGCTACAGCTTCAAGGTCGGCCAATAATCCATGGCTACGCTGCTGGTTCTGTGCCGTTTCCTGCATTTCATCGTCGTGCTGTTGATGTTCGGGGCCTGTGCATTCAGGCCCTGGCTGCTGGGCGCGAAACCGCAGCCGGTGCTGGACCGACAACTGACACGCATCACCCGTCTGCTGGCCTGGCTGGCCCTGGTTTCCGGGGTCGCCTGGCTATTGCTGATCACCGCCAGCATCGCGGGCTCCTGGCCAGCGGCGCTAGAGCTGTCGACCGTGCAGTTGGTATTGGGCAAAACCTTCTTCGGTCAGGTCTGGGCCTGGCACCTGCTGCTGAATGTTTTGCTGGCACTCAGTTTCATGATGCCCTGGACCGCCCTGCGCCTGCCGTTGAGCGCGCTGCTGCTGGCAACCCTGGCGCCGGTAGGCCATGGCGCCATGCTCGACGGTATCAGTGGGCAATTGTTGATCCTTAATCAAGTGGTGCATTTGGTCTGTGTCAGCGCCTGGCTCGGCGGTTTACTGATGCTGGTGTTGATCCTCAGGCAATCTGCACACCCTCCACTGGAGCCAATCCTCAGACGCTTCAGCGGTGTTGGTTATGGCATGGTGGCGGGCTTGCTGGTGACCGGTTTGATCAATGTTCGCGTCCTCACCGGGCAGTTCTGGCCGACGCCGCTGTTCACCGGCTTTGCCTTGATTCTGTTGGTCAAAGTGCTGCTGGTGGCCGCAATGCTGGGGCTGGCGCTACTGAACCGACTGCGCATAAACAACTGCGAGCAGCGGCTGGGCACGCTGAAAGCCAGCGTGCTACTGGAATGGCTACTGGGTGTGGCGGCCGTTGCGGCGGTTTCCCTGCTCGGCACCCTGCCCCCCATGGTCATGGCCGGATGAAACGGTGCTGCTTGTCGACGCCGCGGTGGGTTAACCAACATTTCTTCGCAGCTTAGGGAGGTGTGTTCTGGAGCCTTCCCGCCGTATCAATACTCACCACCACCGACAACCCCGGCCGCAAGCGCTCGCTCTGCTCCTGATCCGGGTCGACGGTAATCCTCACCGGCACCCGCTGGGCGATCTTGACGAAGTTGCCCGTGGCATTGTCCGCCTGCAACAAGCTGAACTCAGAACCGGTGGCCGGGGAAATACGCTGCACCGTGCCGTGAAATTTGCGGTGGTTCAGGGCATCAACGGTAAAGGTCACCGGCTGGCCCACTTGCACATTGTCCATTTGGGTTTCTTTCATATTGGCAATCACCCACAACTGGTTCGGCACCAGGGCCATCAACTGCGCGCCGGAGTTAACGTAAGCACCGAGGCGCACGCCAATCGGCCCCAGTTGCCCGTCGCGCGGGGCAACCACGCGGGTGTTGGACAGGTCGATGCGCGCCAGCTCCACCGCCGCATCGGCACTGGCCACGGCGGCCTCCAATGAACCGCGATTAACGATCACCGTCTGCAAGTCCTGGCGGGCGATTTCCAGGCTGGCCTGGGCCTGGGCCACGGCAGCGATGGTTTGCGCGCTGGCGGCGCGGGTCACGTCCAGCTCGCGTTTGGACACTGAGCCGTCGCTGATCAACTCTTCATTGCGGCGCAGGTCGGCGGTGCTTTTGCGGGCCTGGGCCTGGCTGTCGACCAAGGCGGCTTGCCGCAACTTGATGGTCGCCTCGGCGCTGTTGCGTTGCTGCACCACATTGGCCAGAGACGCCTGTTGCACCGCCAATTGCGCCAGGGCCTGGTCCAGGCGCTGCTTGTAGATGCGGTCGTCCAGGCGCACCAGCAAATCCCCGGCCTTGACGAACTGGAAGTCCTGCACCGGCACTTCATACACATAACCGCTGAGCTGCGGCCCGATGATCGTCACCTGGCCACGCACCAGGGCGTTTTCGGTGGTCTCCACGGCGCTGCTGAACGGCGGCAACTGCCAGGCATAGAGCACGATCAACACCCCGACGATGGCAATCGCGGCAAAGCCCAGGGACGAGATGATCCGCACCCACAATGAACGTGGTTCGGTGGCCGCAATACTGGGCGGGGCGCTGTCTTGCGGGGTGGAAGCGATTGCGTTGGTAGTCGTAGTCGTCGGTTCGGTCATGAAGAAAGTGCACCGCTAGGTTGAACGGGAGGCGCTGCACTTACGGCAGCTTTGGTGGTACTCATCAGCCACAGGCTGTGGATAAAAATCCAGATCATGGTCAGTACCGCGATCACCGCAATCAGCATGAACACGTCGTTATAAGCCATGACATTGGCTTCACGGGTGGCCGCCGTGGCCAGACTGCGAATGCCCATCAGGTTGCGCAGTTCCGGATCGGCGAACACCGAACCGTAAGCCGAGCCGCCGCTCTGCACCCGTGCGGCCACCCGAGGGTCCATCAAGGTCAGGTGCTCGACAATCATGCTGGAGTGAAACTTCTCCCGCACGATCTGAAAGGTGCCGAGCAACGCTGCGCCAATCAGCCCGCCAAGGTTCTGGCAAATCCCGAATAGCACCGAGAAACTCACCAGGTTGCTGGGGTTAGTCAACACGTTGCGCACGCCCAGGACCATGGTCGGGCCAAGAAAGAACGTGCCGCCGAAGCCTAACAGGAACTGGCTGATGTACATGTTCTGCGGTCGGGTCAGGTTGCTGGAGAAACTGTCGATCACTGATCCGGTGGCCATCAGCGCCAGGGAAATGACCAGCGGCATCAGCAAATGGGCCGGGTTGATGGTCAGCGCGCTGGTGGCTAAACCGGCAATCGCCCCCACCAGCATCACCAGATACAGGGTGCGCATCTGCTCGCTGCCCATGTTCAGCGCCTGCAAAAGGCCCACGGCGCCGGTGGACTGCTCCGAGAGCACCATGCGGATAAGGATCACCGCCAACGCCAGGCGAATCATTACCCCGCTGCCCAGCCAGCGGGTCATCAGCATCGGGTTGGCGCGGTTATGCTCGATAGCCAGGCCGGCCATGATCAACACCAGCGAACAGGCCGATGCGATGCCGATCCACGGTGCTTCCAGCCACCAGTCAATCCTGCCCAGGGACAGCACCGCACACAGCAACGCCACGCCGGTAGACAGCAGGGCGAAGGTGAGGAAGTCGAGTTTCTCAAAGGTCTTGAGGCGATCACCCTGCGGCAATTTGAGCAGGAACACGCAGCCCAGGCAGGTCAGCGCCATGCCCAGTTCAAACAGGTACAGCCCGCGCCATTCGGCGATTTGCAGCAAGTCTTCGGAGAACAGCCGAGCCAATGGCAAGGCCAATTGCGAGGTGCCCAAGCCCAGCACCAGGGCCTTGAGCCGCCACTTTGCCGGAAACGCCTGGATCATATAGTACAAGCCCAGGGAACTGAGCGCCGCACCGACCATGCCGTGGGCCGCCCGCACGGCAATGGCGGAGCTTAAGTCGTTGACGAACAAGTGGCCGAAGGTCACCAGCGCATACAGCACCAGGAACACCTCGGTAAACGCCCGCAGGCCAAACTGCTGGCGAAACTTCACCAGCAGCAGGTTCATCGAGACGTTGGTCATCACATAGGCGGCGGGCAGCCAGGCCATTTCGGCGGTGGTCGCACCCAATGCGCCTTGTAGGTAAGTCAGGTTGGCGATTACCAGGGAGTTGCCCAGGCCGCCAGTGATTGCCACCAATAGGCCGACCAGGGCATAAGCCCAGCGTTTGCGGGTGGAGTGCAACGGCGTAGACGGCGAACCCGGTAGGGCCGGACGCTCGTGGGGCTGCCAGGTGCGCGGGGTGTACTTATCCATTCGGTGACCTTGATGACCGTGCCGCAACGCGCCGCACGGTAAAAACCTCTGCAAAGGGACTCGTAAACCTGAGCAGGGTTCATCTTGCCATGAAGGCAGGTCAACCTTGTAGCATTCTCATTCTGCGTGGCTGACCTCAACGGTCAGGCATTACTGCCTGTTCTGCGCGACAGCCATGGCAACGCTCCTTGTGCTTCAGATCCAGCCCAGCCAACGCCACCATGTGGCGGCGAACACCAGCATCAACAGGTAACCGATCAAGGTCACCAGCAACCCAACCTTGGCAAACTGCCGGGCGGTAAAGGTCCCGGTGCCCAGGCACACCATATTCTGCGGTGCGTTGATCGGCAGGATGAAGCCATAGCTGACGACGAATCCCAGTAGCATGGTCATGCCCAACCGGTTGATATCTCCCGGCAGGGTTTGCAACACCGCAATCAGGATCGGCAACAACGCCGAAGTCAGCGCCGTGGCACTGGCAAACCCCAGGTGGATCACGATCAAGAACGCCCCAAGAATGGCAAACACCCCCAGCGGTCCCAGTTGATCAAGCCCGGTATGCCCTACCACCTGCGCGCCCAACCATTGCCCGGCATGGGTAGTCAGCAGCGCCGTACCGAGGCTGATGCCCACGCCAAACACAATCACCGTGCCCCACGGGATGCGCGGCTGCACATCTTTCCAGGTCATCACCCCGATTCCCGGCAGCAGCAAAAACACCAGCCCGACGTAGGTGGTCGAGGTGGTATCAAAACTGTGTAGCCGCCCTTCCGTGGCCCAGGCCAGCAACAGCAGCACCGACACCGTCAGCAGACGTTTTTGCGGGCCGGTCATAGGCCCGATGTCCGCCAGGGACTGCGCCACCGCTTCCTTGCCGCCGGGAATGCTGTCGCTTTCCGGTGGCAGCAGTTTCAACACCAGGAACAGCAGCACCGCCGACATGATCACGGCCCACGGCGCACCGGCGATCAACCAGTCGATCCACGACACCCGCTGGCCGAGCATCTTGTCCATGAAACCGACGGTCAGCAGGTTTTGCGCGGCTGCGGTTTGGATGCCGACGTTCCAGATGCTGGTGCCCTGGGCGACGACGATCATGATCCCGGCGGCGATGTTGGAACGCTTGTCGACACCAAAGGCGGCGATCACGCCCATCATGATCGGCACCACACAGGCGCTGCGGGCGGTGGCGCTGGGCACCACCAGGCTGAGCAGGATGGTCACGGCAATCGCCCCCACCAGAATCCCTCGGGTGCTGGTGCCGACGCGGGTCAAGGTCACCAGGGCGATGCGCCGATCCAGACCGGTGTGGGTCATGGCAGCGGCGATAAACAGCGCGCCGGCCACCAGGGCCAGGGCCGGGTTGGAAAAGCCGGTCAGGGCCATGCCGATGGCCGAGCTGGAGCCGATCAGGTGAGTGGGGTCCTGCATCGACGGCGCGGTGCCCAGCAGAAAAGCCATGAGCGAGGTGATCATGATCGCACTGGCCTCGTAGGACACCGCTTCGCTGATCCACACCACCACCGCAAACACGAGGATCGCCAGCATCCGATGCCCGGCCACCGGCAAGTCGGCAGGCAGCGGCAACAGCAGCACGCCGACCATCACCAGCACGGCGATGACCAGGCCCATGGGCAGCTTGTATGAGACTGCAGGTGTTACAGGGGCGCCCATGGCGATCTCCATCAGCCAAAATATTCTGGCCAGGAGCATGAGGCAAAGCGTCGTAACATGCCTTGACGGGTATCAAAGGGAAACCGATTGCCCGAGGGGGCGCAGTTAAGAATGTGTGTGCTGGTTTGCCTGCGATCGTAGTGGATCAGCAATTCCTGGCGACTGATATACCGTGGGCCCTCAAGTTTCTCGCCAGCACGAGCTAGGCCAGGTCACCCTCGCTCCTGCAGTGAATGTGCGGTGTTAGATGAAGGCTCTGGACAGCATGCCGACGGCAACCAAAAAGCATAGGCTGGCGAAACCCACTTGCAGGGTTCTGGCCTGAATCAGCGAACAAAGGCGCCGCCCCACAATCATCCCGACGATGCTGGAGACGATAAACACCCAGCCCACGGAGTCGATGGTGACACCGGCATGAAACGCGCCGACCACGCCGATCAGGGAAATCAGGCTGATCACCATCAACGACGTGGCGACAATGCCGCGCATCTGCACATCGGTCAGTTGCTTGAATGCCGGCACAATCAGAAACCCGCCGCCAACACCGAGCAAACCCGACACGGCACCGGTCACCGCGCCCAAGGCTGCCAGGGTGGCGGTACACTTGGCGGTCCAGGAGAAGCGCCCGGTCTGTTGATTGAGCATGCAGTTCTTCTGGCCCCAGGAAGCGGCGCCATGGTCACTGGGCCCCGCCTCGACCTTCTCGCGCCGCAACATGCGCCAGGCCACCAGCACCATCAGCGCGCTGAACAGGCCCATCAGAATTTTGTCCGACAGTTGATGGGCCAGGAACACCCCCAGCGGCGAAAACAGCGCCCCCAGCAAGGCGATCAGCAGCGCCGCGCGGTAGCGCACCAGGCCATGGCGCAAACCATCTATGGCCCCGACAGCGGCAGCCGCGCCCACGGCGAACAACGATACGGGCGCTGCTTGGGTCATGGTCAAGCCAAGCCCCAGCACCAGGGCCGGAACGCCGATAATTCCACCGCCGGCGCCGGTCAAGCCCATCACCAACCCCATGATCACGCCAAAAAAACTTGCCAGTAGCATAGGGTTCTCTCAATCCACCTTGGCCATACGGGTCAGCCATTCGCGGCCCTTGAGCAGGCTGGCCAGCAGGCCGATACCCGCGGAACCGCCGCCGATGACAACGATATCGCCACTGATGGTCGGTCCCCAGTGTTGGTCGTTCATGGTTTTTGGCCTTTTTTAGTCAATGCACGCAAGGGTCGTTGCCGTATGGCATCACGCCCTGCTGTTTGCCACCACGATGCCATCCTTTGCCTCGAGTCCTTTAATTCACTTAAGCTCGCAAGGTTATGTGGAAAACACCATGAATGTAAGCCGCGATTTCCCGGCCCCCAGCCACTCAGGACGACCGTTATGTCAGCGTTGATTCAATCCTTTCTGGACGAGGCATCGTCGACCTACACCTATGTCGTCTATGAACAAGACGGTGGCCAGTGCGCCATCGTCGACTCGGTGCTCAACTATGACCCAGCCTCGGGGCGCACCGGCACGGCCCAGGCCGACCAGGTGATTGCCTTCGTGGGCGAGCACCGCTTGCAGGTGCAATGGCTGCTGGAGACCCACGCCCACGCCGATCACCTGTCCGCCGCACCCTATCTGCGCCGGCAACTGGGGGGCAAGATCGCCATCGGCAAGTCCATCACCAAGGTACAGGGCGTATTCAAGAACCTGTTCAACCTGGAACCGGAGTTCCGTGTCGACGGTTCGCAATTCGATCATCTGTTCGCCCCGGATGAGGTGTTCCACATTGGCAACCTCAAGGCCCGTGCCCTGCATGTGCCAGGGCATACGCCGGCGGACATGGCCTACCTGATCGACGATCAATTGATCCTGGTGGGCGACACGCTGTTCATGCCCGATGTCGGCACGGCGCGCTGTGACTTTCCCGGCGGCGACGCACGCCAGCTCTACGCCTCGATGCGCAAGTTGCTGGCCTTCGCGCCGCAAACGCGTCTATATGTCTGCCACGACTACCCGCCCGAAGGCAGGGCCGCCAAATGCCTGACGACGATTGCCGAGCAGCGGGCCGGGAATATTCATGTGCATGACGGGGTGGATGAGGCGGCGTTTGTGACAATGCGTACCCAGCGTGATGCG
This sequence comes from Pseudomonas sp. HY7a-MNA-CIBAN-0227, assembly GCF_040310325.1. Classification (NCBI taxonomy): domain Bacteria; kingdom Pseudomonadati; phylum Pseudomonadota; class Gammaproteobacteria; order Pseudomonadales; family Pseudomonadaceae; genus Pseudomonas; species Pseudomonas sp. HY7a-MNA-CIBAN-0227. Next base: position 149,854 of record NZ_JBEOPT010000012.1, on the reverse strand, counting down.
GGCCTGGGTATGCCGACGCTGTTGCTGCCGGCGATTCAGGTCAATGTGCGGGCGGGAAATATGCCGCCAGCGGAGGAGAATGGGGTGGTGTATTTGAAGATCCCGTTGAATCAGCTTTAAGGCGACGCATAAGGCCTAGCCAAAATAGGATGTCTTAGGCTGGGCGAGCCCCGACCACAACTCGTCGACATGCTTGAATCCCCACTCCTCAGCGGACTCCCGGCCGATGATCTTGTCGCGCTGTTCGGCCAGATTCACCACCGCCTGAACAATCGGCAAGCGAGAGCGCGCCGAAAAAAACACGTTGACCACCGGCGTGAGCAAGGACTTGGGGTTTTGCTCTATTACCACGCCAATACGACCACTCTCCAGGCGGACCAGAGCACCAACGGGGTAGATCCCCACACACCGAACAAACGCCTGGAACACCCTCTCGTCAAAATGGCCTTTCCACTCAGCCATTTTCTGAATCGCGTCGGCCGGCCCCCAGCCGCGCTTGTAGGGACGCTCTGAAGTGATCGCATCGTAGACATCACACACAGCGCCCATCTGCGCAAACAGGCTGATCTGATCCTGGACGAGGCCGTGGGGATAGCCGCTGCCGTTGCATTTCTCGTGGTGATGCAGACAGACATCCAGCACCAATGCACTGATATGCGGGCAGTTGCGCAACATTTTCGCGCCCTCCACCGGGTGACTGCGCATGATGTCGAACTCCGCCTCAGTCAGCGCCCCAGCCTTGTTCAAAATGCCCTCCGGGATGGCCATTTTCCCGACATCATGGAACAAGCCCGCCAGGCCCGCCTCCTGGACCAGCTCAGGCGAGAGGCTCAATTGCCGGGCCAGCGCGATCATCAATCCACTGACGGCAACCGAATGCATGTAGGTGTATTCATCAGACTTTTTCAAACGGGCCAGGCTAATCAATGCATGGGGATGGCGTAGCACCGACTGGGATATTTCCTCGACCAGGCTGGCCACTCGGGTTAACTCAACCGCCCTGCCCATGCGCAAATCACTGAACATCTCGATGACCGCGCCTTTGGCGACAGCGCACACCTTGACCGCGCGCGCCACCTCAGCCTTCATTTCCATATGGGGGGAAGCCACCGGGCGTTTCAAGGCAGGTGGTTTATGTACGGCCTGTAGGCCCTGCGGTTTCAGGTCGCAACCTTTCTCGGTGTCAATCCAGACACCCTGGACCTTTGATGCCAACAAGCGCTGCAAATCTTCGTTGCGGTTGAGCAAAAAACTGCTCTTCCAAAAAGCATGATCGATCCATGAACCATCAAGCTTATGGATGTGCATACCCAGAGTCACCTGCGACGCAGGAATGCATTTCAACATACGTCAAACCCCAATCAACTAACTCACGGAAAACTTTGAAACGATCTGCTTAAGATCCACCGCAAGCTTGGACAGTTCATTGCTGGCAATGGATGTCTGACCGGCGGCAGAAGAGCTCTGAATAGAAAGATCCCTGATGCTGATGAGGTTCTGATCAACGGAACGAGCCACATGGGCCTGCTCCTCCGATGCGGTCGCAATCAGCAGATTTCTTTCATTGATATCAGAGATGGCTTGGGTGATTTGGGTAATGGCGGCGCCTGCTTCATGGGCGATCTTTAACGAGTCCACGGCTTCACTGCGGTTCAACTCCATGGACAACACCGCCTCACTGGAGCAGCTCTGGATTTTCGCAATCATCTGTTCAATTTCGTGGGTAGAGGTTTGCGTTCTGTGGGCCAGCGCCCTGACTTCGTCGGCCACGACAGCAAAGCCGCGCCCCTGCTCTCCGGCCCTGGCCGCCTCGATCGCCGCATTCAAGGCAAGCAAGTTGGTTTGTTCGGCAATGGAACGGATAACCTCGACCACCTTGGCGATATCCTGGGCCTGCTTGGCGAGCCCTTCGACTTCCAGCCCGGTTTGCTGAACCGTTGCGCTCAACTTTTCAATCGAGGCAATGGTCTGGGCAACACGGTCCTGACCCACTTTTGCCGAGCGCTGGGAGTCTTGAGTCGATTGGGAAGCCGAGACAGCATTTCTGGCCACTTCCTCTACCGCCGCAGTCATCTCATTGACTGCCGTAGCGGCCTGATCAGTTTCCATACTTTGTCGCTCAATGCCTGCACTTGACTCTTTGGTGATCGAACTCATCTCCTCCGCCGCCGAGGCCAGTTGCCCCGAAGCTTCGGAGATATGCTGCAAGGTGCTTTTCAGGTTCATTTGCATGGCCGCCGTAGACTGCTGCAGATCCGTCAACTCGTCCTTGCCACTGATATTAATGGCGACACGCAGGTCGCCTTGGGCAATCTTGGCCGTCGCCGCCAATAACTCCTTGACCGGCGTGATAATGCTTTTGGTGAACAGGTGCGCCACCACGACCGTCAACAAGACCGAGACCACCATCAGCACAATGGTAAGCAGGCGGGCGGCATCAAACTCATCGGAGGCCGTACCCACGGCGATTTGCGCACCGTTTTGGTTTATAGCCACCAGTTCACCGATCCACGATTGAAGTTTTAACGCCACGGGACTGGCCTGGTCGCGGATAAACACGTTGATATCATTTATCGAACGAGATGCATCCATGGTCACCAGCTCATCAACCTTGAGGTTATAACTCTGGACGCCTTTCACTATGTCTTCGTACTTGTTTTTCTCCTGCGGACTTGAAACAAATTTTGAGTACTTCTCTGTCACGTCAACCAATACGTTCCTCGCATCCTTGATCGCGTCAGCGGAGTCCCCACTCAACCTATTGTTTTCCATCGCAAATCGACGCAGCTCCAGCCGAAGGTTTAGCAATGCGCTTTCTATTTTTCCTGCCTGGCTAATACTGGGAAGCCAATTAGTTTCAATCGCGACCGTCGAGGCATAAATCTTGTCAGCTTTTACCAGCGTCAGGCTCCCTTGTATCAATAGCAAAAGACAGACAACGCCAAAACACAAAGTGGTGCGCAAGTTCAGCCTTATCAATCGCATTGACATAACAACTCCCGATTTCCTTAGCTCTGCGGACCTTGCGCCCTGTGCAGAAGCTGTCAGATATCACTTTATTTAGAGGCGAGTGAAAAAAACGTAACGCTAAGCGGTTATTTTTGTTAAAGCCAAAAATACCGTGTGAGCGCAAAACCAAAACACCACCTGAGACACTATTGAAAGTGCTCAATATGGCGCTTTATTTAATAAGAGGGCGCAATGCAAGTTGACCAGCGAAATCATAAAGCGCACGGCAGACTAAATCTTGACGCGCCATGACTATAAGTTCTCGCTTAAAGCTGGAGTTTAGCAGGTGCACCAGCGAGCGCAGGGAAAACCGATCTTATAATGTAAAGTATCGACAGTGATAGAGCGTATCGGGGGTCATCCGCACTTGTTGCCATCTAAACGAATAGACTGGAGGGAAACTTCACCTTATAACGCAGCGACGACGCCCCCCCGTCGCTGGTCAAGGCTGGCGCTTACGGCTTGCTCAACATCAGGCCATCTGGCGGCAACGGTAGCGCCGTCTTGTAGCGCACCTGCTTGAGCGCGAAGCTGGAGCGGATATTCGCCACGCCGGGCACCTTGGTCAGAAAGTCCATCATGAAGCGCTCCAACGACTGGATGGTCGGCACCAATACCCGAATCAAATAGTCGGGATCGCCGGCCATCAAATAGCACTCCATCACCTCCGGCCGATCAGAAATCGCCCCTTCGAACTGCTGCAACGCCTCCTCGTTCTGCTTTTCCAGGCTGACATGGATGAACACATTGACGTGCAGCCCCAGCAAATCGGCGTCCAGAAGCGTCACCTGGTCGCGAATAAGCCCCAGCTCTTCCATGGCCTTGACCCGGTTAAAGCACGGCGTGGGTGACAGGTTGACCGAGCGGGCAAGGTCGGCGTTGGTGATGCGGGCGTTCTCCTGGAGGCTGTTGAGAATCCCGATATCGATACGGTCCAGCTTACGCATGAGACAAAACCACCTGTTTATTATGTTTATGCAGTTTTTTTATCCTCAAATGAACTGAAGCGCAACGAAACAGAGAGAAATATTCTCCTACGCCCAGCCTATGATTGTTGTAGGACAAGATTTCTTCTACCCGAAGACTGACTGTCAGCTAAGCGCGCCCACTACAAGAAATTCACAAGATCGAGCGTAGAAAGCCATGAATCAGCAATACGAACCGCTGCGCCTGCACGTTCCCGAGCCTTCCGGCCGTCCAGGCTGCAAAACTGACTTTACCTACCTGCGTCTGACCGATGCCGGTACGGTGCGCAAACCCGCCATTGACGTTGAACCCGCCGACACCGCCGACTTGGCCAAGGGCCTGATCCGCGTGCTCGACGATCAGGGCCAGGCCCTTGGCCCATGGGCTGAAGGCGTACCCGTCGAAATCCTGCGCAAGGGCATGCGTGCAATGCTCAAGACGCGGATCTTCGACAACCGCATGGTGGTCGCCCAGCGTCAGAAAAAAATGTCGTTCTACATGCAAAGCCTTGGCGAAGAAGCCATCGGCAGCGCCCAGGCCCTGGCCTTGAACATTGACGACATGTGCTTCCCCACCTACCGCCAGCAAAGCATCCTGATGGCCCGCGAAGTGCCGCTGGTGGACCTGATCTGCCAACTGCTGTCCAACGAGCGCGACCCGCTCAAGGGCCGTCAGTTGCCGATCATGTACTCGGTGCGCGAAGCCGGCTTCTTCACCATTTCCGGCAACCTGGCGACCCAATTTGTACAGGGCGTGGGCTGGGGCATGGCCTCGGCGATCAAGGGCGATACCAAGATTGCCTCGGCCTGGATCGGTGATGGCGCCACAGCTGAATCAGACTTCCACACCGCCCTCACCTTCGCCCACGTCTATCGGGCGCCGGTGATTCTCAACGTGGTGAATAACCAGTGGGCGATCTCCACCTTCCAGGCCATCGCCGGCGGTGAAGCCACCACCTTTGCCGGACGCGGCGTGGGTTGCGGGATTGCCTCCCTGCGGGTAGACGGCAACGACTTTATCGCGGTGTACGCCGCCTCCGCCTGGGCCGCCGAGCGCGCCCGGCGCAACCTGGGGCCGACCCTGATCGAATGGGTCACCTACCGCGCCGGCCCCCACTCCACCTCCGATGATCCGTCCAAGTACCGTCCCGCCGACGACTGGAGCCACTTCCCCCTGGGCGATCCGATCCTGCGCCTCAAGCAGCACTTGATCCGTATCGGCCAGTGGTCCGAAGAGGAACACGCTGCCGTCAGCGCGGAACTGGAAGCCGAAGTGATCAAGGCCCAGAAAGAAGCCGAACAGTACGGCACCCTCGCCGGCGGCCAGATTCCAAGCGCCGCGACCATGTTCGAAGACGTCTATAAAGAGATGCCGGAGCACTTGAAGCGCCAGCGTCAAGAGTTGGGGGTCTGACATGAACGATCACAACAACACTATCGAGCTGGAAACCGCCATGACCACCACCACCATGACCATGATTCAGGCCCTGCGCTCGGCCATGGATGTGATGCTTGAGCGTGACGACAATGTCGTGGTGTTCGGCCAGGACGTCGGCTATTTCGGCGGCGTGTTCCGTTGCACTGAAGGCCTGCAAAACAAGTACGGCACCTCGCGGGTGTTCGACGCGCCGATCTCGGAAAGCGGCATCGTTGGTGTCGCCGTGGGCATGGGTGCCTATGGCCTGCGCCCGGTGGCGGAAATCCAGTTCGCCGACTACGTCTACCCGGCTTCCGACCAGATCATTTCCGAAGCGGCGCGCCTGCGTTATCGCTCGGCCGGCCAGTTCACCGCACCGATGACCCTGCGCATGCCTTGCGGCGGCGGCATCTATGGCGGCCAGACCCACAGCCAGAGTATTGAAGCGGTGTTCACCCAGGTCTGCGGCCTGCGCACGGTGATGCCGTCCAACCCTTACGACGCCAAGGGCCTGCTGATCGCCTCCATCGAAAACGATGACCCGGTGATTTTTCTCGAACCCAAGCGCCTGTACAACGGCCCGTTCGACGGCCACCACGACCGCCCGGTAACCCCGTGGTCGAAACACCCCGCCGCGCAAGTCCCGGATGGTTACTACACCGTGCCGCTGGACGTCGCCGCCATCACTCGTCCGGGCTCGGAGGTAACCATCCTGACCTACGGCACCACGGTGTATGTGTCGCAAGTGGCTGCTGAAGAAAGCGGCATTGATGCCGAAGTCATCGACCTGCGAAGCCTATGGCCGCTGGACCTGGAAACCATCGTCAACTCGGTGAAGAAAACCCGTCGTTGCGTGATTGTCCACGAAGCCACCCGCACCTGCGGTTTCGGCGCCGAATTGGTGGCGCTGGTTCAGGAACATTGCTTCCACTACCTGGAAGCGCCTATCGAGCGCGTCACCGGTTGGGATACCCCGTATCCCCACGCGCAAGAGTGGGCGTACTTCCCTGGTCCGTCCCGTGTGGGCGCGGCTTTGCATCGGGTTATGGAGGTCTGAATGGGCACGCACGTTATCAAGATGCCGGACATTGGCGAAGGCATCGCAGAAGTTGAACTATCGGTCTGGTACGTCAAGGTTGGCGATCTGGTGGTAGAGGATCAGGTGCTGGCGGACGTGATGACCGACAAGGCGATGGTGGATATTCCCTCGCCGGTCCATGGCAAGGTGATATCCCTGGGCGGTGAGCCGGGTGAAGTGATGGCGGTGGGCAGCATTCTGATCAGTATTGAAGTGGAAGGCGCAGGCAATACCAAGGAGTCGGCGTTGTCGTCTGTGGTAGAGGAAGCGGAAGCGGCACCTGTACCTGCGCCGAAGGTCGAAGCCAAGGCCCCGGCCATTGAAAGCAAACCAGCGACCAAGCCGGTCGTTGCTCAAGCCCCGGTAGCCCGTGATGCCGACGAGCGTCCGTTGGCCTCCCCAGCCGTGCGCAAGCATGCGCTGGATGCAGGTATTCAACTACGCCTGGTCCAGGGCTCCGGCCCAGCCGGGCGGATTTTGCATGAAGACCTTGAGGCGTATTTGCTGCAGGGTCCGGCAAAAAGTTCGGCAGCATCCAACCCTTACGCCGAACGCAATGACGAACAGCAAATCCCGGTGATCGGCATGCGCCGCAAGATCGCCCAGCGCATGCAGGACGCCACCCGGCGTGCCGCGCATTTCAGCTACGTGGAAGAGATCGACGTCACTGCCCTCGACGAGTTGCGGGTACACCTCAATGAAAAACACGGCGCCACCCGCGGCAAGCTGACCTTGCTGCCGTTTCTGGTGCGGGCCATGGTCGTGGCGTTGCGGGACTTCCCGCAGATCAACGCGCGTTACGACGATGAAGCCCAGATCATCACTCGCCTGGGCGCGGTGCATGTCGGCGTCGCCACCCAAAGCGATATCGGCCTGATGGTTCCGGTGGTGCGTCACGCCGAGTCCCGCAGCCTGTGGGGCAATGCCGAAGAGATCACCCGCCTGGCAGCCGCCGCGCGCAATGGCAAGGCCAGCCGTGATGAGCTGTCGGGCTCGACCATCACGTTGACCAGCCTCGGCGCCTTGGGCGGGATTGTCAGCACACCGGTGCTGAACCTGCCGGAAGTAGCCATCGTCGGCGTCAACCGCATCGTTGAGCGACCCATGGTGATCAAGGGGCAGATCGTGATCCGCAAGATGATGAACCTCTCCAGCTCCTTCGATCACCGGGTGGTCGATGGCATGGACGCGGCGCAATTCATCCAGGCCATCCGTGGCCTGCTCGAACAACCCGCCAGCCTGTTTCTGGAGTAAGGCATGTCTCAATCATTAAATACCACACTGCTGATTATCGGCGGCGGCCCTGGCGGTTACGTGGCGGCGATTCGTGCCGGCCAACTGGGCATCCCGACCATTCTGGTGGAGGGCCAGTCGCTGGGCGGTACCTGCCTGAATATCGGCTGCATTCCGTCCAAGGCACTGATTCACGTTGCCGAACAGTTCCAGCAAACCGTGCACCACAGCCAGGGTTCCCACCTGGGGATCGAGGTCGACGTACCCACCCTGGACATCGGCAAAAGCGTGGCGTGGAAAGACGGCATCGTTGACCGCCTGACCACCGGTGTTGCCGCGCTGCTGAAGAAACACAAGGTGCAGGTCATCCAAGGCTGGGCCAAGGTCATCGATGGCAAGACTGTGGCGGTTGGCGACCAGCGCATCCAGTGCGAGCACCTGTTGCTGGCCACCGGTTCGAAAAGCGTCAACCTGCCAATGCTGCCAATTGGCGGGCCAATCATCTCTTCCACCGAGGCCTTGGCGCCGACGAAAGTACCCAGGCGCCTGATCGTAGTCGGCGGTGGTTACATCGGGCTGGAGCTGGGGATTGCCTATCGCAAGTTGGGGTCCGACGTCAGCGTGGTCGAGGCCCAGGACCGTATCCTGCCAGCCTACGACGCCGAGCTGACGCAGCCGGTGGCCGAATCCCTCAAGCAACTGGGGGTCAAGTTGTACCTGAAACACAGCGTCACCGGCTTTGAACACAACACCCTGCAAGTACGTGATCCCAACGGCGACACCCTGTCCCTGGAAACCGACCAGGTGCTAGTGGCCGTCGGTCGCAAACCCAATACCCAGGGCTGGAACCTGGAAGCGTTGAACCTGGACATGAACGGCTCGGCGATCAAGATCGACAGCCGCTGCCAGACCAGCATGCGCAATGTCTGGGCCATTGGCGACCTGAGCGGCGAGCCGATGCTGGCGCACCGCGCGATGGCCCAGGGCGAGATGGTCGCAGAGCTGATCAGCGGTAAAACTCGCGAATTCAACCCGGCGGCAATCCCGGCAGTGTGCTTTACCGATCCAGAACTGGTGGTGGTCGGCAAGACCCCGGACGAAGCTAAAGCCGCTGGCCTGGACTGCATCGTCGCAAGCTTCCCGTTTGCCGCCAATGGCCGCGCCATGACCCTGGAGTCAAAAACCGGCTTCGTGCGGGTGGTGGCGCGGCGCGACAATCACCTGATTGTCGGTTGGCAGGCGGTGGGTGTCGGTGTGTCCGAGCTGTCCACGGCGTTTGGCCTGTGCCTGGAAATGGGCTCACGCCTGGAAGACGTGGCGGGCACCATCCACGCCCACCCGACCTTGGGTGAAGCGGTGCAGGAAGCGGCGTTGCGGGCCTTGGGGCACGCGTTGCACCTTTGAAGGGGGTGCGAATGCACCGGGTAATGAAGTATTGTTGCGCCCATCCAGAAATAAACCACACGCCTGCCTTCGACCAGGCGGTTGACAAGAGATAGAGGGTGTCATGGGTAACGAAAGCATCAATTGGGACAAGCTGGGTTTTGACTACATCAAGACCGACAAGCGTTTTCTCCAGCACTGGCGTAATGGCGAGTGGGAAAAAGGCACCCTGACCGAAGATAACGTGCTGCACATCAGCGAGGGCTCCACCGCCCTGCACTACGGCCAGCAATGCTTCGAAGGCATGAAGGCCTATCGCTGCAAGGACGGTTCGATCAACCTGTTCCGCCCGGACCAGAACGCCCTGCGCATGCAACGCAGCTGCGCACGCCTGCTGATGCCACAAGTGCCGACTGAAGACTTTATCGAAGCCTGCAAGGAAGTGGTCCGCGCCAACGAGCGTTTCATTCCGCCGTACGGCACCGGCGGTGCGTTGTACCTGCGTCCGTTCGTGATCGGTACCGGTGACAACATCGGTGTGCGCACTGCGCCCGAGTTCATCTTCTCGATCTTCTGCATCCCGGTGGGCGCCTACTTCAAGGGCGGCCTGACCCCGCACAACTTCCTGATTTCCGGCTACGACCGTGCAGCACCAAACGGCACTGGCGCGGCCAAGGTCGGCGGCAACTACGCCGCGAGCCTGATGCCGGGTTCCCAGGCGAAAAAGGCCAACTTTGCCGATTGCATCTACCTGGACCCGCAAACCCACTCGAAGATCGAGGAAGTCGGTTCGGCCAATTTCTTCGGGATTACCCACGACAACACGTTCGTCACCCCGAACTCGCCGTCGGTATTGCCAGGCATCACCCGCCTGTCGCTGATCGAACTGGCCAAGTCCCGCCTGGGTCTGAAAGTGGTCGAAGGCGATGTGTTCGTCGACAAGCTGTCGGACTTCAAGGAAGCCGGCGCCTGCGGTACAGCGGCGGTGATCACGCCCATCGGCGGCATCGAATACAAAGACAAGCTGCATGTGTTCTACAGCGAAAAAGACGTCGGCCCGGTGACACAGAAGCTCTATAAAGAGCTGACCGGAGTGCAATCGGGTGATGTTGAAGCGCCTGAGGGTTGGATCGTCAAGGTTTGATCCTGCACCTGCTTTAAACAAGAAACCCGCCTATTTGGCGGGTTTCTTGTTTATTCGGGGATGTTTTCCGGGATCTTCTTGCCCATGCTTATCCGCGGCTGCGCCCCGTAGCCCAGCGCCTCGTAAAAACCCACTACCGCATCATTGCCGCCAGTGATCTGCAGGTTGATCTTCATGCAGCCCAAGGCCGTTAATGCCTGCTCGGCATGCCGTACCAACGAGGCGCCCAAGCCTTGCCGGCGATAGTCGGGATGCACTGCCACCGAATACAACCAGCCGCGATGCCCGTCATAACCGGCGAGGATGGTGCCAATCACGGTTTTCTTGTCCGTAGCCACAAAAAACAACCCGTCGTTGACCGCCAGTTTTTTATCAATGACCAGGGTCGGCAGGTTGTGCGCCGAGTCATAACCAAAGGCCGCCTGCCACAGCGCCACCACCTGCGCACGGTGTGGGCGGTCGCGGTAGGGGCCAATGGGATGGCGTGACGACAATGCCTTCTCCATCACCAGGGTGCGTTCGTTACCGTGGTAGACGTCGCGCACAGTAATGAAGCCTAACTTGATATAGAACAATTCGGCAGTCAGTGAGGAGGGTACATTCAATACCGTCACTCCGGCCTCGCGGGCACGCAGTTCGATTTCGATCATCAGTAGGCGGCCGATGCCCTGGCCTTGCAACGTCGGATTGACGAACACCGAACGCACCACATTAGCGTCGAGTGCGGCGGTGGCGACGATCACTTGATCCTGGATCGCCACCAAGACGGTTCGGCGCTTAAGCAATTGCAGCACCGCGTCGGGAGTAAAGTTGCTCGCCACCCGCGCAATCACGTCAGCCGGGTAATCCTGGGCGTTGTTGTCGTGCAGGGCCGCGAGAATGACTTGGCTTATGCCTTCAGCATCGACGGTTTGGGCAAGACGAACTTCGGTTGGCATGATTTCCCCTTCTTGACACCCATATTGTAGCGTGCAGCAGCATCGAATTTTTTACCGAAAAAGATGCCACGCCCACCCTAGCAGCCGATTTCGCTGCAAAACCCCGCTTTTCAGCTTTCCCGGCTGAGTCACGCCCCTACTTCAACCGGGATTCTGCCTCCATAGCGCACAAAATAGCTTTACTGCCCAACCCATGGACCCGTGCCCCCATGCAAACCACTAACACCGTTCTGATGATCCGCCCGGCACGCTTTGCCTTCAACCCGGACACCGCGATCAACAACCGCTTCCAGCAAGCTCCCCTGGACCCCTACAGCGCACAGCAGAAAGCGCTGGAAGAATTCGACGGCTATGTCAACACCCTGCGCCAGCACGGTGTGGAAGTGCTGGTGGTGCAAGATACCCTCGCGCCCCACACCCCGGATTCGATCTTCCCCAACAACTGGTGGAGCAGCCACGCCGACGGCAGCCTGGTGCTGTACCCGATGGAGGGCCAGAACCGTCGCCTGGAACGCAGCAAAGGCGTGCTGCAAGTACTGGAGCAACGCTTTGCCATCCACGACACCATCGATTTCAGCCACCTCGAAGAACAGAACATGTTCCTCGAAGGCACCGGCAGCATGGTCCTCGACCGCCAGCACCGCATCAGCTACGCCTGCCACTCAGGACGTACTCACTCCGATGCCTTGCGCCAGTTTGCCGAACGCTTGAACTACCAGGTCTGCGTGTTTCACGCCGTCGACCGCCACCACGCACCGATCTACCACAGCAACGTGATGATGAGCGTGGGCCGCAACCTTGCCGTGGCCTGCCTGCAAGCGCTGCCTGAAGAGCACGAACGCCTGGCCCTGGAACACTCCCTGCGCGACACTGGCAAGGACATTCTGGCCCTGGACTTCGACCAGCTGGAAGCCTTCGCCGGCAACATGCTGGAAGTCCACGACCGCCACGGCCAGCCGCTGCTGGTGATGTCCGCCAGCGCCTGGCACTCCCTCAAGCCCACCCAGCGCGAGCACGTGGAACGCCACACCCGACCGGTGGTGGTGAACATCGACAACATCGAGCGCATCGGCGGCGGCAGTGCCCGCTGTATGTTGGCGGAAGTGCATCTGCCAACCCGTCCCTCATACCAACAAGGAGTCTTCCCATGACCCGTTATATCGACGTCAACGACCTCAGCTATCTGGTTTCGCAAAAAGGTCTGCTGACCTGCATCGCCGAGATGGCCGAGTACATTCGCGCCGACTACCTGCGCTGGCACGACTTTGAAAAATGCGCACGCCTGGCCAACCACTCGCCGGAAGGTGTGATCGAGTTGATGCCGGTTTCGGACGCCTCGCTGTACGCCTTCAAGTACGTCAACGGCCATCCGAAAAACACCCAGAGCGGCATGCTCACCGTCATGGCCTTCGGCGCCCTCGGCGATGTCGACACCGGCAAGCCGGTGCTGCTCAGCGAAATGACCCTGACCACCGCGATCCGCACCGCCGCCACCTCGGCGCTGGTGGCACGCTACCTGGCCCGGGAAGACAGCCGCAGCATGGCGTTGATCGGCAACGGTTCCCAGAGCGAGTTCCAGGCCCTGGCCTTTCACTCGATGCTGGGCATCAATGAAATCCGCCTGTTCGATATCGACGCCAAGGCCACCGCCAAGCTGGCGAACAACCTCAAGGCCTTCCCGGCGATCAACGTGATCCTGGCCAGCAGCGTGGCTGACGCCGTACGCGGTGCCGACATCGTCACCACTGTCACCGCAGACAAGGCCTACGCCACGATCCTCACTGACGAGATGATCGAGCCCGGCATGCACCTCAATGCCGTCGGTGGCGACTGCCCCGGCAAGACCGAACTGGACCGACGAATCGTCGAGCGTGCGCGGGTGATCGTCGAGTACGAACCGCAAAGCCGCATCGAAGGCGAAATCCAGCAAATGCCGCAAGATTCCCAGGTGACTGAACTGTGGCAAGTCATCAACGGCCAAGTGGCTGGCCGGGAAAATCCGCGCCAGGTCACGCTGTTCGACTCGGTGGGTTTTGCAATCGAAGACTACTCGGCCCTGCGGTACGTACTGGACGTGGCCAAGGCCCTGGACGTGGGCAGCGAACTGGAACTGGTTCCGGATCTGGCCGATCCCAAGGACCTGTTTGCACGGCTTGCACAGCAGCCGGCCGCACAGCAGAAAAAACACGCCTGAGACCGCTCTGGCCTGCCGCTTTGTGTAAGGGGCAGGCTGGAAAAAGTTGATCCACAAGCCGATTTAACGGGTATTTCAGCCGATTGCGCTGCCACTCGCGTTTTAACAGCCTATTACGCGCGTCATCGCTGGGATAAACGACACAAAAGACGCACCACCTTGAAGCATTCTTTGTGGCGAGCCCGCTCACCACACAAACCCACTTGCCATAAAAAGCTGGGGTTTGGGGCGCAATGGAACCAAAAACCAACGTAAGCCCTACCACCTCCGCTCAGAGCCCTCTTCCCAGTCATCCGCCTCGATAATGCAATTGCGCATCTCAGCCTCTTGTCTGATCTCGGTCAGCAGATCATGTACCGTCTTATCCAGTGCCTCCTCGTTACGATAGAGAATGCTCAACGAGTAGTTACCCGACGCCAGCGGCTTCATGCCATAGGGTTCCAGACAGTAACGCTCGATGTTCTCCTTTGCCCGCTTTTTGCCACGCACGAACTTGCTGTTGTTCTCGACGGCCAGGCGCAATATGACCGTCGCGATCCGTTCGGCATCGTCCATTGCCGGCGGGACTGTGATGCCGAGATGCTGGGACGGTACTCCTTCGCAGTACCGGAAGAGGTTGCCCGAGGTGAGTTGCGGCCACAGCGTAATCCGGACGACGATATTTAGGTGCGCACGGAGGGGCAGTCATGCCCTTTATTGATCAGGGTGGGGCATCCTAGGCGGGACTGATTAGATGTGAGTTTACTTTCGTGAAAACCAGCGCCTCGGCTCATATTGGGTGGGAACACAGCATGTGTGGAGGAAAATACTTACAAATGCGATCCATCCAACTGCATCATTACCTTGAAGGATAGGTTTTAGTGCAGGGAAAATAATATCATACCCGTACCTTACGGTACTCATATGAAATGATCCAAAAAAAATAGTTAGAGATAAGCATATAAAAAACCATCCCCACTTGAATTTCGCACCAGAAAAAAATCTCGACAAAAAATATAAAGAAGACAACACTATCAAAGACAGCACTAGATATGCAATTGAAACTATAATATTATTTGCCATTGCCTTTGTACTCCAGGTACATTGATCTACCTGTCACGCTATCGCTAACCCCTTCAAATATAAGTGCACTACTCCCCATTGTCTTATATGACCTTATATAATCAGTATTTATATATCTAAATAGGCGCCAAGCATCTGGCTTTAATACCATTCTCCCGACGCCATATGCAGAAAGTCCTAAGTCAACAGTACCATAAGCCATATCCCCTTCAAGTGCGCCGCCGCCGAGTAGTTTAGCGCCCTCCTGATAAATCTTCCTGACGGGGCCTTGGGTGTCAGAACGATTTTCTAAGAGGTTACGTCCGTTCTCATAGAGATTATTAGCACCATGGGCCATCATGGGGGCACCTGCGAATAGGCACAGCGTACCGGCTGAGCCGTAGCAGATTCCGGCCCCTATTGCGATTTGAAATGCCCCGGCGATTGCTCCCACGCCTTTTTGAGCAATCTCAAATGACTGGCTCAGCAGGCTGCTCTGTTCGTTTTTGAGGTCCTGTAGGCCCTGCTCAGGGCTTTTTTTGCCCTGCGAGACATCATTAACAATGCTTTTGGCATAATAAGCGACTTCGCGGTTGAATTGTAAACGCAGCGTGCCGTCTTTGATGTGTCTAACACCTAATGTGCTAGCTTGGCTTCCAAGTTTTCCAGCCGCGGCACTAACCATCCAGTAGTCACAGCTACCAGGCATGCAACTTTCGTTTGATGGTTTCATTCGTTATTTCCCCACGTGCTGTATCCGCTGGTGCCAGCAGCGTGGTGGGTCCACGTGATTTCTCGGTAACGGATGGCTACATGTTCTTGCGGTTCGGCGTCGTTCTGCAAAATAGCGTGGGGCATTTCAAGTGTCAGGTTAGCAATAATTCCGCCACTGATCGAGATAGAATAGAATTTTTCCTGCAGGCCAAAAGAAGAAACTCGATAAAAACTGATTGTACAGTTTATTTCTTCTCTAGATGAGAGTGCTTGAGCGAGGAGCGGAGAAGCCTTATCAACGTTTTTGGTGATCAGGATTGGACTATGTGTTGGCTTATTAATATTTCCGATATTGACCATGTTGTGGGTGTAAGACAGAACCATAATTTCGTCGGTATACCCGGTCTGACACTTGTTGCCAATAGAGTCTTGGGTTGAACAACCTGCCGAAATCAGTCCTTGAGCCTTGCCGGTGATCGTCATGTAACCATGGTTAGCCATACGTACCACTCCTTTTAGTCAGCCGAATATCCTATTACAAGGGGCTCAGACGCGATGTAGGACATTTCCGAAATCCTGTACGAAATATGTCGCGCTTTGGTCCAGCGGCTCGGTAAAGGACCGGGCCAGGTAAGTCTGCGGGCTGGTCGCGAAACCAGGAGCCCGAAATCAGTCAGGAAGCCGAGATGCGCAATTGTTTTATCGAGGCGGATGCCTGGGAAGAGGGCTCTGAGCGGAGGTGGTAGGGCTTACGTTGGTTTTTGGTTCCATTGCGCCCCAAACCCCTACACCTACCTGTTTCGCGGCACGCCACTCTATATTCAGTTGCTGATTTGCTACACCGGCCTCTATGGCCTGGAAGTGGTGCAGGACAACGCCCTGCTCAACCAGTTTTTCCGCAATGCGCTGAACTGCACGCTGCTGGCCTTCGTACTCAACACCTGCGCCTACACCGTGGAAATTTTCGCTGGGGCCATTCGCAACATTCCCCACGGCGAAATCGAAGCGGCACGGGCCTACGGCTTGCACGGCTGGCGGTTAAACCTGTTTGTGGTGATCCCGGCGGCCTTGCGCCGCTCATTACCGGCCTACAGCAACGAAATGATCCTGATGCTCCACGCCACGTCACTGGCGTTTACCGCCACCATCGGCGACATCCTAAAGGTGGCCCGCGATGCCAATGCCGCGACCTTCCTGACGTTCCAGTCATTCGGTATCGCTGCCCTGCTGTACATGCTGCTGTCCTTTGCACTGGTGGGCCTGTTTCGACTGGCCGAACAGCGCTGGATGCGTTTTCTTGTTCCTACCCGAGGCTAACCCATGAATCAGTCCGCGCAGGCCCTGGCCGCTTATCCCGCTGATGTACGCCCCGCTGCAAAACCTACCGTCGTAGCGGAAAATGCCAACGTCAAACTCAAGGTCGAAGGCCTGCATAAAAGTTATGGCGAACATGAGGTGCTCAAGGGCGTCTCCCTCAATGCACGCAACGGCGATGTGATCAGCCTGATCGGCGCCAGTGGCTCCGGCAAAAGCACCATGCTGCGCTGCATAAACTTTCTTGAGCAGCCGGACGCCGGGGTAATCACCCTCGACGGCATCAGCATCGAAATGCGTCAGGGCCGTTCCGGCGTGCGTGCGCCACACCAGGCGCAATTGCAGAACCTGCGCACCCGGCTGGCCATGGTGTTCCAGCACTTCAACCTGTGGAGCCACATGACCGTGCTGGAAAACATCACCATGGCCCCGCGCCGGGTGTTGGGCATGAGCGCAGCAGAGGCTGATAAACGCGCGCGCATGTACCTCGACAAGGTGGGCTTGCCGGGGCGGGTGGCTGATCAATACCCGGCGTTTCTCTCCGGCGGCCAACAGCAGCGAGTGGCCATCGCTCGTGCCCTGGCCATGGAACCGGAGATCATCCTGTTCGACGAACCCACTTCAGCGCTAGACCCGGAGCTTGTAGGAGAAGTACTTAAAGTCATACAGACGTTGGCTGAGGAAGGTCGTACCATGCTTATGGTCACCCACGAAATGGGCTTTGCTCGGCAGGTGTCCAGCCAGGTGCTGTTTCTGCATCAGGGCCGGGTCGAGGAACAAGGCGGAGCCGAAATCCTCGATCACCCCAACAGCGAACGCTTGCAGCAATTTCTTTCCAACCGCTTGAAGTGAACACCAAACCCCATGGATACCAAGGCAAAAGGCCCTCATTCTTCCCCAGTGCTGGATCGCATCGACGAAGCCATCATCGATGTGCTGCGGCATCAGGGGCGCATTACCTACGAGAAGCTGTCTTCCTTGGTGCACCTTACGCCCAGGCCTTGCCTGGAGCGGGTGCGCAAGCTGGAGCGACGCGGGGTGATCCGTGGTTATGGCGCCATCATCGATGTGCAAATGGTCTCGCCGGGGCTCTCCTTGCTGGTGCTGGTCGCCCTCTCCAACCAGAGCGGTCGTTCGGCACAGAAAGCCTTCGAGGCCTGCGTCAAAGTTTGCCCGCAGGTGTTCGAGTGCCAATTGATCAGCGGCCCGTTCGACTACAGCCTGCGCATGCGCTGCCGGGACATGGAGCATTATCGGGTGCTGACGGAAATCTGGTTGAACAACGGCGAGCTGCACATCGATAAGTTGGTGGCGCATCCAGAGTTGGCGGTGGTGAAGAATACTGCGACCGAATTAACCTGAAACCCGGTTTCTTAAACACTGGAGAACCCATGTGGGAGCTGGCTTGTCGGATCGCTGCGATAGCATCAACTCGGCTCTGCTGCTGGACCGGGTCGTCTGCATCGCGGGCAAGCCCGGCTCCCACACTTAACCGTGCCCGCTTGAAATCCGCTTGCCCGGCAGCGCCGCAATCAACTTCGCCTGCCCATCCCGCTGCTTACCCGTGCGAGCCTCACTGATCAACCCCGGTATCAACTTGCCCTCCGGCAGGTTCTTCCAGAATCGACTAGGCAAGTGCCCCTCCATGACCTTGGGATTCAACCGTGCCGGGTTGAAGATATGGCTGTAGTAAGTCAGCCACATGGCGCTATGGGGGTCTTCGACGTTTTGCGCCATCTGCCGCCATTGCGGCGGGCAACTGCGCTGATGAATCAGTTTCTGGCCGT
The DNA here is from genome assembly GCF_040310325.1 of Pseudomonas sp. HY7a-MNA-CIBAN-0227. NCBI lineage: Bacteria > Pseudomonadati > Pseudomonadota > Gammaproteobacteria > Pseudomonadales > Pseudomonadaceae > Pseudomonas > Pseudomonas sp. HY7a-MNA-CIBAN-0227. Next base: position 131,637 of record NZ_JBEOPT010000012.1, on the reverse strand, counting down.
CGTAATACACCCCATCCAAAGGCGTGGCGATCAACCAGCGATGCCGGCCCATTCGCCCAACAAAGTGCTGGCTCGCGCTGTGCAAAATGTCGTGGGCCGGTTCATGCCACGCCACGTACTCGGGCAACTCAGGCCCCGCCGCCGTGGGCAGCGCGATGAACCGCACAAAGGCATGCAGGTGATGAGCCTCGCGCTGCACCTGCTTCAACCGCCGATGCAACTCGCTGCCCAGCTTGTCCCCCGCCAGCATCGCCGTGCGATCACCATGACTGACGCGCCACAGCACTTCATACAACAGGCTCCAGCGCTGTTCACCGTGATAACAGGCGGCGCTCTCCAGCAGTTCCAGCAGCGCCTTGGGAATCCGTGCCTGGAATGGTCCCGCGTGTGCCGGATACGCCTCGTCGGTAGCAAACAAGTCAGCCACTTCTGCCTCGCCCCAGCTCACATGGCTCGGATCAATCTGATGGCTGAGTAGCCAGCGCGCCTGCTCGCGCCACGTGCTGAAGAGGTTGTCGCATTCCAGGCTGATCATCCCCATAACCCCAGTTGTTGTGGTTGCGGGCGGTCCCGCAGTTGCTCACGCAGCAGCACGCTGGTGCTTTCCGCCTGCTGTGGGTGGTAGTCGCTGGTGATGAAAAATGGTTTGGCCTTGCTCAGCACGCAACGCATCCGCGCCAGGTCTTCATAGCGGATCTTGCGTTGCCGACGCAGGTCCACCAAACGCTGGGTGGTGCGCAGGCCAATCCCGGGAATTCGCGCGATCAGCGTCGGCTCGGCGCGGTTCAAATCCAGGGGGAAAACATCGCGGTGTTCCAGGGCCCAGGCCAGCTTGGGGTCGATATCCAGGGCCAGGTGCCCCGGGCCCTGAAACAGCTCGCTGGCGCTGAAACCATAACTGCGCAAGAGGAAATCCGCTTGGTACAAACGGTGCTCGCGCATCAACGGCGGCGCGGCCAGGGGCACGCTTTTCGGGCTATTGGGGATGGGACTGAAGGCCGAGTAGTAAACCCTGCGCAATTTGAAATTGCCGTACAACGACTCGGCGCTGTGGAGGATGGTACTGTCGTCGGTGTCATCGGCGCCGACAATCATCTGCGTACTTTGCCCGGCCGGGGCGAAACGCGGCGAGCGGGGTTCGTTGAGGACCGTTTGCTCGCCGGTAAAGATGGTCTGCATTGCCTGTTTGATCGAAACAATCTGCTTTTCCGGCGCAAGTACCTGCAGGCTCTTGTCCGTGGGTAACTCGATATTCACGCTCAGCCGATCGGCATAGCGGCCAGCCTCGGCAATCAACGCTGGGTCGGCTTCGGGAATAGTCTTGAGGTGGATATAACCGCGAAAGTCATGCTCTTCGCGCAGTAGCTTGGCCACCCGCACCAGTTGCTCCATGGTGTAGTCCGCCGAACGGATGATCCCGGAACTGAGAAACAGCCCGCTGACGCAGTTGCGCCGGTAGAAATCCAGGGTCAGGGTCACCACTTCTTCCGGGCTGAACCGCGCGCGGGGCACGTCACTGGAGCGGCGGTTGACGCAGTATTGGCAATCGTAGAGGCAGAAGTTGGTGAGCAATACCTTCAGCAACGACACGCAGCGCCCGTCCGGCGTATAGCTGTGGCAAATCCCCATGCCATCGGTCGAACCCAGTCCCGCCTTGCCCTCGGAGCTGCGCTTGGGCGCACCGCTGCTGGCGCAAGACGCGTCGTACTTGGCGGCGTCGGCAAGGATGCTGAGCTTTTCGATCAACTGCATGGGGGTTACCAGTACTGGTTTTTTATACAGTATCAGCAGCACCGCTGCAGGTTCAAGAAAATGGTGGTGAACGGTCGAACAATTTTTAAGGCGCGTGCGTTCGATCCCGCGACACCAACCCCACCTATTCCTCAATCATCCCTTGTCAGCACTTCCAGCAATTGGATCTCGAAACGCAAATGACTGTTGGGCTTGATATGCGCGCCCATGCTTCGCTCGCCATAGGCCAGGTGCGCCGGCACGAGCAACGTACGAACACCGCCGACCTGCATGCCCATCAACCCCAGGTCCCAGCCCTTGATTACCCGGCCAGTACCGATCACACACTGGAACGGCTTGCCGCGCTCCCAGGATGAATCGAACACCGTGCCATCTTCCAGGGTGCCGGTGTATTGCGTGGTGATCAGGGCGCCCTTGACCACGGTTTTGCCGTCGCCCAAGCGCACGTCGGTGATTTGTAGATCTTCGCTGTTCATGGGGGATCTCGTTAGGTTTGCACAGACCGGGGTTTTCCCAGAATCAGCTGGTTTTGGCAAGCGCAGGAAAAATCCAATTCGAGACATTTTTGATCGTTCCCATGCTCTGCATAGGAACGATCATCCGACTCGATCAGGCCAGCGGCACCCGTCGTGTAGCAATCGCCATGCGCCCAGGACTTTCTCTGCACTATCCTGAGGCCCAGATGTCGTACTTCTCATGCGACCTTCCCCGGAGAAACCATGAGCCAGGCCGTCCTCGCCAAAGAAACCAATCGCCGCCAATTGCAGCAGATCATCTCCGGGTTGTCCGACGGGGTGATTCTCGCCGAGGTCGACCAGACCATCCTCTGGGCCAACGACGCCGCGCTGACCATGCACGGCGTGGGTAGCATCGCCGAGCTGGGCGCCAATACCAGGGAATATGCCGCGCGTTTCGCCTTGCGCTACCGCAATAACCACCCGCTATTGCTGGAGAACTACCCGCTGAGCCGGGTGGCGGACGGTGAGGAGTTCAGCGACGTGGTGGTGGAAGTCACCCCAACCGGTAACGACGAAAAAACCTGGGTCCATCGCCTGCGCAGCCTGGTGCTCACTGACGTCGCTGGCGAGCCAGAGCTGCTGGTACTGATCCTCAGCGATGCTACCGAATGGGCCAGTGCTGAACAGCGTTTCGAAAAGACTTTCAACGCCAACCCGGCGCCGGCGGTGATCTGCCGCCTGAGCGACCTGCGCTACATCAAGGTCAACCAGGGTTTCCTGGAGATGACCGGCTACAACCGCGACCAGGTGATCGGCCGCTCGGTGTACGAACTCGATGTGCTGGAGCAGGCTGAACGCAAGGAGTTGGCGATCCAGCGCCTGGGCGAAGGTGCAACCATCCCGCAGATGCAAGCCGAGCTGAAGCTGCCCGAAGGCGGCAGCAAGCTGGTGATCGTCGCCGGCCAACCCCTGGACATGAACGAGGAAGACTGCATGCTGTTTTCCTTCACTGACCTGGAGCCCCGGCGCAAGGCCGAAAGCGCCCTGCGCCAGAGTGAAGAACGCTTCGCCAAATCCTTTCGCCTGACACCGGTGCCGACGCTGGTGTGCTGCGCCGCCAACCAGCAGGTGGTGGACATCAACGAAGCCTTCATGACCATCACCGGCTACACCAGTGAAGAGTTGATCGGCAAATCCATCGAAAACATCGACTTTATCGACAGCCCCCAGGCCTGCACACAGCTGTTCGCTGCACTGGAAAAAGTCGGCAACCTCGACGGCCTGGACCTCAAGGTGCGCAAGAAAAGCAACGAGGTGATCGATTGCGTGCTGTCAGCCGACACCGTCAGCATCCAGGACGTGCCCTGCTACCTGCTGGTGCTGATGAACATCACCGAACGCAAACGCTCGGAACTGGAACTGGTGGCCGCCATCGAGGAAGTGATGCAGGACGCCTCCTGGTTCAGCCAGACCCTGATCGAAAAACTGGCCAACGCCAAGAGCGTCAACAGCCCCGATTTGCCGAGCGTCTCCTTCACCGACCTCACCGCCCGGGAGCGCGACGTGCTGGGGTTGATCTGTGAAGGCCTGGCCGACAAGGAAATCGCCTTGCGCCTGGAGTTGGCGCCCAATACCGTGCGCAACCATGTGGCCACGGTGTATTCCAAGCTCGGCGTGCACAGCCGCAGCGCCGCCATTGTCTGGGCGCGTGAGCGCGGGCTATTTGCCGGCGAACGGCGGTTAAAAAGTAAGAGATAAGGTGCAAATGCACTAGTGCGATCAGTGCAAATTCGCCTTATTCAGCAGTGGTCTACTCCTTAACCTTGAAGGGTAAGCACAGGCTTCAGAGCCTGTGCCATAAGCCCTTGAAGGAGAACACCATGAAAAGCGAACACGTCAAAGGCTCCGTCGAAAAAGTCGCAGGCAAGGCACAAGATTTCTTCGGTGAGTTGACCGGTGACGAACAGCTTCAAGCCGAAGGTGTTGCCCGCCAGGCCGCCGGCCAATTGCAGCAAACCTACGGCGATGCATTGGATAGCGTCGGTGATTTCGCCAAAAACAAACCGCTTGCCACCGTGGCGATTGTTGCCGGTGTGGGCCTGGTCCTGGGCCTGTTGTTACGTCGTCGCTGAGGGCGCCCGCATGTTTACCCTCTCGCAACTGCGCAACTGCATCGAAGCAGGCTTGCTGCCTCTAAACTGCGAATTCACCCTGTGCCGCGATGCGTCATTGACCTTGAAAGTCTTTGATGCAGAAAGCGGCCGGGTAGACCTGGTGGTCACAGGGATCAGCATCAACAAGCTGAAAAACCCGCAAGACGTAGAAAACATGATCGAAGAACTGCGCTACGAGCTGCAAAGCAATACCGTAGGGCAGGTCAATCTGGCCGATCCGAGCGTATCGACGCACCAATAAAGTAGAACAAGCCCCCACCGACAATAAACGCCGCCAGCATGTAGAACATGTAGTGGGCCGGCAGGCTGGCCAGCACCAGCCCGCACAATACCGGCCCCAGCGCAGCGCCAAGGTTGGAAAGGTTTTGCGCACCGTAGTACATGCCCCTCAGATGGTCCGGGGCGATCCGGTCGATAAACATGTACTCGGCGGGGAACACGATGATTTCCCCCACGGTGAAAATCGCCATGGCCAGGACCCACCACCACACAGTGGTCGCCAGCGCAAAACCGATCACCCCTAGCATGAACATCCCCAGGCCCAGGATCAGCCAGCGGCTCAGGTGGCGATGGGAAATACGCCGGCCAATAAAATACTGCAGGCTGATCACCATCAGTGCGTTGGTGGTTACCACCGAACTGATGATGGTGTAGGTGTATTGCGCAGTGGCGGTGGTCACCAGGTACAGGGACAAGTAGGCCGTGAACTGACCGAACACCACGGCGCTGAGCAAGCCGCCGACGGTAAAGCAGACCAGCCGGTGGTCGCGCAATAACAAACCACCCACCGCCAGGAACGACACCGGTTTTTGCGTGGTGTCGGCGGTGGTGAGGTGCCTGTCGCCCCAACGCCAGTAGAGCAGGAAAAACCCCGCCCCAAGGACCGCCGACAGCACAAACGGCAGGCTGATATCGAGCTTGGCCACCACAGCCCCGAGCGCCGGGCCTACCGCATAGCCGATATTGGTCAGGGTGTACTTGATGGAAAATACTTCGCTGCGCGCCGCTTCAGGCAGCAGGCTGGCAAAGCCGGACTTCACTGCGATATCAATCACCGCATAAGCCAGATTGATCAGGATCAGACAGCTGTAAAACAACCACAGGTCTCGCGCCAGCACGGTGCCGACAAAGCCCAGCACAAATACCAGACTCAGGCCAAGCAACAGCCAATAGCTGTTGACCCGGTCCACCAGGAAGCCACCGTACACACTCAACAGGGAACCGACGATCAGCGAACTGCCAATCACCAGGCCGACCTGGCTGATGTCCAGGGCAAAACGGCTGGACAGGTAGATCACCAGATAGGGAAAGGTAATCGCCCTCGCCAGCGTGAGAATCAGCGTGGCTAACAGCAGTAGATTAACCGTGCGGGGGTAGTTTTTTATGGTGGCCAGCATCCTGCTCTCTTGTCCTTAAGTCGGTCGCCCAGGGAGCCATTGCAGCCAGCGGGCGCAGGTACCTTAACGCAAGTTGAGCGGCAAAAAATGCTGACTTATGCATTTATGCAAAATTTAAATGGGGTCGACAGCGAAGCAGATTCGGTATGGGAGCTGTCGAGCTTCAGCGAGGCTGCGATAGCGGTGGGCCAGGCAACATTTCTATTTGATGTGCTGACGTCATTGCGCACATGAAATTAATCCTGTAATTTTTCATGAAATTTATTAAAGATAATTTCACGGCGCCTCCCCCATGGACAAACAAGAAGAACTCGACGCCCTGGCGATCCTGATCCACGACCTGCGCAAGTACAAGAAGCTCACCCTGGCCCAACTGGCGCAAAAGATCGACCGCTCCGTCGGCTTCCTGTCCCAGGTCGAGCGCGGCTTGTCCCGTCCGACGGTGGCCGACTTGACCGCCATCAGCCACGCGCTGGACGTGCCCACTACCTACTTCTACAGCCTGTCCAAACCCAAGGCGGTGAACTGGGTGACCCGCCCTAATGAGCGGCGCACGGTGTATTACGCCAATGGGATCACCGACATCCTCGTCTCGCCGAGCATGCAGGGTGCTTTTTCGATCCTCGACAGCCTGCTGGAACCCGGCGCCAACAGTGGTGAACAAACCATGAGCGACCGCGCCGAACAGGCCGGTTACGTGCTGGAGGGCGAGTTGACGCTGTGGGTCGAGGGCGAGGCCGAGTCGGTCACGCTGGGCCCCGGCGACAGTTTTCACCTGGCCAGTTTTGCCTATTGCCGCTACGGCAACCTGACCGACCTGCCAGCCCGCGTGCTGTGGGTCTATAACTGAGCGCCGATCACGGCACACAAAGGAGCGTCACCCGTGCAAAGCAAGTCTTCCACGCTGCTGGCCGAAGTCCGGACTTTTCGCCAGAACCATCCTGACGTGCGTTACGTCGACCTGATTTCCCTGGATATTCCAGGGCATTTTTATGGCAAGCGCTACCCGGTAGAAATGCTGGAAAAAGTCGCCGCCGGCAGTTCCTTGAAGCTGCCGCAAAATGCCGTGCTGCTGGGGGCTCAGGGCGGCCTGTTCAAAATCGGCGACTATTGCTTCCACGACGGCGACCCGGACGCCAATCGGCGCCTGGTGCCCGGCACCCTCAAGCCGGTGAGCTGGGAAGCGCAACCCTTGGGGCAGATGCTGATCACCTCCGATGGCACCGAAGCGCCCATCGAGTTCGAACCCCGCGAGGTGTTGGCCAAGGTCCTGGAACGCTTGCAACACAAGGGCATTCACCCGGTAGTGGCCTTCGAGCTGGAGTTCTACTTGCTCGATAAAAAACTCGCTGACGGCCTGCCGCAATTTGCCCGCGACCCGTTGAGCGATGACCCTGACGACCAACCCAACCTGCACATCGAACGCCTGTCGCGCTTTGCCCCGGTGCTCGATGACATGGTGCAAACCGCCCAGGCCCAGGGCATCGACATTACGGTGATCACCGCCGAATTGGGCCCCGGCCAGTTCGAGATCAATTTCGGTCACCTCGACGACGGCCTGCGCGCTGCCGACTGGGCCGCCCTGTTCTGCCGCAGCACCCGTGGCGTGGCACTCAAGCATGGTTATCGCGCCAGCTTTATGGCCAAGCCATACCTGCACCATCCGGGCAGCGGCATGCATGTGCATGTCAGCCTCTACGATGCCGCGGGCAACAACCTGTTGGCGGCGCACCAGCAGCAACCGTTGCGCCATGCCGTGGCCGGCTGCCTGGAACTGCTGCCTCATTGCATGCCGATTTTCTCCCCCAACCACAACGCCTTCCGCCGCCTGGGCGGTACGGTCAACGCGGCCACGAAAGCCTGTTGGGGTTATGAAGATCGCGACGCCTGCGTACGCATTCCCGAGTCCGACCCACGCAACCTGCGCATCGAGCATCGCCTGGCCAGTGCCGACGCCAATCCGTATCTGGTGCTGGCAGCGATCCTGGTGGGGCTTGAGCACGGCCTGCAAGCGGCTCGCGAACCCATCGCACCTCTGAATGAGGACCGTAACAGCGGCGCGGATTTCCCTCTGGAGATGCTCGAAGCGGTGCGCGCCATGCAGCACCAACCGGCCCTGCGCGAAGGGCTGGGTGCGGAATTTGTCGACGTCTATTGCGAAAATAAACGCCAGGATCACCTGGCCTTCCAGCAGGAGATCAATGCGCGGGAATATCGCTGGTATCTCTAGGTGCTGATGGTTAGCCTTCCGGGCATCCCCAAGTACCTGCGGACTTGCCCATGACTGACCAAAGCGCTCCTGCCCTCAAGGAAATCTTCAACGTCGAACGCCTGCAACACATCGCCACGCAGATGACGGCGGTGTACCCGGCGTTCGACGCCAAGGGTTTTCTCAAGCATGCCAAACAGGGCTTGGCCGAGTTGTCGGTGATGCAGCGCATGGCCCGGGTCAGCGAAAGCCTGCATGCAGTGATCCCGCAGGATTACCCGCAATCGCTCAAGCTGCTGTACGCCCTGGCGCCACGGCTGAACAGCGGTTTTGTCAGCCTGTTCCTGGCGCACTACGTGGCGAGTTATGGCGCCCACGACTTCAAGCGCTCCATGGCGGCGCTCAAATACTTCACCACCTTTGGCTCCGCCGAGTTTGCCGTGCGGCACTTTTTGCTCAAGGATTTCGACCGCACCCTGGCGGTGATGCACGACTGGTCGCAGGATGACAACGAACACGTACGACGGCTCGCCAGTGAAGGATCACGACCCAGGCTGCCGTGGTCGTTCCGCCTGGCCCAGGTCCAAGCGAACCCAAGCCTTTGCGCCTTGATCCTCGACAACCTCAAGGCCGACAGCAGCCTGTACGTGCGCAAGTCCGTGGCCAATCACCTCAACGACATCACCAAGGACCACCCGGACTGGGTGCTGACCTTGATCGAAGGCTGGTCCCTAGACAGTCCCCACACCGCCTGGATCGCCCGGCATGCCTTGCGCAGCTTGATCAAGCAGGGAAACACGCGTGCATTGACGATCATGGGCGCCGGGGCCAAGGCTGAAGTGAAAATCCATCACCTGAAAGTCGAGCCCGCGGTGATCTGTCTGGGGGAGCGGATCAACCTGTCCTTCAGCCTTGAGTCCATCGCCGACAGCCCGCAAAAGCTGGTGGTCGACTACGCCATCGACTATGTGAAAAGCGCCGGCCACAGTGCGTCCAAGGTGTTCAAGCTGAAGTCATTTACCCTTGGCCCCGGTGAACACCACACCCTGCGCCGCGCCCAACATATTCGTGAACTGACCACGCGCAAGCACTACCCCGGCAAGCATGCGGTGCATGTACTGGTGAATGGTGAACGGCTGGGCAGCGCCGAGTTTGAGCTGCGGGGCTGAGACTACTCCCCCAACAACACTCCCTGCTCGCGCGCGCACAACTCCACCACGTAATCCCACAACACCCGCAACCTCACCGACTTGTGCAGTTCGCGCCTGGAGCTGATCCAGTAACTGCGCTGGATGCTCTCCTCCGGCAGCAGCGGCACCAGCTCTGGATCACCTGCCGCCATGAAACACGGCAACACCGCGATACCCAGCCCCGAGCGCGCCGCCTGGTGCTGAGCGATGACGCTGGTGCTATGGAATACCACTCTAGGGTTGCGGCAGAAGCTGCTGAGGAATTTCAGTTCCTGGCTAAACAGCAGGTCATCGACATAATCGATCCAGGCATGCACGGCCAGATCTTCACGTTTTTCAATAGGCGGGGTGCGCTCCAGGTAGCTGCGGCTGGCGTAGAGGGCCAGGCGGTAGTCGGTGAGTTTGCGGGTCACCAGTTGGTCGACGCTGGGCTGCTCCAGGTGGATGCTGATTTCCGCCTCGCGGTTGAGGATGCTGACAAAACGCGGCACCGCTACCAGCTCCACTTCCAGCCCCGGATAACGTTCGAACAGCCCGCCCATGCGACCGGCGAGGAACATCACCCCCAGGCCTTCCGCCACGCCGAGGCGTATTTTGCCTAAGGGCGCGGCGCAATGGGTCAGCTCATCTTCGGCCAACAGCGCGACGTTTTCCATGGCTTCGGCATGCTTGAGCAGCGCTTCGCCGGACGGCGTCAGTTCATAACCCTGGGCGTGCTGGACGAACAGCGCGGTGCCGAGGCTTTTTTCGATAGCCTCGATGTGTCGGGCCACGGTGGCGTGGGTGGTTTTCAGTCTTTGCGCCGCCGTGAGCAGGCGACCGCTGCGCTGTAATTCAAGAAAGAACCGCAGATCATTCCAGTCGAACATGTCGCCTCCCCTCTCACCCTTACTCGCCCTTAAAAGCAGCGCTGTCTAAAAACGCACAGCAGTTGAGTAAAAACTAACATTTTTAAGACGAAAACTAACAACTAGGATGGCGCCAATAAGAAAAACAAGCGAGACCCCAGATGCTCATTGCAGCTGCTGAATACGATTACGTAGTGGTAGGCGCCGGCCCCGCAGGCTGTCTGCTGGCCAATCGACTGTCCGCCAACCCCGCCCATCGCGTGTTGCTGCTTGAAGCCGGCGGTCGCGACAATTATCCCTGGATTCACATCCCCGTCGGCTACCTGTTCTGCATCGGCAACCCGCGCACCGACTGGTGCTTCAAGACCGAGGCCCAACAAGGCCTGCAAGGCCGCGCCTTGAGCTACCCACGGGGCAAGGTGCTGGGCGGCTGCTCTTCGATCAACGGCATGATCTACATGCGTGGCCAGGCCCAGGACTACGATGGCTGGGCCGCTGAAGGCAATCCCGGCTGGGCCTGGAACGATGTGTTGCCACTGTTCAAACAGAGCGAAAACCATTTTGCCGGCAGCTCCGAATTTCACGGTAATGGCGGTGAATGGCGCATCGAACAGCAGCGCCTGCACTGGCCAATCCTCGATGCCTTTCGTGAGGCGGCCAAGCAAAGTGGCATCGCCAGCATCGACGACTTTAACCAGGGCGACAACGAAGGCTGCGGCTACTTTCAGGTCAACCAGAAAGCCGGTGTGCGCTGGAATGCGGCCAAGGCCTTTCTCAAGCCGATTCGGCAACGGCCCAATCTGACGGTGTTGACTGAGGTTGAAGTCGACCGCGTCTTGCTGGAAAACGGCCGGGCCAGCGCGGTTGTCGGGCGCCAGTACGGGCAACAAGTCACCTGGCGGGTACGCAAGGAAATTGTCCTGTGCGCCGGCGCCGTCGGTTCACCCGGCATCCTGCAACGCTCCGGCATTGGCCCGGCCAGCGTACTCAAGCCCTTGGGTATCGAGGTGCTGCATGAGTTGCCCGGTGTCGGCGGCAACCTGCAGGACCATCTGCAACTGCGGCTGATCTACAAGCTGGAAAACGCCCGTACCCTGAACCAGATCGCCGCCACCCTGTGGGGCAAGATGGGCATGGGCCTGCGTTACCTCTATGACCGCAGCGGCCCGCTGTCCATGGCTCCCAGCCAGCTTGGCGCGTTTGCCCGGTCGGGGCCGGAACAGACCTCGGCAAACCTCGAATACCACGTGCAACCGCTGTCCCTGGAACGCTTTGGCGAACCGTTGCATGCCTTCCCGGCCTTTACCGCATCAGTCTGCGACTTGCGCCCACAAAGCCGCGGACGTATCGATATCCGCTCGGCCGACCCCAAGGATGCGCCGCTGATCCAGCCTAATTACCTGAGCCACCCGGAAGACTTGCGGGTCGCCGCCGACGCCATTCGCCTGACCCGGCGCATCGTCAGCGCCCAGGCCCTGAGCCAATTCAAGCCGGTGGAGTACCTTCCCGGCGACGCATTGCAAAGCGACGAACAACTGCAGGAAGCTGCCGCGCGGATCGGCACCACCATCTTCCACCCGGTGGGCACCTGCCGCATGGGCAGCGATAAAGATGCGGTGGTCGACGCGCAACTGCGGGTTCATGGTGTTCCCGGCCTGCGTATCGCTGATGCCTCGATCATGCCGCACATCACCTCAGGCAATACCTGCTCACCGACGCTGATGATCGCGGAAAAAGCCGCGCATCTGATCCTGTCCCCCGGCACAAGGAGCCTCGCCCCAGAGAAAGAACTGGTTACGGCAATCTGAGCACCCCCGTCTCCTACAGGGGAGGTGGTGCGGCGACGCCGACACGGCGTCGACAGTGGAACAACAATAAATAATCACTGTGAGGGATACCCAATGTCAGAGCATGCTCAACCCCTGGACTCCGCGATCGGCGCGAGAACCAGCAACGAAACCAAAAAAGTCATCTTCGCCTCGTCCCTGGGGACCGTGTTCGAGTGGTATGACTTTTTCCTCTATGGCGCCCTGGCGGCGGTGATCAGCAAGCAGTTCTTTGCCGGAGTCAACGACACTACGGCGTTTATCTTTGCTCTGATGGCCTTTGCCGCCGGCTTTGTCGTGCGGCCGTTCGGCGCGCTGGTATTTGGCCGCCTCGGCGACATGATCGGGCGCAAGTACACATTCCTTGTCACCATCATCCTGATGGGTGTGGCGACCTTTTGTGTCGGCCTGCTGCCAACCTATTCGAGCATCGGCATCGCCGCACCGATAATCCTGGTGGTGCTGCGCATGCTCCAGGGCCTGGCCCTGGGCGGTGAATATGGCGGCGCCGCGACCTACGTCGCCGAGCACGCTCCGGCCGACAAGCGCGGGTTTCACACCAGCTGGATTCAATCCACCGCTACCCTGGGCCTGTTGTTGTCGCTACTGGTGGTGCTGGCGTGCCGTTATTTCACCGGCGACCAATTCGAAGTCTGGGGCTGGCGCCTGCCGTTCCTGCTGTCGATCGTGCTGCTGGGCATTTCCACCTGGATTCGCATGAGCCTGCACGAATCGCCAGCGTTCCTGAAAATGAAAGAGGAAGGCAAGGTCAGCAAGGCGCCGATCCGCGAGTCCTTCGGCAAGTGGGAAAACCTCAAGGTGGTGCTGATCGCCCTGTTCAGCATCAACGCTGGCCAAGCTGTGACCTTCTACGCCGCGCAATTCTACGTGCTGTTCTTCCTCACCCAGTTCCTGAAGATGGACCCGGCCCTGGCCAATATGCTGCTGATCATCAGCGTGGTGATCGGTGCGCCGTTCTTTATCTTCTTCGGCTGGCTATCGGACAAGGTCGGGCGCAAACCGGTACTGATGGTCGGCCTGCTGCTGGCTACCGCGCTGTACTTCCCGATTTTCAAGAGCCTGGCCCACTACACCAACCCGGCCATGGACCAGGCCAGCCAACAGGCACCGATCACCGTGCTGGCGGACCCGGCCACCTGCACCTTCCAGTTCGACCCGGTGGGCAAGGCACGTTTTGACAGCCCATGCGACAAGATCAAGACCTTCCTGGTCAAACAGGGCCTGCCTTACAACAGCGCCACCGCTCCTGCGGGCAGCGCGGCCCAGGTGAGTGTGGGCGAGGTGCGTATCGACGGCTTCGACGAAGCAGCCCTGCGTGGCGCCGTGACCCTGGCCGGTTACCCATCCTCGGCGGATGTGGCACAGGTCAACAAAACCATGGTGGTGCTGCTGATCGTCGCCCTGATCCTGATCGCCGCCATGTGCTACGGTCCGCTGGCAGCGCTGATGGTGGAACTGTTCCCGACGCGCATCCGCTACACCTCGATGTCCCTGCCGTATCACATCGGCAACGGCTGGTTCGGGGGCTTCCTGCCGACGGTGTCGTTTGCGCTGGTGGTGTACACCGGCGATATCTTCTATGGCCTGTGGTATCCGGTAGTGATTACTGGGGTGAGTTTGATCGTCGGGCTGATTTTCCTGAAAGAAACGAAGAATGTGGACATAGATAATAATTGAGCCTCAAGCGGTCAGCTTCAAGCGGCAAGTAAGAGCGAGTCGGCTTTTACTTGAAGCTTGAAGCTTTTAGCTGTACATCCATCCAGATAAAGGTTGCTCAAATCCCTTCCATTGCCCATCCTGCTCCCCATTCAACTTCGTAACGAATGTGGTGACCATGCGGCTGTTCCTCTGCGAAAAACCGTCCCAGGCCAAGGATATCGCTGCCGTGCTCGGCGCCAGCCGCCGTGGTGACGGTTGCTGGCTGGGTGCCGGGGTCACAGTGACCTGGTGCATCGGCCACCTGCTGGAAACCGCTCCGCCCGATGCCTACGACGCCCGCTACAAGCGCTGGGTACTGGCCGACCTGCCCATCGTCCCGGAAAAATGGAAGATGCTGGTCAAACCCAGGACCGCCAGCCAGTTCAAGGTGGTCAAGCGCCTGCTGGGGGAAGCCCAGGAACTGGTGATCGCCACCGACGCCGACCGTGAAGGCGAGATGATTGCCCGGGAGCTGGTTGAGCACTGCCGTTATCGCGGGCCGATCCAGCGGCTGTGGCTATCGGCACTGGACGACGCCTCGATCCGCAAGGCCCTGGCGGCCCTCAAGCCCGGCGCCGAAACCTTCAGCCTGTACCACTCGGCCCTCGGGCGGTCGCGCGCTGACTGGCTGATCGGCATGAATATGAGCCGTCTGTTCACCCTGCTGGGCCGCCAGTCCGGCTACCAGGGCGTATTGCCAGTCGGCCGCGTGCAAACCCCCACCCTGCGCCTGGTGGTGGACCGCGACCGCAGCATTGCCAACTTCGTGCCGGTGGCCTATTGGGCCATCGATGTCGAGCTGCGACATGACTCGATCACTTTCACCGCCCAATGGCGCGCCACCGAAGACGCCTGTGATGATCAGGGCCGCTGCCTCAATCCGCAGCTGGCGCAACAGGCCGCGACGGCAATGAGCAACGCCGCCAGCGCGCGGTTGATCAAGTTGCGTACCGAACGCATGCGCGAAGTGGCACCCCTGCTCTTCGACCTTGGCACCTTGCAGGAAATCTGCTCGAAAAAGCTCGGCCTCGGCGCCCAGGAAACCCTGGATATCGCCCAATCTCTTTACGAAACCCACAAGGTCATCACCTACCCGCGCAGTGACTGCGGCTACCTGCCCGTCAGCCAGCACGGCGACGCGCCAAAGATTCTCGCGGCGCTGGGCCAGGCTGATCCGGCAGTCAACGCACTGATGCCACACATGGACGCCCAGCGGCGCTCCCGGGCCTGGAACGATGCCAAGGTCAGCGCCCACCACGGCATCATCCCCACAGGTGCAGGAAAGGACCTCGGCCAACTGACCGGCAAGCATCGCGCGGTCTACACCCTGATTCGCGCACGCTACCTGGCGCAGTTTCTACCCAACCACGAGTACGACCGCACCCAGGCAGATTTCGACTGCGCGGGCGAAGCCTTGCGGGCGGTGGGCAAAGTCATCGTCGAGCCGGGCTGGAAACGGGCATTGCCCGAAGCCCTGGCACCGAGCAAAGGCCGCGAGGCGCCCGCACCGCAGCCCTTGCCGGCACTGATACAAGGCCGGGACTACGCGGTGGCGAAGGTCAACCTGAAAGACCTGTGGACCCAGCCGCCGAAGCCCTTCACCGAAGGCGACCTGATCAAGGCGATGAAGAACGTCGCCAAGCTGGTGGAAGACCCGTTGCTCAAGCAGAAACTCAAGGACACCACCGGCATCGGCACTGAAGCGACCCGGGCCGGGATCATCCAAGGTTTGCTGGATAGGGGTTATCTGGTGAAAAACGGCAAGGCCCTGTCCGCGACACCCGCGGCGTTCAGCCTGATCGATGCCGTACCACGGGCGATTGCCGACCCCGGTACCACGGCCATTTGGGAGCAGGCGCTGGACATGGTGCAAAGCGGTGAAATGAGCCTGGAAGAATTCGTCTCCAAGCAGGCCGCGTGGATGAGCAAGCAGGTCAGCCGTTGCAGCGGGTTGAGCCTGACTATCAGCGGTCCAGCCAGCCCGGCGGGACGTGGCGCCACACCCTGGAAAAACAAACGCAAGCCCGCCAAACGCAAGACCACCGCCAGCCCGAAACACGCAGCAAAACCGGCAAACAAGACGTGAACAGGGAAAAAGTCCTGCCAATGACGTTTTTCGACGGGATATACAGCGCTTTAGACCTTGCTCAGTCGTGGACCGTCTAGGATTCTGTAGGGATCGCTGACTTCCCAACAACAACACCGGAGTGGCCGCCATGAAGACCGTTGCACAAGTGCTCAAATCCAAGGAACAGAAAAACCAGGAAGTCCATACCATCAAGTCACACCAGACAGTGATGGAGGCTCTGATTCTGATGGCGGCAAAAAACGTCGGTGCCCTGCCGGTCGTTGATGAAGGCAAGGTTATCGGCGTCATCAGCGAGCGTGATTACGCGCGCAAACTGATTCTCAAGGGTCGATCCTCTGCCACGACAGCGGTCAGCGAAATCATGAGCTCACCGGTGATTACCGTCGACATTCACCAAAGCGTCGAGAAATGCATGAACATCATGACCGACAGTCACCTGCGCCACTTGCCGGTGGTGGAAGATGGGAAGTTGCTGGGCCTGCTGTCCATCGGCGACCTGGTCAAGGAAGCGATTGCCGAACAGGCCGACCTGATCAAGCAGCTGGAGCAGTACATTCGCGGCGAGTGACAGGCATAAGCATCTACAACAGCAACTGCCGTAGCAGTTGCCGAGCCCCAGCGAGGCTACGTTGGCCTCACCACTGCCATCAGTCGTCCTCGACGCTGCTGGTGGAACGCTTGGGATAGCGAAAGCACTCGACCCACCCGCACAAAAAATGACGCTCAAGTCACAACTTCCTGCTTTCTCCTGCCTCCGCAACGATTTATGTAGTGATCAAAAATAATCACTACATAATCGTTGACGTAACCTTTTTGTCCTTGCATGATTCAGTTGTCTCCCGGATCGGGAGCGTTGGTAACAAGCGCTTTGAACTAGCTCGTCTGACCGCCGAGCTGTTTTTCCCGGATGTGCACTGCCCACAAGGCAGATTGATGAAGCTGACTGGCCCGAAAGGATCGGTACAAGGAGCTAAAACGCTGCTTGTCTTCGTTATGAAAGCATTGCGTAGCAGTTCATCAGCAAGACTACATGCATCAGGTTCAAGACCCTGCCCGTATTCGGCAGTCCGTCGCTGACGCCCGGTTTTCGGAACCGGAGACAACTAAACAGTTTTAACGAATCAATTGAAGATCGCCAACTGGTCAAGGGGCTTACACATGAATCTGAACAACCAACCAACTATTAATGAATTGGCTGAGATGTTCGCAGCGCAGAAAGACACGCTCGACGACCATATCCTGTGGATTGGTAAATCGGGTCAGGTCCATATTGACTGCCTGGCGCCCCATACCGTGGAAGAAGAGTTCGACAAGAATAACCGTGAGTTGGCAGCGCGCCTGAAGGTGTACCGCCGCGGCCAGGGTTATGTCGGCAAGAAGGCTGCCGCCGATCGCGGCTTTATCGAGCAGGTTTTCCATACGCTGAACAGCGAATGGCAGGCTTTGAAAGACAACTCGAAAGTTCGAGTTATTGATAAATACTGCTGATTAATAGCAACTAATAACTTGAGCCTGCTCGCTAAACCGAGCAGGCTTTTTTATTGCTGATTTTTATAACTAGGCCGGAAACCGCCCCCTCCCCGCCTCATCGCGAAAGATATCAAACAATGCCTGGGCTGCTGCCGAGAGTTCATGGCCGGGTTTGGTCAATACGCCAATGGGTCGTTCGATCACCGGATCACGCAAGGTAATGCAATGGGCGCCCGCCTCCTGCATTTGTCGGGCACACAACGCCGGTACTGCGCTGACACCCAGGCCACTGGCGACCATTTTTCCCACCGTCGCCAGTTGATGGCTTTCCAGCGCCACTGGCAATTTCATACCCAAGGCTCCCAGGTGTTCCTCCAACATCACCCGTACCGTTGAAGGGCGTTGCAGGGTAATGAAGGGTTGCTCCAGCAGGCTTTTCCAGTCGATCTCGGCCATTTGCGTCAACGGTGAGTCAGCGGGTACTACGGCGATAAAACGGTCCAGGTACAACGGGGTAAATCCCAGTGACGAGCTTTGTGGCGGCTCGAAGGCTACCCCCAGCTCCACTTGGCGATCACGGACCATTTCCAGCACCTGCTCGTTGATCACGTCATTGACCGTGACATTGACCTGGGGAAAACGCGCACGAAATATCTTCAGGATCGGCGGCAGCAGGTTGCCGGCAAATGACGGCATCGCCGCCACGGTCACCCGCCCACGCTGCAGGGTGAAACGCTGGCGTAGTTCGTCCTCGGCGTTATCCCAATCAGCAATCAAGCGCCGAGCCAGGGGCAACAGGGATTCGCCTTCCGGGGTCAGCGCGACATTACGGGTATTTCGGCTGAACAGGCGCCCGCCCAGGCCCTCCTCCAGGCCTTTGATGGTCAGGCTCAGCGCCGACTGGGAAAGGTGCAGGCGCTCGCAGGCGGCAGCAAAACTCAAGCTATGGGCCACGGCAAGAAAGGCCCGCATCTGTTTAACTGTCATGAGACTACTCCGGACCGTCGGCGACTATGCTGTTTTTTAAATCAATCAACCTTAAAAAACAACTTAACAAATCAATCCCACGGCGCAACACTCGGGGCATATGGCTGACCCACAAACAATAAAAGAGGTGCATATGGCAGGTTTCGATAAACGCGTGGCGTCCTATGAGGAAGCGCTGGCAGGTCTTGAAGACGGCATGACCGTACTCTCCGGCGGTTTCGGCCTGTGCGGCATCCCGGAAAACCTCATCGCCGAGATCAAGCGCAAAGGCACCCGCGACCTGACTGTGGTCTCCAACAACTGTGGCGTCGATGGTTTCGGCCTGGGCGTGCTGCTGGAAGGCAAGCAGATCAGCAAGGTCGTCGCCTCCTACGTCGGTGAAAATGCCCTGTTCGAGAAGCAACTGCTCAGCGGCGAAATCGAAGTAGTGCTCACTCCCCAAGGCACCCTGGCGGAAAAGCTGCGTGCAGGCGGCGCCGGCATCCCGGCCTTCTTCACTGCAACCGGCGTCGGCACCCCGGTTGCCGAAGGCAAGGAAATCCGCAAATTCAATGGTCGCCCTTACCTGATGGAAGAATCCATCACCGGCGACTTCGCCATCGTCAAAGGCTGGAAGGCCGACCACTTCGGTAACGTGATCTACCGCCACACGGCGCAGAACTTCAACCCGCTGGCCGCCACCGCCGGCAAGATCACCGTGGTCGAAGTCGAGGAAATCGTCGAACCGGGCGAGCTGGACCCGGCGCAGATCCACACCCCTGGCATCTACGTCGACAGGATCATTTGCGGCACCTTCGAGAAGCGCATCGAACAGCGCACCGTGCGCAAGTGACCTTTATCCAGCCCAAATAATAAGGAGACAACACATGGCTCTTACCCGCGAACAAATGGCTCAACGCGTCGCCCGCGAAATGCAGGACGGCTTTTACGTGAACCTGGGCATCGGCATCCCGACCCTGGTGGCCAACTACATCCCCGAAGGCATGGAAGTGATGCTGCAGTCGGAAAACGGCCTGCTTGGCATGGGCGCGTTTCCTACTGAAGAAACCATCGATGCCGACATGATCAACGCTGGTAAACAAACCGTCACCGCCCGTATCGGCGCTTCGATTTTTTCCTCGGCCGAGTCCTTCGCGATGATTCGCGGTGGCCATATCGACCTGACGGTATTGGGCGCCTTTGAGGTCGACGTCGAAGGAAACATCGCCTCCTGGATGATCCCCGGCAAGCTGGTCAAGGGCATGGGCGGCGCCATGGACCTGGTGGCCGGTGCAGAAAACATCATCGTCACCATGACCCACGCCTCCAAGGACGGAGAGTCGAAACTGCTGAGCCGTTGCAGCCTGCCGCTGACCGGTGCCAATTGCATCAAGCGCGTGCTGACGGACCTGGCCTACCTGGAAATCGAAAATGGCGCATTTGTCCTCAAGGAACGCGCACCTGGCGTCAGCGTTGAAGAGATTGTCAGCAAGACCGCCGGTAAACTGATCGTCCCGGACCATGTTCCAGAAATGCAGTTCGCTGCGCAGTGAGGAAAGATTCCATGCAAGACGTCGTCATTGTTGCTGCCACACGCACCGCCGTGGGTAGTTTCCAGGGCTCGCTGGCCAACATCCCAGCGCCGGAACTGGGGGCTGCGGTGATCCGCCGCCTGCTGGAGCAGACCGGCCTGGACCCCGCGCTGGTGGATGAAGTGATCCTCGGTCAGGTGCTGACCGCAGGCGGCGGCCAGAACCCGGCACGCCAGGCCTCGATCCTCGCCGGCCTGCCCCACGCCGTACCCGCGCTGACCTTGAACAAGGTCTGCGGCTCGGGCCTCAAGGCCCTGCATCTTGGCGCGCAGGCCATTCGCTGCGGTGACGCCGAGGTGATCATCGCTGGCGGCATGGAAAACATGAGCCTGGCGCCCTACGTCCTGCCAGCCGCCCGCACCGGCCTGCGCATGGGCCACGCCAAGATGATCGACAGCATGATCACCGACGGCCTGTGGGATGCGTTCAACGACTACCACATGGGCGTCACCGCCGAGAACCTGGTGGACAAGTACGGCATCAGCCGTGAAGCCCAGGACGCTTTCGCCGCCGCCTCCCAGCAAAAAGCCACTGCCGCCATCGAAGCTGGGCGATTTGTTGATGAGATCACGCCGATCCTGATTCCCCAGCGCAAGGGCGACCCGGTTGCCTTCGCCGTGGACGAGCAGCCTCGCGCCGGTACCACCGCCGAATCCCTGGGCAAGCTCAAGCCGGCCTTCAAGAAAGACGGCAGCGTTACCGCTGGTAACTCCTCCAGCCTCAACGACGGCGCTGCTGCCGTACTGCTGATGAGTGCCGACAAGGCCAAAGCCCTCGGCTTGCCGGTGCTGGCGCGTATTGCCAGCTACGCCAATGCCGGCGTCGACCCGGCGATCATGGGCATTGGCCCGGTTTCGGCCACCCGTCGCTGCCTGGACAAAGCCGGCTGGCAGTTGAGCGACCTGGACCTGATCGAAGCCAACGAAGCCTTCGCCGCCCAGTCGCTGGCGGTGGGCAAAGAGCTGGAATGGGATACAGCAAAGGTCAACGTCAACGGCGGCGCAATTGCCATCGGCCACCCGATTGGTGCGTCAGGCTGCCGAGTGCTGGTGACCTTGCTACACGAAATGATCAAGCGTGATGCCAAGAAAGGTCTGGCGACCCTGTGCATCGGCGGTGGCCAAGGCGTAGCACTGGCCCTCGAACGCAGCTGATTCAAAGAGCACCATGGAACAGGCCCGGCTCCACGAAAAGCCGGGCCTTTTCTTTGCCTGGATTTACCCGGAACTTGCCACACGTCGCGTGCCCTGCGCTATTCACATAGCTGTCGAGCTTTAGCGAGGCGGTGTCAGGGGCAACTTGGTACCTGCGGCACCGCAAACACCGCACTGGCCCGCACCACCACCTTCTCCCCTACCTGCAAGCTCACTGTGGCAAAGGCCATCTGCCGACCGCGCTTGTGGTGTTCCAGTCGGACCTCGATCCACTCCCCCACCTGTACCGAACCCAGGTAGTCCAGGGTCATGCTGGCAGTGATCAGTGGCAATGGTGGCTCACTGGAAAACGCCATCGCGTAGCCCATGCCGACATCCGCCAGGGTTGCCAATACGCCGCCGTGGACGGTGCCGCGCCCGTTGGCGTGGCGGTTGTCGGCGCGCAGGCCGAGTTCCAGTTGCAGGCCTTCGCCGCGACAGTACACCGGACCCAACAAATCCAGGAGAGGGCTGCTGCGCGATAAGGGGATAAATCCTTCGGGGACACGGGTCATGGCAGGTTCGTCCTAGAGTGAGACTTGAGGTGTAACCCGGCCCATCCGCCGAGACCAGCAAGATCAGCGCGGCAAATCCCGGGCGATGCTTTGCGTTAATCCTGCAGACCCGCTTTAATCGCCCTCGACCTTATCTTGCACACTCAAAGGAACTGCAATGCACCACCTGGAAGGCAGATTCACCGCGCTGATGTTGTTGACGACCCTGGCCCTCACCGGCGGCTCACCCAAGGATCACCCAAGGATCACTCCGAAGCCACGGTGATCAATGGCGAACAAGGCCGCGCAGATGCGCAATTGGCCTATGAACATGAATTGAGCCTGTCCTTGCCCGTCGCCGTGCTGGTACCGCGCATGCAGGCCACCCGCGAAGCCTGCGAATCGGCACGTTTCGGTGCCTGCAATATCCTGCGTATTGAAGAGAACAGCGACGGCGGCACGATTGTGCTGCGTATCGCCCCCACCGGGGTCGAGCCGATGGTGGCCATGGCCGCCGAAGGTGGGCAACGCGGGCAACGGATCACCAGCGCCGAGGACTTGGCCGATGCCGTAGCTAACAACCGCCGCGGCCAGGAACGCTTGCAGGCACAGCAACAGCGCCTTGATGCATTGGCTGCGCGCAAGGACATCACCGTGGGCGACCTGATTGCCTTGACCAAAGAGCAGGCAAACATCGAGAACGCATTGCAGGAACTGGCCCAGGTCGCCGCCGGCCACCAGCGGCGGCTGGACACCAACCGCGTGACCCTGAACTTCCGGCCATCCGATGGCACGCAACAACAGTCGCGCTTGAGCCGGATGTTCAGCAACCTGGGGGACAACCTGGTGGACGGCACCGCCGATGCCCTGGAACGGTCGAGCTACGTACTGCCGTTCGTGATCCTGGCGTTCCCGGTGTTGTGGCTATGGGTCTGGTTGTGGCGCAAGCTCGTGAAGCGTCGTCACTGAGCGTCGTCGTAGCCAGTTGGGCTGGGCCGTGTCAGCGCTTCATGCAGCGCTGGTAGCGATCATCCACCCGCTTGGCAAACCAGGCCGTGGTCAGGTTGCGGGTGATCTTCGGGCTTTTCAGCACGATGCCCGGCAAAATCGCCCGAGGCAGCGGTTTGCCTTCGGCCTTCTCGGCCAGGGCAAACACGCGTTGATACAGGGTGGTGTCTTCGAAATCCAGTCGGTCACCCTGCTCCAACTGGCTGCGAATACTCGGGTTTCGCATGTCCAGGGCCTTGCCCAGGGAGCGCACCGCCAATTCCGTGGTGCCCGGCAGGATCGAGCCATAGCGGATCAAATCCCCATCCAGTGCCAGACTCTTTCCCGAAGCGCGACTGACCGCCGCCTGGAACGCGGCGTTGCGGCTGGCATACCAACCGGCGTTGAAATCGGCGAAGCGGTACAGCGGCTGATCGTAGCTCACCGGGTAGCCCAGCAAATGGGCGATGCCAAAATACATACCGCCGCGACGGGTGAACACTTCCCGGCGAATAGTGCCATCCACCGTGTAGGGATAACCCCGAGCCTGCTTCTCGGCGAAGGCAATGCTCACCTGCATCGGGCCTGCGGTGTGCACCGGATTGAAACTGCCAAACAGCGTGCGCCCCAAGGGTACGACACTGATGAAATCATCAAAGATCGCGCTCAGGTCCTTTTCCGTGCGCGCAGCACTCAAGCGTTCGGCATAGGATTTGCCCGTCGGCGAGCGCAATTGCAGTGCACCACGCACCAGCACAGCGGGCATATGCACCTTGGCCGCACGCCGCAGAATTTCATCCTGGGCAATCTTGCCCATGCCCGGCACTGGCGGGTCGACCTGATAAGTTGACTCCTGTTCGGTCACCGCCAATACCGCGCAGATATTCTCGGTGCTGGGGTAGATTTTCTGGGTATCGAACGCGGTATAGATGTCCTGGGCCCAGCCGGTGCGGTCCGGGACTTTCGCCGGCAGCAACCGCACGATCTGCGCCTTGACCTCGGCTTCGCTCCGCTCAGGCTGTTGCGCGGTACGTTGGCTGGAGCAGCCGGCCAGCACCAGCAATGTGGTCAGGCAGAGGATCAGGCGGTGGGAATGCATGGGGCTTCCTTGGGCAGCGACAGTCCAGTCATGGCAGATATCGACAGGCAAGTTTAACGCGGGTTCTATCGTATGGCTGCGGGATACATCCCTACTCGCCGATGGAAACGAAACGTGAAAGGATTGGATTCCCCTCGTTCCAACAAGGAGTTTGAATGCCATGCTCAGCCTGAACTTCCTCATTACCTGCCTGATTGTCGTGCTGATCCCCGGCACCGGCGTGATTTTCACTATTTCCACAGGCCTGACGGCCGGTAAGCGTGCCAGCATCTTTGCGGCGCTGGGCTGCACCGCTGGAATCGTCCCGCACCTCCTGGCATCGGTATTGGGGCTGTCCGCCCTGCTGCACACCAGTGCATTGGCATTCGAGGCGTTGAAGTTCGCCGGAGCGGCTTATCTGTTGTACCTGGCCTACGCGACGTGGCGCGATCGCTCGGCGTTTGCCATGAACGACACACCAACGGTTTCCAGCGCCCGCAGCCTGATGGTCAGAGGCTGCCTGCTGAATATCCTCAACCCGAAGCTGACCATTTTTTTCCTGGCCTTCCTGCCTCAATTCGTCAGCCCAGGCAGCACCGCACCGGCCGTGCAAATGCTGATGTTGAGCAGTGTGTTCATGGCAATGACGCTTGCGGTGTTTGTGATTTATGGCCTGCTGGCCAATGTTTTCCGCCGTGGCGTGATCGAATCGCCACGGGTGCAGAATTGGCTGCGCCGCAGCTTTGCCGCGACGTTTGCGGGGTTGGGGTTGAATCTGGCGTTTGCGCAGCGGTAAGGCTACTTCCTCTGTACAAGGAGCGAGCTTGCTCCTACAGAGGATTGGGCTTGGATCAAATCCCGGCCAACGCCAGGTCCATCGCAAAGTAGGTAAAGATCAAATCCGCACCGGCCCGTTTGATCGAGCCCAGGGTTTCCCTAACGATCCGCGCTTCATCAATGGCTCCAGCCTGGGCGCCGAACTTGATCATCGCGTATTCGCCGCTGACCTGATACGCCGCCACCGGCAAGCGCGAGGCTTCGCGGATGTCGCGGATGATGTCCAAGTATGCGCCGGCCGGCTTGACCATCAGTGCGTCGGCGCCTTCCTGTTCGTCCAGCAGGGATTCGCGCACGGCTTCGCGGCGGTTCATCGGGTTCATCTGGTAGCTTTTACGATCGCCCTTGAGCGCGCTGCCGCCGGCTTCGCGGAACGGGCCGTAAAGCGCCGAGGCAAATTTGGTGGAATAGGCCATGATCGGGATATGGCTGAAACCAGCCTCATCCAGGGCACGGCGAATGGCCTGGACCTGACCGTCCATGGCCGCCGAGGGCGCGATTACATCGGCACCGGCGCGGGCGGCTGCCACGGCTTGCTTGCCAAGGTTGACCAGGGTGCGGTCGTTGTCCACTTCACTGCCGTGCATCACGCCGCAGTGGCCGTGATCGGTGTATTCACAGAAGCAGGTATCGGACATGACGATCATTTCCGGCACCGCATCCTTGGCGATAGCGGACATGCGCGAGACCAGGCCGCGCTCGTTCCAGGTGTCGCTGCCACTGGCATCCAGGTGATGGGAGACGCCGAAGGTCATCACCGATTTGATCCCGGCACGGGCGTAACGCTCGATTTCGCCCGCCAGTTTCGATTCAGGGATGCGCATCACGCCGGGCATGCTGGTGATGGGCACGAAATCGTCGATTTCTTCTTCGACGAAAATTGGCAGCACCAAGTCGTTAAGGGTGAATTCGGTTTCCTGGAACAGGCTGCGCAACTCAGGGGAACGGCGCAGGCGACGGGGACGGGCTTCGGGGAACTGGCTAGACATTGGTTTTCCTACAATTTTCTACAAAAAGGGCCAACGCATGTGGCGAGGCAGATAGCTTAATAGGGCGAAAGCTTATGCCCGGATTGACCGAAAACACAAACACCGCATCCATAACGGTGCCTTTGCGTTTGCGTGATAATGGCTTTTGCGACTATGCCCGGAACAAACAAAAGGCACGCTGGCGGCGAATAATCGTTAAAGGGTCAACCTCCCCTCAATACACACCGAGACCGCGCCTCCAATCCATATCTCGTCGTCTTGTTGTTCCACGCGGATTCGCCCGGCGCGGCCCATGGCCGTGCCCTGGCTGACCACATAGCGGCTCGGCGCCAGGCCTTCACCCAACAGCCATTGGGCGACGCCGGCGTTGAGGCTGCCGGTTGCCGGGTCTTCCGGGGCGCCGTCGCCAGCAATGAAGGCGCGGACTTCGAACTGCGCTTCGTCGCCGTCCCGATCCAGGTTCCACGGGGCGATCACGCCTACCGCCAGCCCCTGCAGTTGCGAATAGTCCGGACGCAAGCCCAACACCTCCTCACGATCAGCCAACATTACCGCCAGCCAGCCTGCACCGTTGTCGGCCCACTGGGTACGCACGATGGCACCCGGTTCAAGGCTCAAGGCCAGGCGAACACGCTCCACCAACTCGGCCTCGATCGGACCGGATCGCAACAGCGGTGGTGCAATAAACGCCAGTTCGTCACCTTGACGACGGATACGCACCAGGCCGATTTCGCACTCCTGGATGATCTCCTCACCCATAGGCTTGCCACCGGCATGCAGCCAGGCATGACAACTGCCCAGGGTTGGGTGCCCGGCGAAGGGCAATTCCTGCAGCGTGGTGAAAATTCGCACACGATAGTCGGCACGTGGGTCACGGGGTTTGAGCAGGAAGGTGGTTTCGCTGAGGTTGGTCCACTTGGCGAAGTCGGCCATCTGCTGGTCGCTGAGGCTGTCGGCGCCCAGCACCACGGCCAGTGGGTTGCCTTTGAGGGGCTGGGAACTGAAAACGTCCAGTTGCTTGAAATCGAAGGAAGGCATCGGGCTGCACTCAAATGGAGATTAGGCTGTTGGAATATTCAGGCCGCGGATCACCGCCGGCCGCGCGACAAACCCGTCCAGCGCCCGCAGCACGTTAGGAAAGTCGGTAATCCCCACCAGGTCGCCTGACTCATAGAAACCAATCAGGTTGCGTATCCAGGGAAAGGTGGCGATATCGGCGATACTGTAGTCATCACCCATGATCCAGGTGCGGCCCAACAGGCGCTTTTCCAGCACATCCAGCAAGCGCCTGGCTTCGGCGACGTAACGGTCGCGGGGGCGCTTGTCTTCGTAGGCCTTGCCGGCGAATTTGTTGAAAAAACCGACCTGACCGAACATTGGACCAATACCGGCCATCTGAAACATCAGCCATTGAAGCGTCTCGTAACGCGCCGCCGGGTCAGTGGACAGGAACTTGCCGCCCTTCTCTGCCAGGTAGATCAGGATCGCACCGGACTCGAACAGCGCCAGCGGTTTACCACCTGGGCCATTGGGGTCAATGATCGCCGGGATCTTGTTGTTCGGGTTCAAAGAAAGGAACTCGGGCGAGAACTGGTCCTGAGTCTCGAAGCTGACCCGGTGCGGCTCGTACGCCAGGCCTAGCTCTTCCAGCATGATCGACACTTTGACCCCGTTGGGGGTCGGCAACGAGTACAGTTGCAGGCGCTCGGGATGTTGGGCTGGCCATTTGGCAGTGATCGGGAAGGCAGAAAGTGAATTCATCAGAGACCCCAAGGCAAGAAGTGCCAATGATAGTCATCTGGCGGGCAACCTGCACCGGTCTTCAATTCGCAACATCTGCTGACTATTATCCCTTGGAACCGAACGAAAACGCGTGAGTACACTCTTAAGTGCGCTCAACCGACTGAAGGGAGGCGCGCCCCCACACCGACACGAAACACCGCACGACGCTGGATGCGTCGTTGGGGCCTGGCTTGTACGCCTTAATCCGACGCACTGAAGACTCGAACCATAATGAAGATCAAGCCTCTGTGCCTTGCCAAACGCCTTAACCGATATTCATACACCATGTTGCCGCTGCTACTGGTAGGCGGAGCGCTGGTGCTGACCCTGGAAGCCCGGGAAAGCCGTGCCCAGCAAGTGGACGGCGTGCAGACCCTGGTGTTCCTGCGCCACGGCGAAAAACCCGCCGGCGGCCTGGGCCAGCTCAATTGCCAGGGCCTCAACCGCGCCATGAACCTAGCCACCGTGCTACCGGAAAAATTCGGCAAGGCCAACTTTGTGTTCGCCGCCAACCCGACGCGCAATGTCGAGGAAGGCGAACTAGACAACTCCTACAGCTACATTCGCCCGCTGATGACCATCAGCCCCAGCGCCATCAAGCTCGGCCTGCCAGTGAACATCAAGTTCTCGGCCAACGACACCAGCGCCCTGGCCGATGAACTGGTGGAAGACAAGTACCACAACTCGATCATCTACACTGCCTGGTCCCACGGCTATCTGCCGGAGTTGATCAACAAGGTGGCGAGCGAAGCGGTCGGTGAAAAGCACACCATCACCGATGACTGGTCCGGCAGCGATTTCGATACCCTGTATGTGCTGACCCTGACTTGGCACAACGGCAAGGCCACCTTGCTCAGTCGCAACTACAAGCAGGGCCTGGATAATGGCCTGGAAACTTGCCCGGATGCGACGCAGGTCAGCGCCGATACCTGAATGCACTGAATCTGTGGCGAGCGGGCTTGCTTGCTCGCCACAAGAGCCACACGGAGTATGATGCGCCGCTATCGACTCATCTGCGGAATCCCAACATGTCCAACCTCACCTCTACCAGCCTCGCCCGGGGCTGGTCCTTCTGGTGGAAGCCTGCGCTTTTTCTGCTGGTGGCCTGTGTCGGCCTCTACTACGTAAAGTGGTCGCCCTACTACTTCAAGGCGTTTGTGGCTGCGGATAACCACAGCATCGGCGCCTCGATTCTCAACGACGAGCAAAGTGCACCACTGGCGGCAGCGCTGGCCTATGCCAAGGTGTATTTCCTGGCCATCTGGAAAGCTGCTGTCCTGGCCGTGATTCTCGGCTCATTGCTGCAAGTGCTGATCCCCCGGGACTGGCTGTTGCGCCTGTTCGGCCGTGCCGGGCTGGGTTCAACCCTGCGCGGTGGGCTGTTCGCCTTGCCGGGGATGATGTGCAGTTGCTGCGCCGCACCGGTAGCCGCAGGCATGCGTCGACAACAAGTGTCAGTGGGCGCCGCACTGGCGTTCTGGATTGCCAACCCGGTGCTTAACCCGGCGACCCTGGTGTTCATGGGCTTCGTTTTGGGTTGGGGGTTTACTGCCTTGCGACTGGTGGCGGGGATTGTGCTGGTGGTCGGAGTGTCCCTGGTGGCGCAGCGTATCGCCCGTCCTGATCAGGTACCCGAAGCGGCGCTGGACGCCGTGGCCGAAGTCAGCACCACCGACAGCCAACCGTTCCTGACCCGCTGGCTGCGCACCTTGTGGCAGCTGTTCTGGAGCACCATTCCGGTCTATATCCTGGCGGTATTGCTGCTGGGCGCGGCGCGGGTCTGGCTGTTTCCCCACGTCGACGGGACGATGGCTGACAGCCTGTGGTGGCTGGTGCCACTGGCGATTGTCGGCACGCTGTTCGTAATCCCCACGGCGGCGGAAATCCCTATCGTCCAGACCATGATGACCCTTGGGATGGGCACCGGCCCTGCAGTGGCATTGCTGATGACCCTGCCGAGCGTGAGCCTGCCGTCGCTGTTGATGCTGCGCAAGGATTTCGATGCGCGGGTGCTGGTGACGGTGGCAGGGCTGACCATGCTCATGGGCGTGCTGTGTGGCTTGGTCGGGGCCTTCATTCTCTAAACTGACCGAGCAGCCCGCTCGCGCAAATACTCCAATACGGCCACCTGTTCCCCGGAGAACTCGATTCGTACGCCTTTGCTTTCACGTTGGAAGGCGTACATCGGGTCGTAATACTCTCGCAACAAGCCTTCGATCCAGCCCCGATGCAGGTCTATGGCACCGCTGCGCGCCTGTTCCGCCAGGGCGTCCTGCATGATCGCCTGCAATCGTTGAAATCGCTCGCCGCCCAAGCGTTTATGGATGTTACCCAAGCTTTGGGTTAGACGCTCGGCGAATAGCCGGTAACCCGTTTCGCCAAATACCTCGATAAATTCAGCACACAAGTCGATCACATAATCGCGCAGGATTCGTTCGACCCGGCCTTCAACGCTGTCTTCCAGCCACACCAAGGGAAAGGCCTGCATACCTTTATGCAATGGCAATGGCAGGGCACAACTGCCGATCATGCGGCTTTCGTCCTCTACCACGAACTGTTCGATGCCAAGCGCACGTTTTTTCAGCAGGTCGACCGCCAGGCGATTCTCAAAATCGATGTTGGAGGGCTGCGTTGTGGCGCGCTTGCCAAAGCTGGAACCACGGTGATTGGCGTGGCCCTCAAGGTCCAGGGCATTGTTCAATTGACCGAGCACTTCGGTTTTGCCGGTGCCAGTCATGCCACCCAGCAACACGAAATCACACTGGGCGGTGGCCTGCTCGACGGTGTCGAGCAGGAACGTGCGCATAGCCTTGTAGCCACCCCCGATCCGGGGATAATCGACTCCCGCCTCGCTTTTCAACCATTGCTGGACGATCTGCGAGCGCAGTCCGCCGCGAAAGCAGTACAGATAACCGTCAGGGTTGGCGCGTGCGAACTGCGCCCACTGCTCGATACGTTCGACCTTGATCGTCCCGGACACCAACTCATGCCCGAGCACAATCGCCGCCTGCTGGCCCTGCTGTTTGTAACAAGTGCCCACGCGCTGACGTTCATCGTCGTTCATCAGCGGCAGGTTGATTACCCCAGGGAACGCGCCCTTGACGAACTCCACCGGCGCACGGGTATCCATCATTGGCCGGTCGTTGAGAAAGATGTCGCAGTAATCGGTGATGTCGATGGGCATCAAAACACCTCTACCGCGTTGGTCTGTCGCTCAACCAGTTGACCAATCGGCTCCAGGTTCAACCCCAACTCAGCCGCCACTGCCAGGAACTCGGCATCGCCCTCGGGCGTAACCGCTACCAACAGGCCGCCGCTGGTTTGCGGGTCGCACAACACACGCTTGTGCAATTCAGTCATGCGCCCCAGTTTGCTGGCGTAGCTGTCGAAGTTGCGCAAGGTACCGCCGGGCACGCAGCCCTGCTCCAGGTAGTACTCGACCCCTGGCAGGCGTGGGACTTTTTCGTACTCGATGCGCGCGGTCACACCGCTGCCGTCGGCCATTTCCACCAGGTGGCCCAACAGGCCGAAACCGGTGACATCAGTCATTGCTGTGACGCCGGACAACTTGCCAAAACGGCTGCCAGGTTTATTGAGGGTGCACATCCAATCCCGCGCCAGGCCGATGTCGTTTTCCCGCAGTTTGCCCTTTTTTTCCGCCGTGGTGAGGATGCCGATGCCCAAGGGCTTGGTCAGGTACAACTGGCAGCCGGCGGTGGCGGTGTCGTTGCGCTTCATATGGCGTTTTTCCACTAGCCCGGTAACGGCGAGACCGAATATCGGCTCCGGGGAGTCTATGGAGTGACCTCCGGCCAGGGGAATGCCTGCAGCGTCACACACCGAGCGGCCACCGCGAATCACCTCACGGGCAATCTCCGGGGCCAGCACGTTGACCGGCCAGCCGAGAATGGCGATGGCCATCAACGGGTCGCCGCCCATGGCGTAGATATCGCTGATAGCGTTGGTGGCGGCGATGCGGCCGAAGTCGAAGGGATCATCGACAATCGGCATAAAGAAATCAGTGGTGGAGACCACGCCACGTTCGTCGTCGATGGCGTAAACCGCCGCGTCGTCGCGGGAGGCGTTGCCTACCCAGAGCTTGGGATCAAGGTTCTGCGCGCCGCTGCCGGCAAGAATCACTTCCAGTACCTGGGGGGAAATTTTGCAACCACAACCCGCACCATGGCTGTACTGGGTCAGGCGAATCGGCTCGTTCATGGTTTACCTCCGGACATCAAGGTGACGGATTCTAACAGAGCCGTCCGGCAAACCTGTGTTCTTGGTGTCAGACAGCAAAAAGGCCAGCCGCGCTGATCAGAGCGCGGCCGGCCTTTGTTGTTTCAGCCCTTAGTGTTTTTCAGCAAGCCGTCTATGCCGGGTACGTCGTGCAATATTCAGGCACTCGATCACCGCCGAGAACGCCATGGCCGCGTAGACGTAGCCTTTTGGAACATGAGCGCCGAAGCCTTCGGCAATCAGGGTCATGCCGATCATGATGAGGAAGCCCAGGGCCAGCATCACCACCGTCGGGTTGTCGTTGATGAACTTGGCCAAAGGTTCGGCCGCCACCAGCATTACGATTACCGAGACCACCACGGCAATGATCATGATCGGCAAGTGCTCGGTCATGCCCACGGCGGTGACGATGCTGTCGATGGAAAACACCAGGTCCAGCAGCAGGATCTGGCCGATGGCCGAGGCAAAGCCCAGGGACACGCTCGGCGAATTACTTCCAACCTTTTCCGGCTCTGGGTCCATGCTGTGGTGGATTTCGGTAGTCGCCTTCCACAGCAGGAACAGGCCACCGGCGATCAGGATCATGTCTTTCCAGGAGAACGCATTCCCCAGGATTTCAATGACTGGCTCAGTCAGTTGCACGATAAACGCGATGGTGCTCAACAGGCCCAGACGCAAAATCAGCGCCATGCTGATACCGATGCGCCGTGCCTTGGCCCGGTGTTGTACGGGCAATTTGTTGGTGAGAATCGAGATGAAGATCAGGTTGTCGATCCCCAACACGATTTCCATGACGATCAAGGTCGCCAGGGCCACCCAGGCGGTAGGGCTCGCGGCCAGTTGTACAAGGTAGTCCATAGGTCAGTCCTGACTCGGTGTGCTGGGGTTAGGTTTCCTGCGAGGAAGCTTCACGCGTCTCGCTGTCGGATTGCTCTTCGGCGTTTTTCTCTTTGGGGCTGATCAACCCTTGGGTCGCCTCGCTCAACGCCTGCTCGGCCGCCTGATGAGTATCGTCGATGACTTGCTTGGCCGACTCGCTCGCTTTGCCCAGCAGTTGCTGCGCACTTTTCTCGGCCTGATCACAACCACTGATCATCACCAATGAAAGCGCAAGCAACGACGCCGCGCCCAGAGAATTGAGTTTCATGATGCGTTCCTCGTTAGAACCGTTGGACCCAAGCATTGAGCCCGCGATAGCGAGGCATTCTAAGGAAGCAAACAGTTCAGGAAAATTCGTATTTTTTCCGCTTATACTTCGATTTACACGAAGTAACACTCTCCCTTAAGGCGGCCCATGCTCAATTACCGACAATTGCACTACTTCTGGGTGGTCGCCAAGACCGGCAGTATCGTGCGCGCCTGTGAGCAATTGAACCTCACGCCGCAGACTATCAGTGGGCAAATCAGCCTGCTGGAGCAGACTTTCGGCGTGGCGCTGTTTCAGAGGGTGGGGCGCAAGTTGGAGTTGACTGAGGCCGGACGGCAGGCGCTGCCTTATGCCGAACAAATGTTCCAGATGGGTAATGAATTGGAAGCCATGCTGCGGGCCCAGCCCAATGAGCAGCAGATTCTGTTTCGTGTCGGCGTCGCTGATGTGGTGCCCAAGTCGATCGTCTACCGGCTGATCGCGCCCATCATGGAATTGAGCGAGCCGATCCGCATTACCTGCCGCGAAGACAAACTCGAACGCTTACTGGCGGACCTGGCGATCCAGCGGCTGGACCTGGTGATCTCCGACAGCCCGATGCCCTCGCACCTGGATATCAAGGGCTACAGCCAAAAACTGGGGGAATGCGGCATCAGTTTCTTTG
This sequence comes from Pseudomonas sp. HY7a-MNA-CIBAN-0227, assembly GCF_040310325.1. NCBI lineage: Bacteria > Pseudomonadati > Pseudomonadota > Gammaproteobacteria > Pseudomonadales > Pseudomonadaceae > Pseudomonas > Pseudomonas sp. HY7a-MNA-CIBAN-0227. The sequence goes on along the minus strand of NZ_JBEOPT010000012.1, from coordinate 98,540 downwards.
CCACCCAGGCATTGGCTGACCGGCATGGCGGCGAGTTTCCACAGTGCCTGCAGGGCGCTCCGCTGCTGATTCCGGGGGTGGAAACGGTGGTACGTAGTCGTTTGTTACGCTGGTTTGCCGAGCAGCAGATCCAGCCACGGATTGTCGGTGAGTTTGACGACAGCGCCCTGATGCAGGCCTTCGGCCAATCCGGCAGCGGCATTTTCATCGCCCCCAGCGTCATCGCCGATGAGGTCAAGCACCAGTACAGCGTGGCCCTGATCGGCCAGACCGACGCGGTGACTGAATCGTTCTACGCTATCTCGGTGGAGCGCAAGATCAAGCACCCCGGCATCGTGGCGATTACCGAAGGTGCCCGGCGAGAACTGTTTACCTCACTGCCCGGCTAGACGCAGACTTCGCGGGCCTTGGCGGTCATCAGCCAAAACGCCAGGAGGATCGACAGCAGGATAAAACCGGCGGCGGCAAAGCCAAGGCTACCCAGCCCGAGGGTATCGATCACCCGCCCACCGACCATCGCCCCCAGGCCAATGCCCAGGTTGGCACCGGCGATGTTCAGCGAAGCGGCAAACGCCGGAGCATGAGGCGCCACTTTCATCAGTCGTACATGGCTGACCAGGAACAGCGCCGCCTGGGTCACGCCCCAGATGCCCATCGCCGCCGCCAGGCCCAGGGTGGAATGGATAGCCGGCACCAGCGCCACCATACCGGTGATCATAAAACCGCAGAACACCATCGAAGCCATCAGCGGATGGCGGTCGACCATGCGTCCGCCCAATGAGTTGCCGATCAGGCCAACGGCGCCAAAGCCCATCAGGCACCAGCCCACCAGTGTGCCGTCGAAGCCGGCCAAGCGCTCCAAAATGTCCGCCAGGTAGGTATAAACGGTGAACATGCCGCTAAAGACCAGAATCGACAGCAGAACGTGGCCTTGCATCAAAGGGCTGCGCAGGATTTTGAACTGCGAACGCAAGGTCACCGCTTCTTTCTTCACCGTGGTGGCAGGCAGGTAGATAAATAGCAACAAGGCCTTGGCAAGCGCCACCACGGCGAGAATGCCGAAGGCTGTGCGCCAGCCGAACATATCGGAGATCAATGTGCCCACCGGAATGCCGAACACCGTGGCACAGACGATGCCGAAGCCGATCTTGGCAATGGCCCGGCCCGCGTACTCCGGCCCGACGATGTCCACGGCGGTTTCACTGGCCAGGGCCCAGAACACGGGTAGCCCAAGCGCCGGAATTAGCCGCGCCACGGACATGACCCAGATATTGGGCGCCAGGGCCGCCAGGGTATTGGCCAGGCTGAACATGATCAGGATCGTGATAAACAGGCGCTTGCGCTCAAAGCGGGCGAAATAGGCGGTAAGGAACGGGCCGAAGGCCGCTACGGTGAAGGCAAACAGGGTCACCAGCAAACCGGCCTGGGACACACTGACATCCAGGTCGCGGGCGATGGAAGGCAGCAGGCCGACGATGACGAACTCCGTGGTCAGCACGGTAAAACCGGCTGCCGAGAGCAGCAGGATGGGCAACAACATGAATAACTCCAGAAACAGCGACGCCAACGACAGCCCGAGGGCCCGCTGACAGGTATGGAATAAAAAGGATATTGAATGTTAGCAGAGTGTGTCGATCTTGGGGACCGGTAAGGTTGAATGGTCTGATCTCTGAGCGACCTAATGCCGCACGCTGGGCGGGACACGTCCTACAGCATGTTAAACTTCGTCGATTGCACCAGGCGCATTCGGCTACCGTGTGCCCTCATCAAAACTTTCCAGCGTTTTACTCTCTGGCAGCCTGCCCGGCTTCTGCTGCCTTGGTTGCACGCACCGCCGCACACACTAAAAAAACTAGAGACGCCCTTATGACTGCTGTCCCGCCCCTCTTTCGTCGACTCATGCGCGTCAGCCTGGTCACGCAAATTATCATCGGCCTAGTGGCCGGTATTCTGCTGGCTCTACTTTTGCCCGGTGTCGCCCAATCCACGGGGTTTATCGGCAAGGTGTTTGTCTCGGCCCTCAAGGCAGTCGCGCCGATCCTGGTATTTGTACTGGTCATGGCCTCAATCGCCAACCACAAGCACGGCCAGGAAACCCATATTCGGCCGATCCTGTTCCTGTACCTGCTGGGCACCTTTGCCGCTGCCGCCGTTGCGGTGATTGCCAGTATGCTATTCCCTTCCCCCCTGGTGCTCGTGACCCACGATGTGGCCGTGAGTGCCCCCGGCGGCATCGGCGAAGTGCTGCAAAGCCTGTTACTCAGCGTGGTGGACAACCCGGTCAGCGCGCTGATGAACGCCAACTTCATCGGTATCCTGGCCTGGGCCATCGGCATGGGCGTCGCTATCCGCCATGCCGGCGAAACCACGCGCACCGTGCTGAATGACCTGTCCAACGGGGTCACGTTGATCGTACGCATGGTGATTCGCTTTGCGCCGCTTGGGATCTTCGGCCTGGTGGCCTCGACACTGGCCACCTCCGGTTTCGGCGCGCTGCTGGGCTACGCACACCTGCTGCTGGTGCTGATCGGTTGCATGCTGTTTGTAGCGTTGGTGGTCAACCCGGCCATCGTCTTCTGGAAACTGCGCCGCAACCCTTACCCGCTGGTGCTGATGTGCCTGCGGGAAAGTGGCATCACGGCGTTTTTCACCCGCAGCTCAGCAGCCAATATTCCGGTCAACCTGGCGTTGAGCAAGCGCATGGGACTGCATGAGGACACCTATTCAGTGTCGATCCCGCTGGGGGCAACCATCAACATGGCCGGCGCCGCCATCACCATTACCGTATTGACCCTTGCCGCCGTGCATACCTTGGGCATTGCCGTCGACTTGCCAACCGCCATACTGCTCAGCGTAGTGGCAGCGGTCTGTGCCTGTGGTGCGTCGGGAGTTGCCGGTGGCTCGCTGCTGCTAATCCCCCTGGCGTGCAGCCTGTTCGGTATTCCCAGTGAAATCGCCATGCAAGTGGTCGCCGTGGGCTTCATCATTGGCGTGCTGCAGGACTCGGCGGAAACCGCACTGAACTCATCTACCGACGTGCTGTTCACTGCCGCTGCATGTCTGGGTCAGGATGCAAAAACTGCGGCATAAACCGTCAGCTACAAAAAAAGCCCGGGCCAACTCACTGCGAGCTGGCCCGGGCTTTTTTATGTCGCTGGGTTTAGAACGCGCCCATGTAATCGCGCTTGCCCACTTCCACTCCGTTATGACGCAGCAAGGCGTAGGCGGTGGTGACGTGGAAGAAGAATTGCGGCAGGCCGTAGGTCAGCAGGTAGGCCTGGCCGCTGAAGCGCTTCTCTTTAGGTGTGCCTGGACGGGTGACGATTTCGATGCCTTCCTTACCGTCGACTTGGGCTGGGGTGATGGTGTCAATAAAGGCCAGGACCTTGGCGATCAGTGCTTGCAGGTCGGCGAAGGTGACTTCGGTGTCTTCATATTTCGGCACTTCGATCTCAGCCAGGCGCGCGGAAACACCCTTGGCGAAGTCGACAGCAATCTGCACCTGACGCACCAGCGGGAACATGTCCGGGGACAGGCGCGCTTGCAGCAAGGCGTTCGGGTCGATGTTCTTGGCGGTGGCGTGGGCTTGGGCCTTGTTCAGCACATCGCTCAGGGCGTTGAGCATTTGCTTGAAGACCGGGAGGGAAGCGGCGTACAGGGAAATAGTCATGACAGTCTCGACAGTTGTGGCAGGGTTCGGATCAGGCACGATTATAGCCATGCAGGCTGCCAGTGCCGCTTGTCTTTTATTTTTTCGAGATTAGGCTAGTGGGCTCACAGCATAGGGAAAGCGCGATGACCAGCGAGCACGACACCACCTCCTCAGAGCCACGCCTCAACAGCACGGAAATCCGCGTTTTGGGTTGCCTGATCGAAAAACAGGCCACCAATCCTGAAACCTACCCGCTGACGCTTAACGCCCTAGTGATCGCCTGCAACCAGAAAACCAGCCGGGAACCGGTGATGAACCTCAGCCAGGGCCAGGTCGGCCAGAGCCTGCGTGCCCTGGAAGGTCGCGGCTTTACCAAGCTGGTGATGGGCAGCCGTGCCGACCGCTGGGAGCACCGTGTGGACAAGGCCCTGGAGCTGGTGCCCGCCCAGGTGATTCTCACCGGCCTGCTGTTCCTGCGCGGCCCGCAGACGGTCAACGAACTGCTGACCCGCAGCGGGCGCATGCACGACTTTGAAGATGCTGAGCAAGTGGTGCATCAGCTGGAACGCCTGATCGCTCGCGACCTGGCATTGCTGGTGCCTCGTCAGGCGGGGCAGCGCGAAGATCGCTATATGCATTCCCTGGGGGACCCGGCGGATATCGAGGTGATCCTTGCCGCCCGCGGCAATCCGCAGGAACGTGGTGCTGGCGGCGGTGTTTCCCTGGAGCGCATTGAAGAACTGGAAGCGCGAATTGCAGCGCTGGAAGAGCGCCTTACCCGCCTGGAATAAAACCCTCTGTGGCGAGCGGGCTTGCCCGCTCGCCACAGGTGTAGTGGTCACAGGTACAGTGTTCACCCTTAACTGCTTGCCACATTACCCCCTAGCAAACGCCACCGCCGCCTGAAACTGCTCATCCGTCGGCCGCACGCCGGTGTACAGCACAAACTGCTCCAGCGCCTGGATCGCGATCACTTCCAGACCGGTAATCACCCGTTTGCCCTGAGCACGACCGCGCAGGATCAATGGGGTTTGCGCGGGAATCGCCACTACATCGAACACAGTGTCAGCAGCATCGATGGCATCGGCGTCAAAGGCCAACTGCTCAGCTTGCGGGCCACCGGTCATGCCGATGGGCGTCACATTGATCAGCATCTGCGGGCGCAGGTCGCCCAGTTGCGCCTGCCACTCATACCCCAGACTTTGCGCCAATGCCCTGCCGGCGGCTTCGTTGCGCGCAACAATCACGCCCTTGGTGTAGCCGCCATCGCGCAATGCGCTGGCCACGGCCTTGGCCATGCCGCCGCTGCCGTGCAGGGCGAAGGTCGAATCCTTGGGCACCGCATGTTTTTTCAGCAATTGTTCAATGGCGATGTAGTCGGTGTTGTAGGCCTTGAGGTGCCCGGCGGTGTTGACGATGGTATTGATCGAAGCGATAGCCCTGGCCGAATCGTCCAACTCGTCCACCAGGGCAATGCAGGCTTCCTTGAACGGCATGGACACACCGCAACCGCGAATGCCCAGAGCGCGGATACCGGCCACGGCGCCGGGCAAATCCTGACTACTGAAGGCCTTGTAGTAAAAATTCAGACCCAATTGTTCATACAGGTGGTTGTGAAAGCGCAGGCCAAAATTCCCGGGGCGCCCCGACAGTGACATGCACAGTTGGGTGTCCTTGTTGGGGTTCATCAGCATGAGTAACTCCTTGAGTAAGCAAATCGGTACAGACCTTACACAACCTTTACCTACCGGCTGTGCTGTTTTTCAGAAATACGCTGTCTTAAAAGTATCCCCGCGACAATCCTTGAGTCTATTGATTGCAGACCACAAGCGCAGGGACCAACCGAGGAATGACCATGATTCGTAAAATCCCCAAGATCGCGTTGCTGATCGGTGCACTTGCTGTGGCAGGCCAAGCCTCTGCCCACGGTGGTGGCTGGGGTGGCCCGGCCGTAATCGGCGCCGTCGTCGGTGCAGCCGTAGTGGGTTCGGTGATCGCCAACCAATCCCGGCCGGTCTATGTAGAGCAACCGGTGTATGTCCAGCCGCAGCCGGTATACGCGGCTCCACCGCCGGTCTACTACCAGCCACAACCGGTCTACGTGCAACAGCCGGTTTATTACCGCCCTGCCCCGGTCTACTACGGGCCACCACGAGGTTATTACGGCCCACCTCGCGGCTACTACGGCCCGCCCCACGGCTATTATGGCCGCGGCTGGTAACTTGTTTGACTGAGACACCTGAACAGGCCTCGCAGCAGCTGCGGGGCCTTTTTTATGGCTCATACGGCCTGAATAAATCTTGCCGAGGTCATTGTGAGGACAATGGCTGCGGTTAAATCCGACATCATTGAGTCAATGTGCACTTGCCCAAACCGGGTTCGTGCTGTCATGTTTTCGTCATGTCACGCTTTCACTATCAAAACTGTCCACCCCTGACAACTCATAACAACAAGGACGCCCCAGCATGCCCACACAGAACCCGCACCGCACTGCCGGCCTCTGCACTTCCAGCAAGGTCTATAGCGCCTTGACCGAACTCAAGCACCTGGAAGGCCATCGCAGCGCCAAGTTCCTCTCGCTGCTAACGGAAAACCTGGTCCGCAAGGGCCTGCTCAGCGAACAGGAAGTGGTGAGCATGCTCGATCAGGTGGTTGACTGATCGCAGCATGCCGCGCTTGTCTCGATGACAGTGATGTCGACTATCGAGCAGGGTGATTTCTCCCCAAGGCGTATGAACCGTAAGGTGAGCGCCATAGAGAAATGGAGGTAGATATGCCCACTATTAAAATCATGTCCGTCATCGGCAGCGCCGTTCCCGCCCCACTCCGGGATCTGGGTTTACTCGCCTGCTGGTACCTGGTACGGGACGGCGAGGCCATCAGCGGCCCGCTCACCTCATTGCCCGACGCCCAGGCCCTGTCACGCAAGATGGCTCACTGTTTCCAAGCCTAAGGCAATCGTACCCGTGGCTTGGTTTCGACGAACAGCGCCCAGCTCGACATGAACAACGCAGCGATCAACGGCCCGATGACAAACCCATTGAGACCGAAGATCGACAGGCCGCCCAAGGTCGAGATCAGAATCAGGTAATCGGGCATCTTGGTGTCCTTGCCTACCAGGATCGGCCGCAGCACGTTGTCCACCAGGCCGATCACAAAAATGCCGAACAGCGCCAGCACCACCCCTTGCCAGATCGAACCGCTGAGCAGGAAGTATGCCGCCACCGGGGCCCAGACAATCCCCGCGCCCACTGCCGGTAGCAGTGACAGAAACGCCATCAATACCGCCCACAGCAATGCACTGGGAATATCCAGAAACCAGAAGATCAAACCGCCCAGCGCGCCCTGGGTCACGGCCACCAGTAAGTTGCCCTTGACGGTAGCGCGCACCACCCGGTTGAACTTCAGTTGCAAGCGACGCTTCTGTGGTTCGGCCAGCGGCACCGCCGTGCGCACCTTGCGTACCAGTTCAGGGCCGTCGCGCAGCAGGAAAAACAGCAAGTACAGCATGATGAAAAAACTGACAAGGAAATCAAAGGTGCCCTGGCCAAAGCTGAACGCCTGGCTGGCGAAGAACTGGCTGCCTTGCATGGCGCCCTTGACGATTTTTTCCCGCAGCCCTTCCAGGTTGCCCATGCCGAAGCGATCCAGAAGGTGCTGGAAATACGGCGGCAGAAGGGTCTTGAATTGCTCGATATAGCCGGCAATGTCCAGTTTGCCGCTTTCAATATTTTTGTACAGCGTCGCGCCTTCCTGCACCAGCAAGGCACTGGTGATGATCACCGGCAAAATCGCGATTACCAGGCAGACCAGCAGGGTAGAGAGTGACGTCAGGTTTCTATTCCAGCCAAACCGCAGCTGCAGGCGCTGCTGCAGGGGCGCAAAGACGATCCCCAGAATAATCGCCCAGAACACTGCGCCGTAGAACGGCAGCAGTATCCAGAGAAACGCACTGGTCACCAGGGCCAGCAGCAACAGCAGGGTTTTGAATTGCAAATTCGTTTGGTTCATGTCCAATCCATGCCAGAAAAACACAGAGCGCCCAGCGCGCCCTGTTGCTTAGTCCGCCGCAAATCCTGCGAGTGCCATCTTTGTCCCTACAGAATAGACGCAGATCAATAAAGCCCAGGCCGGGTTCGATTACCCTGCCACCCTTTTGCGATCGAAGTCCTCATGTTCCCTGCCCTCGCCCCCGAATTGCTAGCTCCCGCCGGCACCCTGAAAAACATGCGCTACGCCTTCGCCTACGGCGCCGATGCGGTGTACGCCGGGCAACCGCGCTACAGTCTGCGGGTGCGCAATAACGAGTTCGACCATGCCAACCTGGCCCTCGGCATCGAGGAGGCCCATGCCCAGGGCAAGCGTTTCTACGTGGTGGTCAACATCGCGCCCCACAACGCCAAGCTAAAAACCTTCCTCAAGGACATGGCGCCTGTGATCGCCATGGGGCCGGACGCGTTGATCATGTCCGATCCGGGCTTGATCATGCTGGTGCGCCGACACTTCCCGCAGATGCCGATTCACCTGTCGGTGCAGGCCAATACGGTGAACTGGGCGAGCGTCGAGTTCTGGCAGCAGCAAGGGATCTGCCGGATCATCCTGTCCAGGGAACTGTCCCTGGAAGAGATCGCTGAAATCCGCCAGCAGGTGCCAGCCATGGAGCTGGAAATCTTTGTCCATGGTGCGCTGTGCATGGCCTACTCCGGACGCTGCCTGCTGTCGGGTTACATGAACAAGCGTGACGCCAACCAGGGCACTTGCACCAATGCCTGCCGCTGGAAGTACCAGGCGACGCCTGCGGTGGAAAACGCCGCCGGCGATATCGTCCAGGAATATCAACCCGAGCCGACCCTGGGCCTTGGCGCCCCCACCGACCAGGTATTCCTGCTCCAGGAAGCCAATCGCCCGGACGAACAGATGCCAGTGTTCGAAGACGAGCACGGCACCTACATCATGAACGCCAAGGATTTGCGGGCGGTGCAGCACGTCGAGCGCCTGACCCGGATGGGCGTGCATTCGCTGAAGATCGAAGGCCGGACCAAATCACATTTCTATTGCGCACGCACCACCCAGGTCTACCGCCAGGCCATTGATGACGCGGTCGCCGGACGGGAGTTTGACCGTGGCCTGATGACCAATCTGGAGTCCCTGGCCCAGCGCGGCTACACCGAAGGCTTCCTGCGTCGGCATGTGCATGACGAGTATCAGAACTATCAGAACGGCAGCTCAGTGTCGGAGCGCCAGCAGTTTGTCGGTGAGTTGACAGGTGAACGGCGTGGGGAGTTGGCCGAGGTCAAGGTGAAGAATCGCTTTGCCGTGGGCAATCATCTGGAGTTGATGACGCCGGCGGGAAATTTTCATTTTGATCTAGGGATGATGCAGAACGGTAAAGGCGAGGCAATCGAGGTAGCACCGGGGGATGGGCATACCGTGTATGTGCCGATACCCATGGAGATGGATCTGCGGTTTGGGCTTTTGATGCGTGATGTTTAAGGGAAATTGAGGGTGCCTGTTCCGGCCTCATCGCAGGCTTGCCCGCGATGAGGCCCGTATAGGCGCCTCATCGCCTGAATCAGATTCTGAACTGCCCCACCAACTTGCCCAGCCGCTGCCCCAGATCAGCAAGGCTACGGGACGTCTGCGCGCCCAGCTGAGTCTCATCCGCCACGCTGTCCACCGCCACGGCAATCTGATGCACGCTGCGGTTGATCTCTTCGGCTACGGCAGTCTGCTCTTCGGCGGCGCTGGCGATCTGCGCGTTCATTGAGTTAATGGTGCCGATCAACTGGGCCATGGCGTCCAGAGACGCACCGGCTTCGTTGGCCTGGGCCGAGGTGCCATCGCCAGCATCGCTGGAGCGGCGCATGGCTTCCACGGCCGCCTCGGTGCCCTTTTGCAGGCGGTCGATCATGCCCTGGATTTCCTGGGTGCTTTGCTGGGTGCGGCTGGCCAAGGCCCGCACCTCATCGGCCACCACCGCAAAACCACGACCGGCTTCACCCGCGCGGGCCGCTTCGATGGCGGCGTTGAGGGCCAGCAGATTGGTCTGATCGGCAATCGAGCGAATCACCCCGAGCACGCTGACAATCGACGAAACGTCCTGCTGCAGGCTGTCCAGGGACACGCCGCTGCTGCGGATGTCATTCACCAGCGCATGGATCTGCGCAATGCTGCCGTCCACCACACGCTTGGCAGCCTGGCCTTCGGCGTCGGTCTGTTGCGCCGCTACTGCCGCACCCTGGGCACTGCGGGCCACCTCATGGGCCGCCGAGGACATTTCATTGATAGCCGTCGCCACTTGGTCAGTCTCGTGACGTTGACGCTCCATCGCCTGTTCCGAGCGATGAGCCTGATCGGAGACCTGGCTGACAAGGCCAGTGAGTTGCGAGGTCATTTCGGTGATCTGGCGCACCAGACCGTGGATCTTGTCGACAAAACAGTTGAACGAACCCGCCAACTCTCCAAGCTCATCCTGGCTGGTGATTTCCAGGCGACGGGTCAAGTCACCTTCGCCGGCGGCGATGTCGTCAAGGTTGACTTTCATCAGGTGTAGCGGCCGCAGGATGGTATTGGCCACCAGCATGCCGACAGCAGCGATCACCAACAGCACCACCACGGCGATGCCGATGATGCTCATCAGTACGCCTTCCATGCGCTCATGAACCTTGACCTCGACCTCGGCGACCTGAGCCTCGATGCCATCCAGATTGACCGCGGTACCGATGACCATGTCCCACTTGGGCAAGTATTCGGTGTAGCCGAGTTTGGGCACCAAGGCCGTTTGCCCAGGCTGCGTCGAACTGTATTGCAGGTAATGCGTGCCATCCTTGCCCACTTTTACCAGGTCACGATTGACGTAGACGCCGTTGGGGTCCCGGTTGTCCTTGAAGCTTTTGCCAACGCCCTCAGGGCTGTTTCCCTTGAACAGGCGAATGGTTTCGGAGTCGTAGCCAAAGAAGTAGCCATCCTTGCCGTAGCGGGTGTTCGACAGCAGCTTGACCACCTGCGCCCGCGCGGCCGTGTCGCCTGGGGCGGCGGCATCGTAGAGCGGTTTGATGGTAGTCATTGCCACCTCGACATAACTCTGCAGGGTGACCTTGGCGTCATTGAGTAAGTTCTGACGGGTTTCTTCGACCTCGTTACGGGCTTGCTCCTGGAGAATCCACACCGTGGTCAGGCTGATGACCACGGCAAACAACAGAACGGGCAGTACTGCGAGGGACAGTACTTTGGCCTTCAGGCTAAGGCGCATGGCTTTTCTCTCTCGTATAGGGGCGACGTAAGAGGGTTAACGGCCTGAGGGGATAAAACTGTAGGCGCGAGCTTGTTGTGGCGAGCGGGCTTGTCGGATCGCCACAAGACAATTCAACGTCACAAGGTCATCGCGGCAAACCAGCCAAACGCCAGCAACGGCAGGTTGTAGTGCAGGAACGTCGGCACCACGGTGTCCCAGATATGGTGATGCTGGCCGTCGATGTTCAAGCCCGAGGTCGGGCCCAGTGTCGAGTCTGAGGCTGGCGAACCGGCATCGCCCAGGGCGCCGGCCGTACCGACGATGCAAACGATCGCCAGCGGGCTGAACCCCAGCTGCACACACAGCGGCACGAAAATCGCAGCAAGGATCGGCACCGTGGAGAACGACGAGCCGATGCCCATGGTCACCAGCAGCCCGACCAGCAACATCAGTAAGGCGCCCACACCACGACTATTGCCGATGAAGGCGGCGGACGCTTGCACCAGGGTCTGCACTTCGCCGGTGGCCTTGAGCACTTCGGCAAAACCCGACGCGGCGATCATGATGAAGCCGATCATCGCCATCATCTTCATGCCTTCGGTGAACAGATCGTCAGTGTCACGCCAGCGCACGATGCCCGACACCGAGAAGATCAGGAACCCGGCCAGGGCGCCGATGATCATCGAATCCAGCCACAACTGGATAATGAACGCAGAGGCAATCGCCAGGCCGGCCACCAATAGAGTCAACGGGTTGTATTGCACGACGACCTGCTCGACCCGCTCGATTTTCTCCAGGTCGTACACGCGTTTCTTGCGGTAGCTGATAAACACCGCCACCAGCAGCCCGAACACCATGCCCAGTGCCGGAATACCCATGGCGTGGGTGACGTTGACCTGACTGATGTCCACCCCGCTCTTGGCAACGTTGGCCAGCAGGATCTGGTTGAGGAAGATATTGCCGAAACCCACGGGCAGGAACATATAGGGGGTGATCAGACCGAAGGTCATGACGCAGGCAATCAGGCGGCGGTCCAGTTGCAGCTTGGTCAGCACATATAGAAGCGGCGGCACCAGCAGCGGGATAAAGGCGATATGAATCGGCAGGATGTTCTGCGAGGCGATGGCCACCGCCCAGAGCAGGCCGATCAGTACCCATTTGACGTGGTTGCCACCGTTGGCTTCCTGGCGATCCACCAGCAGCAGGGCCTTGTCCGCCAAGGCGTGGGCCAGGCCAGACTTGGCAATCGCCACCGCGAAAGCACCGAGCAAGGCGTAGGACAACGCCACCGTGGCGCCGCCGCCCAGGCCGCTGTTGAACGCCTTCAGCGTCGCATCGATACCCAGCCCACCGGTCAAGCCGCCCACCAGGGCGCCGACAATGATCGCGATGACCACATGCACACGGGACAGGCTGAGCACCAGCATGGTGCCGACCGCGGCAATGACTGCATTTATCATGGTTACCTCAAGACAGAAAACATAAAAAACAGCAACAAACGGCACACATCCGCCCTGGCTACCGTCGAGAACGGCTGCCGGAAGGGAAGCAAAAAGGGAGTTTTATTAGAGGGCGCGCACTTTGCAGCAGGTGGAGCAGCATGTCAAAGAGCGACGTCGCTGGCAGCGATTCAATTGGGCGTATGAATAAAGAAAAAACCCGAGCCGCCGATACAGTTAATCATCTCTGCCGTAACGAAGGTTAAGGATCTCCATGTCGCTCAGACAGCTGTCCATTCAATGGAAAATCACCCTCCTGGCCGGCCTTTGCCTGCTGGGGATCGTGACCCTGCTGGTGGGTCTTTCGCTGTATCGCATGGAGCAGAGTTCCCAGCGGGTCAAAGCCTCCAGCATGGAGATGCTCGACGTCGCGGCCCAGGCCCGTATCGAGGCCCAGGGTGAAGTGCAGGCGCTGGGCATTCGCCAGCAATTCATGGACGCCTATCAGTACGGTCACGGGTTTTCCCGTCAGGTACTGTTCCTGCGCGAACAAGCCGAGAAGCGCTTCCTGGATGCCTTCGACCTGCGCGAAGACCTGACCCGCCAGGTCAAGGCGGCGCTGCAAGCCAACCCGGACCTGCTGGGCCTGTCCCTGGTGTTCGAGGCCAATGCGCTGGATGGCAAGGACGAACTGTTTACCGGCCAGAAAGATCTGGGCAGCAACGAAAAAGGTCGATTCGCCCTCTACTGGTCACAGCCAACACCCGGCACATTGACCTCCATGCCGCTTCCCGAAAGCGACATGTCCGACACCAGTGTCGGACCCAGCGGCGAAAAGGCCAACGCCTGGTTCACCTGCCCACGCAACACCCTCAAGCCGTGTGTAATCGAGCCCTACTTCTATGTGATCGATGGGCAAAACGTGCTGATGACCAGCATCGTCTTCCCGTTGATGGTGGACGGCAAAGTCATCGCCTCGCTGTCGGTAGATATCAACCTCAACAGCCTGCAGACAATCAGCCAACGCGCCAGCCAGAAGCTTTATAACGGCCAGACCAACGTCAGCATCATCAGCCCGGTGGGCCTGCTGGCCGGCTACAGCCCGGACGCCAGCAAACTCAGCCAGCGCCTGGACAGCGTTGACACCGCCAGCGGCGCGCAACTGATCAGCGCACTGGCCGCCGGCGCCCAGACACATAGCCTGCGCACCGACCATCAACTCAAGGTGCTGGCGCCCTTCCAACCGATTCCCGACGGCAAGCCCTGGGGCGTGTTGCTGAACGTGCCGGAAAAAGTTCTGATCGGTCCCGCCGAAGCCCTAAAGGCCGAACTGGACGCTGATAACACCAAGGGCACCCTGCTGGAACTGGGCCTGGGCCTCTTGGCAGCGGTGGTCGGCCTGTTGCTGGTGTGGCTGATGGCCCGCAGCGTGACCCGGCCAATCCTTGGCGTGGCGCGCATGCTGGAAGACATTGCCAGCGGCGAAGGCGACCTTACCCGGCGCCTGGCCTACGACAAGCGGGATGAACTCGGTGAGCTGGCCGGCTGGTTCAACCGTTTCCTCGACAAACTTCAACCGATCATCGCCGAGGTCAAGCGTTCGGTGCAGGACGCACGCGGCACCGCCGACCAGTCCGCCGCCATTGCCACCCAGACCAGCGCCGGCATGGAGCAGCAATACCGCCAGGTCGATCAGGTGGCCACCGCCTCCCACGAGATGAGCGCCACCGCCCAGGACGTCGCCCGCAGCGCCGCCCAGGCAGCACAGGCCGCCCGCGATGCCGATAAGGCCACCCGCGAAGGCTTGACCGTGATTGACCGTACCACCACCAGCATCGGGCATCTGGCCGCCGACATGAGCACGGCGATGGCTCAAGTCGAGGGCCTGGCCGCCAACAGCGAGAAGATCGGTTCGGTGCTGGAAGTGATCCGCGCCATCGCCGAACAGACCAACCTGCTGGCGCTCAACGCGGCCATCGAAGCCGCACGTGCCGGTGAGGCAGGTCGTGGTTTTGCGGTGGTTGCCGATGAAGTGCGCAACTTAGCCCGGCGTACCCAGGAGTCGGTGGAGGAAACTCGCCTGGTGATTGAGCAATTGCAGAACGGTACCCAAGAGGTGGTTGGCTCCATGAGCAACAGCCATCGCCAGGCCCAGGGCAGTGTCGAACAGGTAGGCCAGGCGGTCACGGCCTTACGCCAGATCGGCGAGGCGGTGACGGTGATCAGCGATATGAACCTGCAGATTGCCAGCGCCGCCGAGGAGCAAAGTGCCGTGGCCGAGGAGATCAACAGCAACGTGGCGACTATTCGCGATGTGACCGAGTCGTTGTCCGAGCAGGCCAACGAGTCGGCGCGGGTTAGCCAGGCGTTGAACAGCCTGGCCAATCAGCAGCAGGGGTTGATGGATCAGTTCAAGGTTTGAGGCACTGGCGTCATCGCCCGTTCGATGACAATCCAGTGTGGTTTGTCTGCGATAGCTATGGGTAGCTGCACATTGTTGCAGGCCTTCAGACATGACGGCGGGGCAATTCGATCACCACCTTCAACCCGCCCAACGCGCTCTCCTGCAACTGCAATGTCCCATCCCACACCTCGACGATATCCCGCACGATCCCCAGGCCCAGCCCGTGGCCGGCGGTCTGCTCATCCAGTCGCGTGCCACGGCTGAAGACCTGATCACGCTGGGCCTCGGGAATGCCAGGCCCATCATCCTCGACGCTCAGACTAAAGCCTTGCGCAGTTTCAACGATGCTCAAGCGTATCTCGACATCCGCCCATTTGCAGGCGTTGTCCAGCAGGTTGCCAAGCAGCTCCAGCAAGTCCTCGCGGTCCCACGGCAATTGCAGACCAGGACGAACGTGATAGCTCAAGTCCAGATGCTCGCCGTGGATCATATTCAGGGTCGCCAGCAATCCCGGCAATTCTCCATCGCAATCAAACAACGCGCCCGGCAAGGTCTCCCCGGCCAGCCGCGCGCGATTGAGTTCGCGGTTGAGCCGTTGCTGCACCTGCTCCAGCTGCTCACGCAACAGCTTGCTCAACTGTGGATGGTCCTTGAGCTGTTCGCTGGAGGCCACACTCAGCAGTACCGCCAGAGGGGTTTTCAAGGCATGACCTAGATTGCCCAGGGCATTGCGTGAACGTTTGAGGCTGTCTTCGGTGTGGGCCAGCAGATGGTTGATCTGTGCCACCAGCGGCTCCAGTTCCACCGGCACCTGTGTGTCCAGTTGCGAGCGCTGGCCTTGTTGCAGTTGGGCGATCTGTTCGCGGGCGGTTTCCAGTGGGCGCAAGGCCCGGCGCACGGTGACCCGTTGCAGGATCAGGATCAGCAGCAACGCCGCCAATCCCAGCACCAGGCCGACCTGGCGCATTAAGCGAAAGCTTTCCCTGACCGGTGTGTAGTCCTGGGCCACGCTGATGGAAATCGACTGGCCAAAACGCTTGTAGTCCGAACGCAACACCAGCAGTTGCTGACCTTCTGGCCCCAGTTGCAGGTTGCCCTTGAGACCGGCCTGGGGCAGTTGCGGCAACTCCTGATCCCACAGTGAGCGAGAGCGCCAATGAGTGTTACTAAAGTCGATACGGAAATAGTGCCCGGAAAACGGCCGCTGATAGGCCGCAGACAAGCGCTGCTCATCCAGCTGTACGCCGTTGGGTCCGCGGACCAGTGCCACCAACAGGTTCTCACTGTCGTTGCGCAGCCCTGATTCGAGGTAACGCTGCAAACCCACTTCGAACAGCCACAGACTGGTCTGCGCCAGCACCAGGCCTACGATCACCATCACGCTGATCAGTCCCAGGCTCAACCGCCGCTGGATGGATTTCACGTTGGGGCGGCGCCAAAACGGTAGCCCTGGCCGCGCCGGGTTTCGATCACGCTGCGGCCCAGCTTGCGGCGCAGATGGTTGACGTGGACTTCCAGCACGTTGGAATCGCGTTCGGTCTCACCGTCGTACAGATGCTCGGCCAGGTGGCTTTTCGAAAGAATCTGTTCGGGGTGCAACATGAAATAGCGCAATAACCGGAACTCGGCGGCGGTCAGTTGAATCTCTTCACCGTCGCGGATGACGCACTGACGGCCTTCGTCCAGGTGCAAGCCGGCCGCCTGCAAGGTCGGCTGGTTAGGCTGGCCATGGGAGCGGCGCAGCAGGGCCTGGATGCGCAGGTACAACTCTTCAGGGTGGAATGGTTTGCTCAAATAGTCATCGGCGCCGGCCTTGAGCCCTTCGATGCGTTCGGCCCAGGAGTCACGAGCGGTAAGGATCAGCACCGGGGTGGCCAGCGCGGCGGCGCGCCATTGGGCCAACACTTCAAGCCCGGGCAAACCCGGCAGGCCGAGGTCGAGGATGATCAGGTCGTAAGGTTCGCTACGGCCCTGATAGACCGCATCGCGCCCGTCCGCCAGCCAGTCCACCGCATAGCCTTGGCGGTTGAGCCCTGCCATCAGTTCATCGGCCAGCGGGACGTGGTCTTCCACCAGAAGCAGGCGCATCAGTCATCTTCCTTGTCTTTAAGCACTTGACCGGTGTTGGCGTCGAGTTCGATCTCGCGCACCACACCGTCGACGGTCAACAGTTCGATTTCATAGATATAGCGCACCGAGCGATCCTTGTGCTCCTCCAGCTCCGCATCCAGCAGCTTGGCACCCGGATAGCGCGCCATGGCTGGCCCCAACAGGTGCTCAAGGGGTGCGATTTCGCCCTTCTGGCGCAGGTGCAGCGCTTCGTCCTGGCCCAGGTCCCGGGCAGCTACCACCGAGCAAAAAGCCAGGAGCACCAGTGCCACTCGACTGCTGGTGCGTAGATTTACCTTCATTACGTATCCTGATGATCCTTGAGAACAACCCCAGTGACGGCGTCCAATTCCAGATCCCACTCAATGCCCTGGGCATCGCGCAGTTCAACCTGATAAAGGTACTTGCCGTACTCCTCTTCAAGCTCGGTTTCGGTCACCGTCGCTCCGGGATGCTTGGCCAGTGCCGTGGCATTGAGCTTCTCGAAAGACACAATGGTACCAGCGTCGCGCAGTTTCAACGCCTCATCCGGCCCCAGGTCGCGGGCCTGGGCCAGGCTAGCGGTGAGAGCGATGATACTGGTGGCAACTAAAGCTGTGAGTTTTTTCATGGTGCGTCTCCGTTTCAGGATATTTTTCCTACGACGCTCACGGTAACGCCTGCAACTTAACTGAAACTGAATTGCCACCATGGCAATTATCCTAAACACCTTGCCCTCAAGCGTGCGAGATTTTCTATACTGCCCTGCTCGCGTCAAAAGAGAACGGTATGACCGCTATTCACATCAAGTTTCCAGCCCTCACGCTCAAGGCCGGCAAGCGCGCCTTTTCGCGCATTCGTGAACAAGGTTTTAAGCCGATTGATGTCGGCATTCTCCCCGGCGCGGCGGGTGGCCCGAAAGCCCTGGGCATCCAGGGCCTGGACCTGGCGCTGTTCGGTGACTGGCTGGCACGGGAACCCCGGGAGCGCTCACTGATCGGCGCGTCCATCGGCTCCTGGCGCTTTGCCAGCGCCTGCCTGCCTGACCCGGTGCAAGGCCTGCTTGACCTTGGCCGCTTGTACAACGAACAGCGTTTTGCCAAGGGCGTGACCATGGCCGAGGTCAGCCAGAGCTGCCAGCGCATGCTCGATGATCTGCTGGCCGGGCGCGATGCAACGCTGCTGACCAACCCCCTCTATCGCCTGAACATCGTCGTGGTCAAAAGCCATGGCTTGCTGGCCGACGATCACCGTGGCCGCCTGGGCCTCGGGTTGTCATCGGTGATTGCCGACAACCTGCGAGGCCGTGCACGGCTGTCACGACACTTTGAGCGGCTGATCATCCACGACCCCCGCCAGGCGCCGCCGCTGCACCCGCTCAAGGATTTCCCCTCGCGTTTTCTCGACCTGGACACGGGCAACCTGCGCCAGGCGCTGCTGGCGTCCGGCTCGATCCCGATGGTCATGCAAGGGGTGCGCGACCTGCCGGGGGCCGGTGCCGGAACCTACCGCGACGGCGGCCTGCTGGACTACCACCTCGACCTGCCCTACCAGGG
Source organism: Pseudomonas sp. HY7a-MNA-CIBAN-0227 (assembly GCF_040310325.1). Classification (NCBI taxonomy): domain Bacteria; kingdom Pseudomonadati; phylum Pseudomonadota; class Gammaproteobacteria; order Pseudomonadales; family Pseudomonadaceae; genus Pseudomonas; species Pseudomonas sp. HY7a-MNA-CIBAN-0227. Next base: position 80,167 of record NZ_JBEOPT010000012.1, on the reverse strand, counting down.
CGATGACATCGTGCTGTACCCGCACTTCACCGACCGGGTCATCCCCGGCTGGTTCGACAAGGGCCTGCCTTGGCGACGTGGCAGTCAACAGGGTCTACAGAATGTATTGCTACTGTCGCCGTCGAGGGAATACCTGGCCCGCTTGCCCCACGGCAAACTGCCAGACCGTAGCGACTTCAAGCGTTTCATGGGCGATGACGCGAGCCGCAACAAATACTGGCAAGCGGCAATGAGCGAAAGCCGTCGATTGGGCGATGAGTTTCTGGCGTTGGCCGATAGCGGACAATTGGGTGAACGCCTGACGCCCCTCTGATCAGCCGGTGTGCCCTGCGCCGGATCAAGCTGTTAAACTCGCCGCCTGCCAGACACCTGACCGAGCTGAAAAACACTGTGGAAATTTTTAAAGAATTTACCTTCGAGTCCGCCCACCGCCTGCCTCACGTGCCCGAAGGCCACAAATGCGGGCGCCTGCACGGCCACTCGTTCAAGGTGGCCATCCACCTGAGCGGCGACCTCGACCCGCATACCGGCTGGATCCGCGACTTCTCGGAGATCAAGGCGATTTTCAAGCCTCTCTACGAGCGCCTCGACCACAACTACCTCAACGACATTCCAGGCCTCGAAAACCCAACCAGTGAAGTGCTGGCCAAGTGGATCTGGAATGAGTTGAAACCGTTGCTGCCGGAACTTAGCGCGATTCGGATTCATGAAACATGCACCAGTGGCTGCATCTATCACGGCGAATAAGCCAGCGTTGTGAAAAACCACCTTTATAGGTGGTTTTTTTATGCCTGCTGGCCTTGCTCCACAGGCCAGCAGTGATTAAAACGGGACTTCCCCGCATTCAAGGACCCCACCATGGAAAACACCTGGCTGGCTCAGGCCAAACGCCTGCAAGCATTGGCCTCAACAGGGTTGCACTTTTGCAAGGATGACTTCGAGCGTGAGCGCCTGGAAGAAATCGCTCATATTGCCCACAGCATGCTGGCGCAACTGGGTAACTTGCCGCTAGAGCGCATCACCGGGCTGGTCTCGGACTTCGCCCAGCGCTATTCAACGCCGATGATCGATGTGCGTGGTGCGGTGATCGAGGGCGACCGTATCCTGCTGGTGCGGGAACTGACCGACGGCTGCTGGGCATTGCCCGGTGGCTATGCCGATATCGGTTTGTCGGCCGCTGAAAACGTCATCAAGGAAATCCGTGAAGAGGCTGGCTTGACCGTCACCGTACGGTCGCTGTACAGCGTTACCCATAAAGCCAAAGGCTTGTACCGGCCCGATGTGCGGGACTTCTACAAGCTGTACTTTCTCTGTGAGCGAATCGATCAGGCCGCACCGATGGCCGGTTTCGAGACCACGGATGTCGGCTTCTTCAGTCTGGATGACCTGCCGCCACTGTCACGGGGCAGGACCATTGAAAGTGATCTTGAGGCAGCGTTTGCGTTTCATCGCGGAGAGACGACTCACACCCTCTTCGATTGAGGCAACTAGCGGTGATCCAATTTGTATCACCGACGCACCGCTTTCGCGCCTGAACGGGCAGAAAGAACAACTGTTCCCGCCGATTCCCCCTGCCCGTCTATAAATACTGTGCAACCTGCACATCACCCACCGCGCGCCTCTCACTGCAGCGCAATTGGCACGACCGGTGCAACAGGCCTGCGTCACTCACTCAGGGGAAAGGCACATGACGCAGAAAGAACCGGGCAACGATTACCCTCTCAGCGAAGTGCCCATGCACGCGCGCAAAGGCCTTGCCTCCACGGCCATGGTGCTGCTGGGTTTCACCTTTTTTACCGCGACCATGTTCGCCGGCGGCAAGCTGGGAGTGGCCTTCAGTTTTACCCAGATGCTCGGCGTCGTGGCCCTGGGTAACCTGCTGTTGGGCATCTACGCCGCAGGCTTGGGTTACATCGCCTTCAAGAGCGGTTTGAACTCGGTGCTGATGGGGCGCTTCTGCTTCGGCGAAGTGGGCAGCAAGTTGAGTGACCTGATCCTCGGCTTCACCCAAATCGGCTGGTACGCCTGGGGCACCGCCACCGCCGCCGTGGTGCTGGGAAAATATTTCGAATTGAGCCAGGGCAGCGTACTGGCATTGATGGTGCTATTGGGCATGGTGTTCTGCGCCACCGCCTACGTGGGGTATCGCGGGCTGGAGATTCTGTCGTATATCGCGGTACCGGCCATGTGCATCCTGCTGTTTCTGTCGATGTGGGTCGCCACGGTGAAAGTCGGCGGGCTCGACGGACTACTGGCAGTGGTGCCCACAGGCGAGTTGGGCCTATCCACGGCCATTACCCTGGTGTTCGGCACCTTTGTCAGCGGCGCAACCCAGGCCACCAATTGGACCCGATTTTCCCGCTCGGCCAAGGTCGCGGTGCTGGCCAGCCTGATTGGCTTCTTTGTCGGCAACGGTCTGATGGTGCTGATTGGCGCCTATGGTGCCATCGTCTATCAGCAACCAGACGTGGTGGAAGTGTTGCTGCTGCAAGGTTTTGCCCTGGCGGCAATGGCCATGCTGCTGCTCAATATCTGGAGCACCCAGGACAACACCATCTACAACTTCGCCGTCGCCGGTTGTAACCTGCTGCGCACCCGACGCCGCAAGACCGTGACCCTGATCGGCGCGGTGATCGGTACGCTACTGGCGCTGCTGGGCATGTACGACATGCTGGTGCCTTACCTGATTCTGCTGGGCACGGTGATTCCGCCGATTGGCGGGGTGATCATGGCCGACTTTTTCTACCGTTATCGTGGCCACTATCCGCGCTTGGCCGAGGCCCGCCTGCCGGCGTTCAACTGGCCTGGGCTGACGGCCTACGCGGTTGGTACCGTGCTGGCATTCAACTCACCATGGGTGGCGCCGCTGGTGGGGATTGCCGCCGCGTCCGCAACCTATATCGTGCTGACCGCCCTGCTGCGAGTACGCGCACCGTTGGCTGACGCCCAGGTATGAGTCTGACCCTGGCGGCTGTCGCCTGATTGTTTTTTGCCAAAGAGGAACTTGCCCATGCACATCATCAACGCTCGCCTGCGCAACCGTGAAGGCCTGCATGATCTGCACCTGGAACATGGCCGGATCACCAGCATCACCCCACAAGGTGCCGCACCAACACTGGGGGCGGACGACCTGGATGCCGGCGGCAACCTGGTGGTGCCACCCTTCGTCGAGCCGCATATCCACCTCGATGCCACCCTCACCGCTGGTGAGCCGCGCTGGAACATGAGTGGCACACTGTTTGAAGGCATCGAGTGCTGGGGCGAACGCAAGGCCACCATCACCCAGGAAGACACCAAGACTCGTGCCAAAAAAACTATCCAGACCCTGGCCGCCCATGGCATCCAGCATGTGCGCACTCACATCGACGTCACCGACCCGGACCTGACCGCGCTGAAGGCCATGTTGGAAGTGCGCCAGGAAAGCACGCACTTGATCGACCTGCAGATCGTCGCCTTTCCCCAGGAAGGTATCGAGTCCTACCGCAACGGCCGCGAACTGATGGAAGAAGCCATTCGCCTCGGCGCCGATGTGGTCGGCGGTATCCCGCACTTTGAATACACCCGCGACCAAGGCGTCAACTCGGTGAAATTCCTGATGGACCTGGCCGAGCGCACCGGTTGCCTGGTGGACGTGCATTGCGACGAAACCGACGACCCACATTCGCGCTTTCTTGAAGTACTGGCCGAAGAGGCCCGCAGCCGAGACATGGGCAGCCGGGTTACCGCCAGCCATACGACGGCGATGGGCTCCTACGACAATGCCTACTGCGCCAAGTTGTTTCGCCTGCTAGGGCATTCGGGTATCAGTTTCGTCTCCTGCCCCACCGAAAGCATTCACTTGCAAGGGCGCTTCGACAACTTCCCGAAACGCCGAGGCGTAACCCGAGTCAACGAATTGCTGGAAGCCGGCATGAATGTCTGCTTCGGCCAGGACTCCATAGTCGATCCCTGGTATCCACTGGGTAACGGCAACATCCTGCGGGTGCTCGAAGCCGGGCTGCACATCTGCCATATGCTCGGCTACCGTAACCTGCAAAGCGCCCTGGACCTGGTCACCGACAACAGCGCCCAGGCCATGGCACTGGGGGATCGTTACGGGCTGGAACCGGGGCGTCCGGCCAACCTGCTGATCCTTTCTGCCGACAGCGACTACGAAGTGATTCGCAGCCAGGGATTGCCGTTGTACTCGATTCGCGGGGGCAAGGTGTTGATGAAGCGCCAGCCCGCCCAGGTGGAGTTTTTGTAGCTTTACACGATCGAATCGATATCCAGGGTTTGCGCCCTTCCCAGTCCCCAGTCGTCAGCCGGTTACGGCGGGATACTTGCTACTTGCGACAGCTCACGGTTCTCCTGATGGGTAAACCAGCGTACCGTGGGTGTCCAGGGTTTGTTGCCAGCGACGCAGGGTGGCCCAGGCTGCCGGGATGTAGCTGGCGACCATAAAGTGCTGGCTGGACTGGACGGTTGGCTCGGTCAGGCATGTCTGCGTTGAGTTGCAAGGCGCGTTTGCAGGCTGCCTCCTCGATGGATTCGCAGCCGGGGGTCCACAAGACAGAGGACTGAGTGCCGTCAGGCAAGATGAGCGGCATGATTCAACCGCCCCGCGTACTGATGCCCGGCGCTATCCTGAAGATGGTAAGGCAAACCGCCATATGCCTTGCCATCCCCCATCTCGTCGACTACACAGAAGCTTGCCCAATGCCCTCGCAATGGACAGGCAGGCATCTTGTTGCTGAAAAATGGTTGCTTCCATGCATCCTGTTTCATGAGGCCGCTCCTATTCTTTACACGTCGGATAGGTGGTGCACATGCGCCCATCCGGCATTTTGAAGAGTTTGAAATCTGTAGTATTGCCACGGCAGTACGCATACACAAACTTTCCCCCATGCAACGTTTCTAGCCCCCTGGGACGGCTACCCAATTGTCGTCGACAGCGGGCTGCTCCTGATCAGTCAATCCCAAGGCCATCCTTAACGTTCTTCCTCGCAACGGCTCCCTTTGCACGACGCCACCGGCACGCCCCATACGCAATTGCCCGCTCGCGTCCAACGAGTTGCATTTCATAATCTTCCTGATCGCGTGTAACGGCCCTAACGTCCGAAACAACCACTGACACTGCGCCGCCAGCTCTTGAACACCAGACGCAGGCATTGCGGGCATATCAGACTCCAACCGATCCAGTACATGGATATAGGCATAATCCCCACCAACCGCTGACCAGTGCTCGCCCCACTTGCCATAAATATCGAACGTAATACTGCCCAATACCAACGGGCAGCCATTCACCTGCTCCGTCAACGGCACGTCAAAGCTGACCCGATTAGCTACCGGTTTGCCAGCCGTATCGAAAACCTTGAACTCCGGCCGCTTGCCCCGACGTTTGGGCAACGTGCAGGTCTCGCCTGTCGCGGGACGATAAACCGCGTCGCCTCTGAATCTAAAATTCGCCGGCAGATCGACCTCCAGATTGAAGCTGTCAGCAGGCTTCAATGCACATCCCGATATAGCAAACACAGTACTGACGAGCAGCATCCGTCTTACGATCAACGTGATCCGTTCACCCATGACATTTCTCTCTCTGCGACCGACGCCACTGCTCAACCACCCGCTGAAAATGATCCACGGCCACCTCCCCCGGCATCGACTGCCAGCGAATTACCGCTGTTCCAACTGCCTCAGCCAGACGTTGAACCACCAGAAACTCCAGCTGTTCCGGGCTTTGCCACTGCCAGGCACGTGCCTGTTCCAGCACGTTGTTCAACCAGACTTTCGGGTCTTGGTGTTCTGCCAAACGAGAGAGGTCCTCACTGTGTTCAGCCAACAGGTATCGCAAAATATTGGTCTGCAAAATCGTCATGGCCTGAGGGTTCGGCACGTTGAGCCAAAGCGCTGGATCAGGCACCGGATACTCACCTGGCATCGGGTTGTCGGCACTACACCAATGCTCACCCTGCCAATAACACACGCTGATAAGTGGCCCGAGAAAGGCGGGCCATTGCTGGGTTGGCAGGTGGGCCAAGGCTCGCGCCAAGGTACGATTATCATGAAAACGGTACAGTGCCTGGCTTCCCGCTGGCCCCACCAACAACCGTTCACGCCAATGCCGGATAACGGCGCCCAAGTCATCATCGGCCAGACTGCCCAACCACCCCCAATGGGTTTGCGGGGTTTGCAGCAAGGTGAGCAGCGCCGCTACATCACCCGGCGCCAACGGAGTTGCCGACCGCGTAGCGTCAGGCGTTCCCCCCAAGGTAATGGGTCGGCTGCTAAAAATGCCCCCCGCCTGAATCAGCAAATGCTCACCGCCCGCCTTTAAGCTCAACTGCGCACCGGCATCGATCACCAGGCGGCTGTCGTTGCCGATGACCTGTTCCATATCCCGTTGAGCCCGCAGGTAGACAAGCTCCTCGCCACGGCGATCTTCCAGATGCAATTCATTGGCGCCACCGGGCGGGGAACTGCGAGTGCGCAAGACACTTCGGGTCTTGTGTTGCGGCAACGGATAAGGCGTGGCTTGCCAGGCGTTGGGCAGGCAGCCATTGATCAGCGGCTGGTCCGGGTCGCCCTCCAGAAAGGTCACCAGCACTTGCATCCCCACCCGCGGGATCATCACGGCGCCAAAGCCGTCGCCCGCCCAACCTGAAGCCACCCGAACCCAGCAACTACTCTTGTCGTCATCCTTGCCGGCCCGACCCCAGTGGAAGCGAATCTTCACCCGACCATGCTGGTCGCAATGCACATCCTCACCCGCGGGACCTGTGACGGTGGCAGTCTGGCTCCCGCTGATACGCGGCTTGGGGTGTTTGAGCGGTGGACGCAAAGGCGCACGCCAAGGCGTCGCGGTGAATCGGTTGCGGTAGCCGTGGAAAGCGCCGGTGTCCACGGTCGCCTCCTCCAGCACTTGGGGTTGGTAGCCTTCATGGCGTACGCCGGTCACCAGCCACAGGTCGTTACACGACGCCTGTGGATGATCCTGCAATTGGAGAAAGTGCCCGCTGCGCAACGCCGACTGATCGCTCTTGCCCAATGCCCGATGTCGGTCCCGCTGATGCCGCACCAGCCCGCGTCGAGCCAGTTGCGCACCGCGCTGATGGCCGGTGAAGCCCGCCGGGCAATAAAAGTCCTCAAGAACCTCACTGGATAATGGCCCGGCCTGATCCTGCAGGCGCAGGGACGGGTGCTCGAAATCGTAGTCCCGCCGCACCACCTGGCGACTACGGGTCGAGAGACGCACATCAAACCGCTGGATCACCCGTTGCTCGGCCACCAGCCCGCCCCTGGGCCGATAACGCTGCGCCGCCAGCCGGCGGAACACCGTCTGGTCATCACCGAACACCAGCATATGGCCGTCCGGGCTATGACGCAGGTGGTAATGAATACCCTCCTCTTCACACAACCGATGGATGAAATACAGGTCGGTTTCGCCGTACTGCACACAAAGTATTCGCGGCGGGTAGACCACGGGGCCCAGCTCGAACGTATACGCATCCGCCAGGATGCCGTGCTGCTCCAGCACCGCCGCAATGATTTGCGGCACGCTGCGCTGTTGGAAAATCCGTTGGTCGCGGCGATGGGTGAGATACGCCAGGCGCGGTGCCAGCGTCAGGTGATAACGGGTTAACCGCTCACCCGTTTCATCCCGGCCAATGGCGTAGATCTGCCCGTGAAGGCCTTCACCAGGGTCCCCGAAATCCAGGTAAGCGGGCTGGTGCAGGAAGCTTTCCAGGTCCAGAGAGGGGTTTTCGCTGACCAACTGTACATGGATGGAAAAAGGTTGATTGATGGATTCACTGCCCTTGAAGGCAAGTACCTGAAAGTCATTGGCCAGCCCCGCAACGATCAGTTTGAAACGTGGTGCAACAAACGCGTTAAACATCCATTGTTACCCGCCATTAATTACAAAACCAAAATAACGCCTCCTATACAACCGCGCACAATGCTGTTTAAACATTGAAATTAACGGATGATAAAAAGCGTCTGGACGGCGTTAATCATAGCTATTTCAGGCGAAATTCGGCCTCTGCAAAATAAAACAGAAGTTTCGTACGTCGATGATGGAAGTATCTTTTATTAAACAGAGAAATGCAGTCAAGTAGCCAGCATTAAACAACAGGAAAAGTCTTACGCCGTTATTCACACTGGAAACTTAACTATTAGGAATTAACTGAGCGCACTCATTAAATCGGAAATAACCTATACAACGTCCAGCCCTCAAAAACCCTGGCGCCGCGCCGTTCCAAACAGGCTGACACTGCTCAACTCACCCTCATGCTCCTCAAGCCGAACAGGTGCCGTGCCACCCGGCATGACCACCTCCACCGCTCCTGCCGCAACCCAGCCCACATGCCAAGCCGCACAGGCCACCGCGCTGGCGCTGGTGCCGGAAGACGCTGTGGGCCCTTCACCACGCTCGAATACCCTGGCCATCAGGCGATTGTCAGACTCGCGAGCCACCCATTGCAGGTTGACCCCGGCCGGACAAGGTCGTCCCACGCCAGCGGGAGGTGCGAAGGCGACAGCCAGCAACGGCTCAAATAGCCCCGATTGCAGCATCTGCTGATTGCTCGGCAGCGCCGAAGCATCAGGCACGAAGGTCACGCAATGGGGATTGCCCACCCGTACAAACTGACTGCGATTCCACAGAGGGTTGAGCCTAGAAAGCCCTGGAACATGGCTCGGTCCGCTGCTGTTGAGCGCCAGCGACGGCGCACCCACTGCCAACGGCCCGAACTCAGGCCGCCCCAGCGCCAGCCAGAAACCCTGGACCTCTTCGAGAAGTGCAGGCTCGACCCCTGTCACCACCGGCGACAATGCATCCGCCTTATCGTGATGGACTCGCAACTCACACGCCCCGGACATCAACCCCTCATCAGTCAGCGCCTGGGCAAATATCGTCAAGCCATTGCCACTGCGTTCGGCCAAGGTGCCGTCGGTGTTGACGATCAACAGGTCAAATGGCGGCGCGGCCTGAAACGGCCCCACCAACAGGCCGTCACAACGATGGGCCTTGGCGTCCGGCGGGCGCGGCAACGAGCCCCAGCCGCACTCGGATGCGATGGCCGCCAGCGCCCAGGCCAGTCGAGAGCCGGCGGCCAGGTCGGCGGTGGCCGGCAACTCTATGCCCAGCTCACGCAGCACGGCCGGGCTGACCACCCCATAGATATTGCCGCGCGCATCGTAAAACCGGGTCATTGCGCCGTCCGCATAAAGATCCGTACCACTTCCTCCAGATGCTTGCGCATGGCCTGGCGGGCGCCTTCGGCATCCCGTTGTTCCAGGGCGTCGAGGATGCGGCGGTGCTCGTCTTCGGAGCGATGGGGCATGTCGTCAGATGTGTAGTGGGCCTGCAAACGCTGGAACATGCTGCCGTAGCGATGTCCCAGCAGGTGCGCGATCATCAGTGCATAAGCCGGGTTGCCCGATGCCTGGGCGATGCGGATATGGAACAGGCGATCGCCGGGATGTGTGTGGGAACCGTCACGGTTGTCCTGGGCGTTGCGCTCGAACGCCTCGCGGATGCCCGCCAGTTCTTCGTTGGTAGCCTGCTTGGCCGCCAAGGCGGCGGTTTCCGGCTCGATCAGGCGACGGGCCTGGAGCAGGGAGAACGGCGGGATCTCAGCGTTGAAGTCGACGTGCAGGTTCAGCTCCGGATCAAATTCCTTCCATTGGTCACGGGTGGCCTGGGCCATCACCGGTTCCTGGCTGATTTTCGGTTGCGCCGGTTCACAAACCAACACGCCGTTGCCGACCCGCACGTCCACCAGGCCGATGACCTCCAAAGCAATCATCGCCTCCCGCACCGAGGCGCGACTCACCCCCAGCAATTTGGCCAATTCCCGCTCCGCCGGTAGACGGCTGCCAGGAGGAAATTCGCCGCTGTCGATCAAGGCCCGCAACTGGTCGGCAATCTGACGATAAAGACGTTGGTTATCAATAACTTGAAATGGCATCTAGGCTCAGCTCGGTTCACGCACAGCACGCCGACTGGGTTCAACTTGCAAAAAAGCCGCTTGTTGACCGAGAAGTCCCGTGCTAAAAATTGGACCAATGGCCTGACCATTGGATCGTTTCCAGTGCAGTGATCATAGCAAACCCGCAAGGATTGGCTATGGGCTACGTCGAGGCTAGCTACGCCCTTAATGGCCTGACCATTGAGCCAATAATAACAATCAAGGGAGTCTGTCATGGACCTCACCGGTAAACGCGTGCTGATCACCGCCGCCGCCCAGGGCATTGGCCGCGCTAGCGTCGAAGCCTATCTGGCTGCTGGCGCCGAGGTATTTGCCGCCGACATCAATCAACAGACACTCGCGGACCTGCCTGGCGCACGTACCGTGCTGCTGGATGTAACCGATGCAGCCGCCATCCAACGCATCGCTGAACAGTTGGGCCCGCTGGATGTGCTGTTCAACTGCGCCGGGGTGGTCCACGCCGGCAATATCCTCGAATGCCCGGAAAGTGACTGGGCGTTTGCCATGGACCTCAACGTCACCGCCATGTACCGCATGATCCGCGCCTTCCTGCCCGACATGTTGGCCGCAGGTGGCGGATCGATCATCAATATGTCGTCGGTAGCCTCCAGCATCAAAGGCGTTCCCAACCGATTCGCCTACTGCGCCAGCAAGGCTGCAGTGATCGGCCTGACCCGCTCGGTGGCCGCCGATTTCGTCACCCAACGCATTCGCTGCAACGCCATCTGCCCCGGCACCGTTGAATCGCCGTCACTGCATCAACGCATCGCCGAACAGGCCACTCGCGAAGGGCGGCAACAGGATGAGGTATACGCCGCATTCACCGCCCGCCAGCCAATGGGCCGCCTGGGCACGCCGCAGGAAGTTGCCCAACTGGCGCTGTACCTCGGCTCTGACGCCAGCGCATTTACCACTGGCACCACGCAGATTATCGACGGCGGCTGGAGCAACTGACCGCCCCACCTTTATAAGAGGATTGCCCATGAAGTTGTTGCGCTATGGCGAAAAAGGCCAGGAACGCCCGGCCCTGCTGGATGCGGATGGCCAGTTGCGAGACTTGTCAGCCCATATCAGCGATATCGCAGGTGACACCCTGCTGCCGCACACTCTCGCCCGCCTGCAAGACCTTGACCCCGCCAGCCTGCCGTTGGTGCCCGGCAACCCGCGCCTGGGTGCCTGTGTCGGGCAAGTAGGGAAATTCATCTGCATCGGCCTGAACTACGCAGATCACGCAGCGGAAACCGGCGCGCCAATCCCCGATGAGCCGATCCTTTTCAACAAGTGGACCAGCGCCATCGTCGGCCCCAACGACAATATCGAAATCCCCCGCCACTCACGCAAGACCGACTGGGAAGTGGAACTGGGCGTGGTGATCGGCCAAGGCGGGCGCTACATCGACGAAAGCCAAGCCATGGAACACGTGGCTGGCTACTGCGTGATCAACGATGTGTCCGAACGTGAATTCCAACTGGAACGCGGCGGCACCTGGGACAAGGGCAAGGGCTGCGACACCTTCGGTCCACTCGGGCCGTGGCTGGTGAGCCGCGATGAAATCGCCGACCCCCATCAACTGGCGATCTGGCTGGAAGTCGACGGGCATCGCTATCAGAACGGCAACACCCGCACCATGATTTTCCAGATCCCCAAGTTGATCAGCTACCTGAGCCAGTTCATGAGCCTGCAACCCGGAGACGTGATTTCCACCGGCACGCCACCCGGCGTCGGCCTGGGGATCAAGCCCATGCCGGTGTACCTCAAGGCCGGGCAAAAAATCCGCCTGGGCATCGAAGGCCTCGGCGAACAGAACCAGATCACCGTCGACGCCTGACAAGAGCCAAGGAGCCGTTCATGACCACCCTTACCGCGATTCGCGTCGAAGATATCCGCTTTCCCACGTCCCAGTCCCTGGACGGTTCCGACGCCATGAACCCGGACCCGGACTACTCGGCCGCCTACGTGATACTGCAGACCGATAACCCGGGCCTTGAAGGCCACGGCCTGACCTTCACCATCGGCCGGGGCAACGAGATTTGCTGCGCAGCGATCAAGGCCATGGAAAACCTGCTGGTGGGCCTGACCCTGGAATGGATCACCGCAGACATGGGCCGCTTCTGGCGCCATGTCACCAGTGACAGCCAGTTGCGCTGGATCGGTCCGGACAAGGGTGCGATCCATCTGGCCACCGGCGCAATCGTCAACGCGGCATGGGATTTGTGGGCCAAGGCTGAAGGAAAACCCCTGTGGCGCCTGGTCGCCGACATGGGCCCGGAGCAGTTGGTGCGTTGCATCGATTTTCGCTACATCACTGACTGCATCACACCCGCCGAAGCCCTGGCCTTGCTGCGCCAGCGCGCCGAAGGCAAGGCCGAGCGCATGGCCGACCTGCAAGCCAATGGCTACCCCTGCTACACCACCTCGGCGGGCTGGCTCGGCTATGGCGATGAAAAGCTGCGACGCCTGTGCCAGGAAGCAGTGGACGCCGGTTTCAACCACGTCAAGCTCAAGGTCGGCCACGACTTGCAGGATGATCTGCGCCGCGTGCGCATTGCCCGTGAAGTGCTGGGGCCAGACCGGCAACTGATGATCGACGCCAACCAGGTGTGGGAAATTGACACCGCCATCGACTGGGTGCGGGAATTGGCGTTTGCCAAACCCTGGTTTATCGAAGAGCCCACCAGCCCCGACGATATCGAAGGCCATCGCAAGATTCGCCTGGCCGTCGCACCGGTCAAGGTGGCGACGGGCGAGATGTGCCAGAACCGCATCATTTTCAAGCAACTGATCATGCGTGAAGCCATTGATGTGGTACAGATCGACGCCTGCCGCCTGGGCGGGGTCAACGAGGTGTTGGCGGTGATGCTGATGGCCGCCAAGTATGGCTTACCGGTGTGCCCACATGCCGGTGGCGTCGGGCTTTGCGAATATGTGCAGCACCTGTCGATGATCGATTATCTGTGCATTGCCGGCACCCATGAAGGGCGAGTCATCGAATTTGTCGATCACCTGCACGAACATTTCGAAGAGCCTTGCGTCGTTCGTGGTGCGGCCTATATGCCGCCCCAGGCGCCGGGTTTTTCGATCCAGATGAAAGCCGCGTCCCGGGAGCAATTCCGCCACCGGCCGTGACCTGAACCGCACTTTGAATGGACGGAGCACAATAATAATGTCGTCCCCATCACCGCTCAGGCTCGATGCGCACCAGCATTTCTGGCGCTACCGGGCCGCTGATTATCCGTGGATCGGCGAGCGCGAAGCCGACCTTCGCCGGGACTTTATCCCACTGGATTTAAAGCCCTTGCTCGACGCAGCTGGCCTGGATGGCTGCATCGCCGTGCAAGCCCGTGCCGGTGAGCAGGAAACCAACGCGCTGCTGGAAATGGCGCGACAACACCCGTGGATATTCGGCGTGGTGGGTTGGGTCGACCTGTGCGACCCAGCCCTTGAACAGCACCTGCATCAGTGGCGCGACCAACCCCAACTCAAAGGCTTTCGTCATCAGATCCAGGATGAGCCCAGACCGGCGACGCTCATGGCTCATCCAGCCTTTTCCCGAGGCCTGCAGCAGTTGCAACAGCGGGGCTACGTTTATGAAGTGCTGATCCGCTGCGCCGACCTAAGCGCCGCCACTGCCCTGTGCCAGCGCCACGACCAGCATCATCTGGTGCTCGACCACCTGGGCAAGCCGGACATCGCCAAAGGCCCCGGCGCCTGGGCCGATCACCTGGCACCCTTGGCCGCCCTGCCGCACGTCAGTTGCAAACTGTCGGGCCTGCTGACCGAAGCCGGCCCCGGTCAACGTAATGCCCAGGCGCTGCGGCCGTTTATCGAACTGGCCCTGGAGTTGTTTGGCGCCGAGCGCCTGATGTTCGGCTCCGACTGGCCGGTGTGCCTGCTGGCCGACGAATACGAAGGCACCTGCCAAGTGCTGGAGCAGACCCTCGGCCAGTTGTCCCCCAGTGAACACCAGGCTATCTGGGGCGGCACCGCCCAACGGGTCTATCAACTTGAAGGAAGCTGCCCATGAATCTGCACTTGCAGGACCGCGTTGTGATCGTCACCGGCGGTGGCTCGGGGATTGGCGCGGCTATTTCCCTGGGGCTGATCGCCGAAGGGGCGATCCCGGTGATTTTCGGCCATCAGCCTTTATCCTCCGCGTTTTGCGCACAGCTTGAAGAGCAAGGCCAAAGTCATTTCGTGCGGGTCGAGTTGCGCGATGAAGAGGCTTGCCATGGGGCCGTCAATGAAGTGCTGCAGCGCTTCGGGCGGATCGACGGGCTGGTCAATAACGCCGGAGTGAATGATGGCGTGGGCCTGGAAGCGGGCCGCGCGGCCTTCGTCGAGTCCCTGGAAAAGAACCTGATTCACTACTACTTGATGACCCACCTGTGCCTCGATGCGCTCAAGACCAGTCGCGGAGCCATCGTCAATATCAGCTCCAAGACCGCCCTCACCGGCCAGGGCGGCACCAGCGGTTACACCGCCGCCAAGGGCGCGCAATTGTCCCTGACTCGGGAATGGGCGGCATCGTTGCTGGAGCACGGCATTCGGGTCAATGCGGTGGTACCCGCCGAAGTGCTGACGCCGTTGTATCAGCGTTGGATCGACGGCTTCGACAACCCCGAGGACAAGCTGGCCGCCATCGTCGAAAAAATCCCGTTGGGCAAGCGGATGACCACGCCGGAGGAAATCGCCGACAGCGTGTTGTTCCTGCTCTCACCCCGCGCCTCCCACACCACCGGGCAATGGCTGGTGGTGGACGGCGGCTACACCCATCTGGACCGGGCGCTGACGTGAGCGGCCAACGCTACTGCCGGGCCCTGGACCTAATCGATGACCCGGTCTTGATCGCCGAATACCAACAGTTGCATCAACGCATCTGGCCAGCCGTGGCCGAGCATCTGCGCAGCCAACAGGTACTGGACATGCAGATCTGGCGCCTGGGTACGCGGCTGTTCATGGTCATGGACACCGGGCCCGATTTCAGCTGCGACGGGATGGACAGCGCCGCCCGCCACAACCCCGAGGTGCAAGCCTGGGAAACCCTGATGTGGCGTTTCCAGACGCCCACGCCATGGACCGCTGCCGGCGGAAAATGGCAGCCCTTGGAGCAGATCTTCAGCCTGATGGAACAACCGTAACCCCGCTGCATCGCACGCCTTGATCCAATAAAAACAACAGGAGAAGCGTCATGTTAAGCAAAGAGACACAAGTGGCAGACGGCGCCCGCGCCGTGCCGACCTATCGCTGGGCGCTGATACTGGTAACCAGTCTGTTCTTCCTTTGGGGCTTGTCCTACGGGTTGCTGGATGTGTTGAACAAGCACTTCCAGGAAACCCTGCACGTCAGCAAAGCCCAGTCTGGGCTGTTGCAGAGCGCCTACTTCGGCGCCTATTTCCTGATCGCTCTGCCGGCGGGCCTGTTGATGGACCGCCATGGCTACAAGGCCGGGATTCTTCTGGGCTTATGCCTCTATGCAGCCGGGGCGCTGCTGTCCATGCCGGCAGCGGCGGCGGCCAGTTTTCCGTTTTTCCTGCTGGCGCTGTTCGTCATCGCCTGCGGCCTGGGCTGCCTGGAAACTGCGGCCAATCCTTACGCCACGGTGCTGGGCGAACCCGAGGGTGCCGAGCGGCGGCTGAACCTGGCGCAATCGTTCAACGGCCTCGGCCAGTTCTTCGGGCCGCTGATTGGCGGTGCAATGTTTTTCAGTTCTGGCAGCACACCCGCCTCAGACATGAGTTCGCTGCAAACCACCTACGTGGTGATCGCAATTCTGGTGTTGCTAGTGGCGGTGCTGATTGCCCGCACGCCACTGCCGGACTTGCGCGCCCAGGAGCAGGCGCTGCAACCGGCTGCCGGCAAGGGACTGTGGCAGCATCGGGAGTTTGTTGGCGGCGTTATCACGCAGTTTTTCTACGTCGCGGCCCAGGTCGGTGTCGGTGCGTTTTTCATCAACTATGTCACTGAGCATTGGACGCAAATGAGCAGTCAGCAGGCCGCGTATCTGCTGTCGATTGCCATGCTGGCCTTTATGTTTGGGCGCTTCTTCAGCACTTGGTTGATGGGCCGGGTCAGTGCCCAGCGGTTGCTGCTGATTTATGCGCTGATCAATATCGTCCTGTGCGCATTGGTGGTGATGGGGCTGGACGGTGTGTCAGTGATTGCGCTGATCGCGGTGTTCTTTTTCATGTCGATCATGTTCCCGACGCTGTTTGCCATGGGCGTGAAAAATCTCGGTCCTCATACCAAGCGTGGCAGTTCGTTCATGATCATGGCGATTGTCGGTGGCGCGCTGATGCCTTACCTGATGGGCAAGGTGGCCGATCACAGTTCGGTGGCCATGGCATACCTGTTGCCGCTGGGCTGTTTTGTGATTGTTGCGGTGTATGCCCGCAGCCGGTTGCGTCAGGGATAACGCCGAGGGTTCATCTGGAAGGTGGTAATCCACTGCAAGAAGCCCGGGGTTCACCAGTTCCCACACGGATTACGCACCTTCCAGATAACCTCATACAACAAGCGGGCAAGTGCCATACAGATCAGTGATACATAAGTGGCTGGGAAGCTGAATAGTGTTCCAGCCTTATAAAAATAAAGATCCAGTGCCCCCTGCCCCGGCAAACCAGGGGAACCCTGCTCGCTCGATACGGCCTGATATGCAAGGATGTTGTGCTGCACATCGTCGTTGAACGCAAAGCCAAGGATTTTCATGACTGCCATCAGCACCCCAGCACCCGTGCTCCCCGGGCGGTTGGAACAAATGTCGACCCGCATCGCCTTTTTCATCGCAGGATTCAGCATTGCCACCTGGGCGCCGCTGGTGCCTTACGCCAAGGCCCGCGCCCAGCTCGATGAAGGCACCCTCGGTTTATTACTCCTGTGTCTGGGGGTAGGCTCAATCATCGCCATGCCGGCCGCAGGTGCCCTGGCGTCACGGTTCGGTTGCCGGCGAGTGTTGATTGGCGGGACGATTTTGATCTGCCTGGCCCTGCCACTGCTGGCCACAGTCAGTTCGATCCCACTGCTGATGGCTTCGCTGTTTCTGTTTGGCGCCGGCCTTGGCACCGTGGATTCCACGGTCAACCTGCAAGCTGTGATCGTCGAGCGGGCCAGTGGCAAAACCATGATGTCAGGCTTCCACGGGCTGTTCAGCCTGGGCGGTATTGTCGGTGCAGCGGGTGTGAGCGGATTGCTGGGATTGGGCTTATCACCGCTGCAGGCAATCCTGGTGGTCATCGTGATCATGGTGGTAGCGCTGCTCAAGGCGGCGCCACACTTGTTGCCCTACGGCAGTGAAAGCTCGGGGCCGGCCTTTGCCATTCCCCATGGCGTAGTGCTATTTATCGGTTGCCTGTGTTTTATCGTGTTTCTCGCCGAAGGCGCCGTGCTGGATTGGAGCGCGGTATTCCTCAGCGCCGAACGCGGTCTGGACGAGGCTTATGCGGGGCTCGGTTATGCCGCATTCGCTTTGACCATGACTGCGGGGCGCCTGATGGGAGATGCCATCGTCCGTCGTCTGGGCGCCACCAAGGTCATCATTCTTGGCGGGGCTCTTGCGGCGCTCGGCATGCTTCTTGCCACCTTTTCCTCCGACTGGGCAATGGCATTGCTCGGCTATGCGCTGGTAGGGGCAGGAGCCTCCAATATCGTGCCGGTGTTATACACCGCCATCGGCAAGCAGAATGTCATGCCTGAACATATCGCCGTGCCGGCCATCACCACGCTGGGTTACGCGGGCATTCTCGCCGGGCCGGCATTGATCGGGTTTGTCGCTCATGGCAGTAGCTTGAGCACGGCGTTTCTGATAGTCGCGCTGTTGCTGATGGGTGTGGCAGTCAGCGGAAAAGTCCTGCGGGTATAAGCTCAGCGCTTGAGATGCTTCGAGGCGTCTCAAGCACCGATGAGAGGATGTGTTACATGCCCTTTTCTTTCTTGTCGTTCTTCAGCCAGCGATCAATGCTGTAGTTCTTTAGCCAGCCATCGTCATTGTGGCTGCCAAAAATATTGGTACCGTTGGCTTTGGTGCTGTCCAACGAGGCCAGCAAGCCAGGACGTTCAACCAGGTTCTTTGCCATATAAACCTGTTGTTCGCTGTATTTTTTCTTGGGCAACCCATTCGCTGGATCGAGGACCACATTCGCGCTCTTGTCGACTTCGTCAGGGTCCTTGCTCATCTCGATGAGCTTGTCTTTATTCACGTAACGGTGTTTTTCGAAAAAGAATGACCGGTCTTCTGATTTGTCCCTCAAATCATCAAATACGCCTCTAAATGTCTTGACGAGTTGGGCGTTGCTCATTGAATGAAACGGATCAGCGCTCTGCGTATTAGGGTCGGTGTTGCCCACCAGGCTGTCAGCCGCCTCGGCAAGGCTTTTTTCGGTGATTTTGCCACCATTGCCGATGATCGCTTCGTTCAAGCGCGGACGATTGAGGATCGCCTTGGCCAGCATGATATTGCGGTCCTGCCCTTCACTCTCGCCCATTTTTTCAGCAGCGATTTTCTGCAGGGAGGACTGGGTCAATTTGCCATCTTTTTTAAATTTATCCAGCTCTGAAAAGTTGTTCTTGAATGCGGTCGCCAACAGGCTGTCCGACGAGCTGACGTAGGGATTTCCAGAAGTCTGCATCCCGCCATGGATGTTCTGAAAGTCCACGTGCCGGGTCTGGGGGGCAGGCATGCCTGGAAACTGCAAAGGGGCGGCATAAGCAGTGACCTGACCAGGTGCACCAAGCGCTCGGACATCCATTCCCGGACGAGTGTAACCCGTACCACCGGATGCCACGGGGGCTGCGCGCTGCTCCAAACCAAGTATTGCCTTAATATGCGGCGGTACGAAAGGTTGTGTGCCGCCGGGATTGATACCGTTGATAGTCATGATTCACTCCACATATTTGAATTGTGATGCCTTGGCCCTGACAACCGTAATATCCGAGAACAGGCCGTCTATTAATGCGGAACAAGCAAAACCTGTGTGGTGCTACAGCCGTAATGGTTCCGGGAAAAACCCTTGATAACGTTGCCAGGAGCCAGGAAAGTTTGATTTTTTTTAACTGTCGGCTCTGCCAACCAGGGATCGGGCCAGCCTACTGCGGGCTGGCCGAGCCAAACAGCCTGGCCCATAGGTGACTCATGCAGAAGAACATGGCTGCCCATATTGGCGAAGACGGTTTCACGTCCTGAAGCGTGTGCGATTCGCTGGGCAAGGTGCCTCTATTAAAATCTTCGGCAGTAGGCGCCTGAAAGACGCGTTGACGCGCAACCGACCCGGGCGGCGAGGAAGAGCAGTTGGGACCGTGCTGCGCAGGAGTTCCTGGTAGCACCGCGCCAACACTCATGATGAGAAGCGCAGCGTTGCTGACACCTTGTAAAAGCCCACTCTGGTAACCTGCAGGCATCTGTTCTGAAACAGCGATGGACGGCCGATTACAAGGATCATTGCGAAGGGAACTGTGGGATTCAAGCGACGTTGAATTCATGGTCAAAACCTGGTCCAGTGTGTAAGAGCCCAACCACTCAAGAGCCGGCCGGCATGCCCTGTGTGGCAAACCAGCGAAAATGATTCCTGCACATTGAGCAAAGCTGACAAGACACCTCAAGTTTATCCAGATGCCGTTGTCAGCGGCTCAAGGCAGGTTATTACGACTTCAATATCTATGAATAGTGTGGCCAGAAAACTATCGGACTCTAGCCTGGCAAAGACGACGCTGTTACTCCATCACCGTAATAAGGGTTGCTATTACCCTTGGACTTTTCTACTGCAATCTGTAGATTTTTTCGATCAATAAGCCCGTCATAATTTCCGGTTTCAGAGTGTTTATCTGAAAGCCCGAGAAGATTGGGACGCATCAAGTACTCTTGAGCCAGCAGAGTGTCACGATCCTGCGAGAAGTTACCGGAAGGATATGGACGATCAGCAATCGCCTTGAGTGATTTTTCAGAGATATATCCACGCTCCTTTGGATCTTCGAACGTGCCAAAGCTGTTTTGCAGTGCTTGGGCAAGACTCGCATCAGACTGCCGGGAAAACTCATTCCTGGGAGGTTGCCCGTAGGATGGCGGCGGGCAATACCCCGGATCCGGCAAAGGCTGCGGGAAAATTCCGGGCCCACAGCCATTCCCCGGCTGGCCGGGTATGCCGCCACCCCAACCTGGGCCGCCCCCACCCACAGGAGGTTGACCCATCACTTGCATGAAAAAATTCATCATATTCATATAGAACCGCTGGATCGGGTTCATATAGGAAGCCTGTGCCTGGCCATAAGAGGGCGCCGCGTTATTGCCCGGCGCCTGGAATGAGTTCGAACGTGTAAAGTCCCTCATGTTCGGGGAGCCAAAAACCTGGTTCTGGCGCTGCAATTCAAAAAATTGAAGCCCTTGCGGCGCACCCCCTCCGTTGAATACAAACGGAGCCTGTGTCGATTGAGACCCTGAATACTGTCGCGGGCAACAGGTGCTTTGCATGCCGGACGTCGCCTGTTGAGGATCAGGCTTTTGACCGGCAGAAATAGACACAGTCACTCCGTTACTACTGCGAAACTCAGTTTGTGCGTATGTCATGTGAAACCCTCTGCTCAGTTTGTGAAAGCACACCACCTGCCGACGTCCGGGCGCCAGCAAGTACACGTTATGTGGCAAGCCAGCAGAGTTGGTTCCTCGATATGATTTTTATGCGTTATTGGCTGAGGGAAAAATCCGACATTAACCTGTTAACAGTACTTATTGCGCCGTCAGATAATAATCAGCCAATACTCATTGGCAGGAATAGTCCTACCCACTTGAATCACGTAGTCATCACGCCGACTCAATGTCGAGTATTGAACCGATTGGAAAGGCCCAACGTCCTCTATCAAGCTAAATAGACTCCCACAGACTTGCATTGCGCATTCTGTAAGAGTCTGCTTGAGCGGGTACTTAGAAACCTACGCTGGCCTGCACAAAGAACGTGCGCGGTTCGCCCAGGTAAATCCCGGCATTGTTATCACTGGAACGGGTGTAGTGCTGCTGGTCGAAGACGTTTTTCACACCGACGCCCAGTTTCAGGTTCGACAGTTGCGCACCGAAGTCGTAACCGCTGCGCACGTTGACCGACACGTAGCCTGGGATATCACCGTACTGACCGTCAGCGGTGGGCTGGGTGACGTAGGTGCTGGTAGTACCCGGCGCACGCTGGCCGGACTGGGCGTAGACGTCGAGGTTGTGGGTCCAGTGGTTGACGTCGTAACGCAGCCCCAGGGTCGCCACTTCTCGGGAGTACAGCGGCAGGTCACGGCCCTTGAACGGCACGTCGCCCTCGGAGGTGGCCTTGGTGTAGGTGACGCCGGCATTGGCGGTCAGGCCTTCCAGGCGCGGGTCCAGGTTCGCCAGGTCGTAATGGGCCGAGGCCTCGATACCGGTGTGCTTGGTGGCGCCGAGGTTGGTCCAGCCCACGTCGTTGCTGACGTATTGCAGCTCATCGGAGAAGTCGATGTAGAACAGCGTCACTTCGCCGCCCCAGACGTTGTCGTTGTAGCGCGTACCGATCTCGTAGGTCTTGGCTTTTTCCGGTTGCAGGCCGTTGGCGGTCTGGTCGCCGTTACCGCCCTGGCCGAGCTGAAAGTATTGCAGGCTGCCAAAAGACGTTTCGTAGTTGGCGAACAGTTTCCAGGCATCGGAGAGGTGGTACATCACGCTCAGTGCCGGCAGCGGCTCATTGTTTTTGATCTGGCGACGTTTCTCCTGGACCGTGGTGCCGTTCAACGCCACCACCGGGCGGTCATGCCATTCGGTGCGAATACTTTCGAAGCGAATGCCCGGCGTGATGGTCCACTTGCCCACGTCGATCTTGTCATCGATATAAAATGAGTTGGCCTCGGTGCCACCGGTGCGGTCCTGGTAAACATGGCCGTCATTCTGGCCGACCGGCGTGGGCTGGTTGTTGACCAGCGCCAGGCTGGTGGCCTGCTCGTGCATGCCTTCTTTCAAGTAGCGATAACCGATGCTGGCTTCCTGGGTAGTCGGGCCCAGATCAAAGACATGGGACACCCGTGGCTCGATGCCGAAGGTGTAGTAGGTGCGTGGGTAGGAACTGAGGGCTTTCAGGTCGCGGTTGGCGATGTTGCTGCCACGGAAACTGTCCGAGTAATAGGTCAGCACTTCGGCCTGGGTGCGGTCGTCGATCTGCCGGATGTATTTGAAGGACACATCCTTGCGCCGGCCACTGAAGTTGTCCCAGTCACGCACCGATTGATACGGGTTGGCGTCGAACTGCTTCTGGGTCAGGCCGCCGGGCATGTCGGCACTGGCATCGTAGTAGTGGAAATTCAGCGAGAAGTCGTCTTGATCGGTCGGCGCCCAGTGGGTCTTGAAGATCACATCGTCGATGTCGTTGGCGTTGTTGCTGTTGCGATAACCGTTGCCGTTGACTCCGGAATACAGCAGCGCCGCACCGATGCCGTTGTCGGCCGTGCCACCGATAAAGGCATTTTCCACATGCTTCCAGCCGCCGTGAGCGGAGGTTTGCAGGGTGGTGCCGACTTCACCGGAGAACTTCTCGGGGATCGCGCGGGTCACGAAGTTGATCACGCCGCCGACGTTCTGTGGCCCATAACGTACGGAACCGGCGCCGCGCACCACGTCGATGCTGTCCAGGTTGCCGGCGGAAATCGGCGCCATCGACAGCTGAGGCTGACCATACGGGGCAAAGGCCGCCGGTACGCCGTCGATCAGCACCGTGGAACGTGGCGACAGGCGCGACGTCAGGCCGCGCACTCCGACGTTGAGGGAAATATCGCTGCCACCGGTACCGTTGGACTCCTGCACCTGCACACCCGGCACGCGCCGCAGCACGTCACCGACGTTCATCGCGCCCTGCTCCACCATGGCTTCGCGGCGAATCACCGTTCGCGCGCCGGGGTGGTTTTGCACCACTTCGGCATTGGCATCGCCCAGCCAGTCGCCGACCACCTTGATGTCGGTGGCACCCAGCTCCAGGGGCGAACCGGCTTCACCGGTGCCACTGGACAACGGGCGCAGCGTCACCGACCCAGAATCAATCTGGTAGTCCAGGCCGCTGCCTTGCAGCAATTGGCGCAAGGCTTGTTCTGGCGACAGGTTGCCGTCCACCGCAGGCGCTTGCTTGCCGGCCACCATGTCTGGGCTGAAAAACACTTGCAGGGAAGTTTGCTGCCCCAGCTGGCTCAGCGCCGAACTCAAGGGTTGAGCCTGGATATGAATGGCGTCGTCAGCGTAGGCCGCCGGGATCGCGGCACTGACCGCAAGAGCCAGGGCCAGTGGAACCCAACGGGATAATTTATTGTTTTTCACGGCGAGTTTTTTCACGTCGAACCTAGTCCTGTGATCGCAAGAGAGTGCGCCCGTTAATGAAAACCAGTTGCAGTTGGACAAGAAGACGAAGAACTCGGAAAAAACCTGAATCTAGCGTGAAATTATTTCCTGGCTGCCGTCGGGAAGTGTGCGCAGGGCCACCGGCAATATGTGCGGCAAGGCCTTGAGCAACGCGTCGGTGTCATTGGATTTGAACACGCTGGTCAGGCGCAGAGTGCTCGCCGCCGTGCTGACCCGTAGCGGTTGCTCGCGGTAGCGGGAAACTTCCCGGGCCACTTCACCGAGGGTCGCGTTGTTGAACACCAGCTTGCCGGTGCGCCAGGCTGTGAGTTCTTCTGGATTAACGGCGTAAGCCGTCGCCACCAGCCCCTGGCCATCAATCGCCGTGCCCCGGCCTGCCGTCAGCGTGACGAGATGCTCCGGGGATCGGCCCTGCACCTTGACCGTACCGGCCTCGACCACCACGCGGGTCTGATCCTCATCTCGGCGCACGTCGAAACGGGTACCGGTGACCGTCACCTGCCCTGCTCCGGCCTTGACCACAAACGGCCGACTGCTGTCGTGCTCGACACTGAACATCGCTTCGCCCTGCTTGAGCTCAATGCCGCGCTGGCCCTTTTCGTAATGCACGATCACCACGCTGCGACTGTTCAAGTCCATCAGCGAACCGTCCGGCAACGCGACCTGACGGCGCTCACCCAGGGTTGTACTGAATTGGGCCTCATAAGCCTGCGGATGATTCAAGCCGCTAAACAGCCCAAGGCCAACGGCGAGCGCCAACATACTGGCCGCCACCGCATAACGCAGCAGCGGGGGGCGCTTGGTACGTGCCGGTGGCGTATCGCACAACGCCTGTAACCGATCCTTGGGCAACAAATCAGTGACGCTCCACAGCCCTTGCAACACGTCAAATTCGTACTGATGCTCAGGACTCTCCTCACGCCAGGCGTCGAAACGGCTACGCTCCTCGGTGCTCAACGGGCTGTCCTGCAGACGCACGAACCATTGCGCGGCCTCGTCTCGGGCCGTCGCGCTGCCGCCGGCACACTCACGGGTATCCATCATGGAAGGTCCTGTTTCAAAACGGGCATGGGTCATGGGGCTATCGCGTCCAGGCGCTCGCGCAGATGCCGCAGGGTGCGGATCATATACTTTTCCACCATGTTTTTAGAAAGCCCCAGGCGCTCGGCGATTTCCTGCTGGGTCAGTCCTTCGATCTTTTGCCAGATAAAAATCTTGCGGCAATTGAGCGGCAACTCGGCCAAGGCCCGCTCGATGGAGGCCGCCAACTGGATCGCGTGCATGAAGTGCTCCGGGTCGCCGCTGGGTGGCGAACTCTGATCAAAGGCTTGCAACGCCATCGCCTCCCGCCGGTCTTCGCGACGATAGGCATCGACGGCGATATTGCGCGCGGTCTGATGCAGATAGGCGCGAGGCTGCTCGACCTGGGTCGATTTTGATTCAAGCACCCGCACGAAGGTATCGTGGGCCAGGTCCTCGGCCTGCTGACGGTTTCTCAGGCGACGCGTCCAGGTCCCGATCAACTCTTCGTAGTGCTCGAAAAAACCTGTTCTGCGGGGCGGCTGAGGAGTCATCGGGATGCACTGGGTAGGCGGGACGTGAATAGTAATGCTTCCTATTAAGCGGAGCAATTGCTTCCCATCGCCCAGACCATTCAAACCAACCGTTTAATCTGCTTATGCCGCCAAACCAACCGGTAATACGCCGTCTGCAACGCCAACATCGTCAAGTACGTCACCGGAAATGCCATCCACACCCCTTCCAGCCCAAACCGCGCATTGAGCAGATACGCCACCGGCAACTCCACCCCCAGCACGCAGAAAATCGAAATCGCCACCGGCATCAACACCACCCCACTGGCGCGCATGATCCCGCCCACCACCGCCTGGAAGCCGAACACCAGGATGCTCCAGAGCATGATGTGCAGCAGGTGTTCGGCCTTGATCCGCGCTTCGTTGTCGGTGATGAACAGCCCCAGCAACCAGTGGGACAACATATAGCCCAGCACAATCAACCCGCCCGTCAGGCAAGTGTTGATCAAAAGCCCCGTGCGCAAGATCGGCCCGATGCGTTCCAGGCGTCCCGCACCAATGGCCTGGGCGCCGAGGATCGAGGCGGTGATGGCAATCGACAGCGCCGGAAACTGCACATAGTTGACGATCTGCGTCACCGCGCCATAAGCCGCCGTCGCCTGGGAACCATGGCTGTTGACCAGCGCCAGGATTACCAGCTCCGACAGCGACAGCACTACCATCTGCAAGCCAGTGGGCAAGCCGATGCGCAAGACTTTGCCGAGGATCGCCCGGTCCAGGCGCAAAGCCTTGAGCAGTTCGCGATCTGGTGCCATAACGTGCTTTTTGTGGCGCAGGCGCAGCACCAGAAACAACATGGCCAAGGCGTTGCCTACCAGCCCGGCCCACACCGCGCTCTGAATACCCATGGGCGGCAAGCCGATCCAGCCGCGAATCAGCGCTGGGGTCAGCAGCAGGCCCACCAGTGTCGACACCACCAATGCCAACAACGGCGACACCGTGTCGCTCACCCCCCGCAGCAACTGGGTGTAGAGGATAAACACCAACAGCAGCGGCATGATCAACATCATCATCTGCGCATAACCGACCGCGTCGTCCAGCACATCCACCGGCGTGCCCAGAGCCTGCATCGCCGGGCGGGCGAACAGGCTGCCCAACACCGCAGCGATCACACCGATCAACGCACCCAGCGTCAAGGTGGCACCGGTGATCGACTTCACCAGGCCCGTCTCCTGCGCCCCCCAGGCCTGGCCGATCAGCACCGAGGCGCCCGCCCCCAGGCCAATCACCAGGGCGATAAAAAAGAACACGATGGGAAACATCCCCGATACCGCCGCCAACGCCTGGGTGCCGAGCATTTGCCCGACATAAATGCCGTTGAGGGTGCCGGAAAAACTCTGCAGGAAATTGGACAGCACCATCGGTGCCAGAAAGATCAGGTAGACCTGCCACAGCGGGCGTTGCAAAGGGTTTTGCATGAAATGCGGGGCCTCGGGAGAACAAAGCGACCGAGGGGTTATACCGTAAATGGATCCAATCGCGCTGCGCTTTATCCGCACTCGGGCTCGACGATCAACGCAACATCTCCCGCAGCCGATACCACAACATCCCCAGCGCCAGCAGTGGCGAGCGCAACGCCTTGCCGCCGGGGAAGGTCATGTGTGGCACCCGGCTGAAAATATCCAGGCCCTGGCTGTGCCCGGCGTGAATACCTTCGGCCAACAACCGCGCGCACCAATGAGTAACGTTAAGGCCATGGCCGCTATAGCCCTGGGCGTAGAACACATTGGGGTATTGGTTGAGCCGCCCCACCTGGGGAAACCGATTGGCGGTGATGCCGATCTTGCCGCCCCACTGGAATTCAATGGCGGTGCTGGCCAGTTGCGGGAAGACCTTGAGCATCTTCGGCCGCATGTAAGCGACGATATCTGCCGGGTCACGACCGGAGTAATGGCAGGCACCACCAAACAACAAACGGCGATCTGCCGAAAGCCGGTAGTAATCGAGCCCGACCTTCTGGTCACACAACGCCAGGTTCTGCGGGATCAACTGGCTAGCTACTTCAATCGATAACGGTTCGGTAGCGATGATATAGCTGCCAGCGGGAAGCACCTTGCCACTCAAGCGCGGCTCCAGGTCTTCCAGATGCGCATTGCACGCCAGCACCAGGCTGCCCGCGCGCACGGTGCCAAACTCACAACGCACCTGCACCGTATCGCCATGGATCAATTCCAGCACTGGGGTGTTTTCGAAGATTCGCACACCAAGGGATGCAGCGACGCGGGCCTCCCCCACAACCAGGTTCAGCGGATGCAGGTGTCCTGAGCCCATATCCACCAGGCCACCGGCATACAAACCCGAACCCACCACCTGCTGTATATCCTGCGGTCCCACCCGCCGGGTTTCATGGGCATAACCCAAGGTTGCCAAACTCTCCAGCTCACCCTGAAACGCCGCGAACTGCGCTGGCGTGTTGGCCAGTTCGCAAAAGCCCCAGCGCAAGTCGCAGTCTATGGCGTGTTCGCGGATGCGCTCGCCCACCAGCGCCACCGAATCGATTCCCGCCTGTTGCAGGTAACGCACGCCCTCCTCGCCCACATAGCGGGCAAAACCGGAGACGTCATGGCCGATTCCGCGTATCAACTGCCCGCCGTTGCGCCCGCTGGCGCCCCAGCCAATACGCCGGGCTTCCAGCAGGATCACCGAAAGTCCGCGCTGAGCCAACTCAATGGCGGTGTTGATCCCGGTAAAACCACCGCCGATCACGCAGACATCGGCGCTCAGGTCAGCGTCCAGTGATGGACGCCGGGGCATGGCGTTGGCCGAAGCAAGGTAGTAGGACCGGGCGTGGTCTGAAGACGAGAGATTCATTGATTGGACTTCACTTTGCTCCAGCCGCGGGTCATCACACGCATGATCGCCGGGCTTGGGGTGGTCGATATGTAGAGTTTGTCGAGCACTTCCTGGGGCGGGTACACCTCAGGATTGTTCACCAATTGCGGGTCCATATAGGCCTTGGCTGCCGGGTTCGGGTTGGCATAGCCGACGGAGGCGCTGACCTTCGCAATCACCTGCGGGTCCAGCAGGTAATTGATAAAGGCATGGGCTTCTTTCGGGTTGGCGGCGTCCGCCGGGATGGCCAGCAGGTCGAACCACAGGTTGCTGCCTTCCTTGGGAATCGAATAGGCAATGTTGACGCCGTTATTGGCTTCCTTGGCGCGGTTGGCGGCCTGGAACACGTCACCGGAGTAACCGAAGGCCACGCAGATGTCGCCGTTGGCCAGGTCGGAGATGTACTTGGAGGAGTGGAAATAGGTGATGTACGGCCGCAGGGTCAACAGCTTGGCTTCGGCCTTTTTGTAGTCTTCAGGACTCTCACTGAGCGGGTCCATACCCATGTAGTTGAGGATCGCCGGGAACACTTCATCCGCCGAGTCAAGTACAGCCACGCCGCACTGGTGGAGCTTCTTCAGGTTCTCGGGTTCAAACAACACCGCCCAGGAATCGATATGGTCGATGCCCAGCACCTGCTTGACCTTGTCGACGTTATAGCCAATGCCGTTTGTGCCCCACAGATACGGCACCGAATGCGCGTTGCCCGAGTCGTTTTTCTCCAGCAGCGTGAGCAGTTTTGGGTCCAGATTCTTGTAGTTCGGCAACTGCGAGCGGTCCAGTTTCAGAAACGCCCCTGCTTGTACCTGGCGCGCCAAAAAGTGGTTGGATGGCACCACCACGTCATAGCCGGTGCGGCCCGCCAGCAGTTTTCCCTCCAGGGTTTCATTGGAGTCGAACACGTCGTAGATCACCTTGATCGAGGTCTTGGCCTGGAAGTCGACCAGGGTGGTCTCGCCGATGTAGTCGGTCCAGTTGTAGACGCTGACCGTTGGCGCGGCCTGGCTCGTAGCGCTGAACAACACCGCCAAGGCCAGTGGAAGAAGCTTTTTCACACGACGCATATCGAGACCCCTTTGCATGATTTTATTGTTATGTAATCGCCCACCTACGACGACAAGCTGTCGAGGCGTGTTTAGGGCGTTAGACGCTCAGCAACAAAAACTCGCGCTCCCAGGAACTGATCACCCGCTTGAAATTCTCGTGCTCGGCACGCTTGACCGCGACGTAGCCACGGACAAACTTGTCGCCCAGGTACTGCTTGATGGTTTCGCACTCTTCCATCTTTGTCAGGGCGTCTTCGAGGGTGATCGGCAGGCGCATACTGCGCCGCTCGTAGGCTCGGCCTTGCACTGGGGGGCTCGGCTCGATCTTTTCGATCATCCCCAGGTAGCCGCACAACAGGCTCGCGGCGATGGCCAGGTACGGGTTGGCGTCGGCTCCCGGCAGGCGGTTTTCCACGCGCATGGCGTCGGGGCTGGAAGTGGGGACGCGCAGGCCGACGGTGCGGTTTTCTTCGCCCCACTCGACGTTGACCGGCGCCGACGTCTCCGGCAGGAAGCGGCGGAACGAGTTCACATTCGGCGCAAACATCGGCAGCAGCTTGGGGATGTACGTCTGTAAGCCGCCGATGTAGTGCAAAAACAACTGGCTCATCTTGCCGTCATCGTCGACAAACACCGGCTTGCCGGTGGCGATATCCACCACGCTCTGGTGAAGGTGCATGGCGCTGCCGGGCTCGTCCGCCACCGGCTTGGCCATGAAGGTCGCGGTGACGTTGTGCTTGAGCGCCGCTTCGCGCAGGGTGCGCTTGAACACGGTGATCTGGTCTGCCAGGTCGAGGGCGTCGCCGTGGCGGAAGTTGATTTCCATCTGCGCCGGGCCGTCTTCGTGGATCAGCGTGTCGATGTCCAGGCCTTGGGCTTCGCACCAGTCGTAGACGTCTTCGAACAGCGGATCGAATTCGTTGGCGGCGTCGATGGAAAACGACTGGCGGCCGCTTTCCGCGCGACCTGAGCGGCCTAGCGGGGTTTTCAGCGGCAGGTCCGGGTCTTCGCAGCGCTGGGTCAGGTAGAACTCCATTTCCGGTGCGACAATCGGCTGCCAGCCCCGGTCGGTGTAGAGCTGCAAGACCTTTTTCAGCACGTTGCGCGGCGACAGTTCGATGGGGTTGCCATGCTTGTCGAAGGTGTCGTGAATGACGATGGCAGTGGGCTCAATGGCCCACGGTACGACGTAGGTGGCGTTGGATACCGGGCGGCAGATCATGTCGATACCGGCCGGGTCCAGCAGGTCGTAGTAGATGTCGTCGTCGACAAAGTCCCCGGTGACCGTTTGCAACAAGACACTTTCCGACAGGCGCATGCCTCGCTCATGCAGGAACTTATTGGTGGGTGCAAACTTGCCGCGTGCGATGCCAGTAAGGTCACTGATCACGCATTCGACTTTGGTAATTTTGTGTTCTTTCAACCAGTCGGACAGCTGATCGAAGGGGGTGTGCATAAAGACCTCGGTATAGGTTTGAAAAGCGCCGGCAGTTCGAGCAGGCTCCAATGGCCCACTTCCCCCGCAGCGCGTTGAGGTCTATCTTGAGCCCGCAGCTCGACGGCATCTATCCACTTTTCGCCAACCATAACGCACCAATAGAGTGCGCCCAGGTTACCCATGACACAGGCAACAGCTTTGCGCGTACAGGCCTTCACCACCGGTGATGTGGCCGCTCAATGCAGTGCGACACCCGGCTGGGTGCAGCAGTATCAGCAGATGTCCCCGGGGCATTTTGCCGGGCATATTCGCTATCTGGACCTGCAAGGGGTCCATGTGTACGAAGAGCGGATGAACACGCGGGTGGAGCAAAGTTTCAACGCGCCGCCGGGTTCGTTGGCGTTCTGCTTCGATGGCAGCGACAACGCGCTGTATATGCTCAATGGCGAAAGCCGCAACATCTGGATCACGCCGGAAAACTACCGTGAAGTGGCGGTGGTATTTGGCCCGCAGTTTGTCCAGAGGCATGCCCTGGACGTTGCGAAACTGGAAGGGCTGTTCATGGCCCCGCTTAATTCGCTGCAAAACGCCTTGTTCAGTCGCTGGCTCAGCACAACGCTTACTCGCTTGTCACAAGTAATCGATGCGCCCAGCTGCGACGCCCTGACTCAGCAGTTGCTGGACGATTGCCTGTTCATTCTCGATAACGCTTGCGTATGCCTGGACAAGGGTTCGTTTCAGCGCCGTACCGAAGAGCGAATCATCATGGCGCGGATCGGTGAATGGGCGGCGGATGTTCCTGATGAAACCGTCAACCTGATGGAGCTGGCGCACATTGCCGGGGTGCCGTTGCGCCAGTTGCAAAACGGCTTCAAGTCCTACACCGGAATAAACCCGGCGCAATGGTTGAGACTGCGGCGGCTGAACAGTGCGCGGCGGGAACTATTGAATCCGCCGTCAGTGGAGACGACCGTGACCGAGGTGGCAATGAAATGGTCGTTTTGGCATTTGGGGCGGTTTTCCAATAGTTATCGGGCGTTGTTCCAGGAGTTGCCGAGCGAGACCCTGAAGCGCCACCAGAAACTTCGGTGACATGCTATCCAGTGCGCAGAAGATCGTTCCCACCCTCTGCATGGGAACGATCAATTTCGGAGAAACACCATCATCAACAGATGTACCGAGGTGATGCCATCGCAGCATCAGTGTCTACACAGCTTCGAAAGCAGGAACTCTCGAAAACTTGTAAACCAGCGTCGTTATGCCTAGTTTAAGCGCCCTTCGCTCTGCGCTCTCAGGCCTTCCCCCATGGTTTTGCGTTTTCGTCCTGCCGTTACCTCGCGTTTTGCCCTTGATGTGCTCACCCTTGGCCTGCTGCTCAGCGGCGGCATGAGCAGCAGCCTGGCCGCTGAAATAGAGCTGCCAGCGGTAAAAATCCAGGGGCAGGACACGTCCAGCTACCAGAACGACACCGCCTCGGTGGGCGGTTTCGACGAAGCGCCGTTGCTGGACACGCCCTCCTCGATCGCGGTGTTCAACGAATCCTTGATCAAGGATCAGCAGGCGCGCTTGCTCAGCGAAGTGCTGCGCAACGATGCCTCGGTCGGTGAAAGCTATGCGCCCATCGGCTATTACGAAAATTTCGTGGTGCGCGGTTTTTCCCTGAATGCCGCCAGCAGCTACAAAATCAATGGCCGCACCATCACCGGCGAGCAGAACGTCGCCCTGGAAAACAAGCAGCGAGTGGAATTACTCAAGGGTTTGTCGGGCCTGCAAAGCGGGATTTCCGAGCCCAGCGGCGTGATCAACTACGTAACCAAGCGCCCGGAAGATGTGCGTTCGGTGACGGTGTCCACCGATGATCGTGGCAGCGGCTATATCGCTACCGATGTCGGTGGCTGGTTTGGCAGCGAGCAGCAGTTCGGCCTGCGAGCCAACGTCGCCCATGAAGACCTCAACTCCTATGTCGAACACGCCAATGGTCAGCGGGATTTCCTGTCCCTGGCGTTTGACTGGAACATCAGCCCCGACGCGGTGCTGCAACTGGACGCCGAGTATCAAAACAAGGAGCAGCGTTCGGTGCCGGGGTATCAGTTGCTTGGCGGTACCGAAGTGCCCCACGACACTTCGCCGAAAAAGCTGCTGGGCCATCAGAGCGGCGCCAAGCAGGTGGGCATCGATTCGCTGAACCTCAATGGCAAGTTCGAGTACCGCTTCAGCGATCAGTGGAAAGGCAGTGTCAGCGCGGCCCGCAGCAAGGTGGTGATTGATGATTACAGTTCGTTTGCCTGGGGTTGCTACGGTTCGACCAGCTGCTCGGCGGCCAAGGTACCGAACTACTTCAGCCCCGAAGGCAACTACGACATCTACGACTTCCGCAGCCCCGATGACACCCGGCGCAATGATGAAATCCAGGCGGCAATGACCGGGTTGTTCAACACCGGTGGCCTGGGGCATGAGCTGACGTTTGGGACCAGCGCGTTTCGGCGGGTTGTAGACAAGCGTGAACCGATCAATTTCATGAGAAATATGCTGCCTGACGGCACAGTGCTCGGCACGGGTAATATCGATCATGACCCAGAAAACTTCCCGGCTTACGACGGCCCACTGAACGACAGCCACCGCCGCCTCGACAGCCGCCAGTACGGTCTGTTCGTCACCGACCGCATCAGCTTCAACGAGCAATGGCAGACCGTACTGGGTGGCCGCGAAGTACGCCTCGACGAACAGGCCTACGACAAGGATGGCAACGAGTCCCGCCATACCCAGCAATATGTATTCCTGCCTCAGGCGGCGCTGATCTACAAGCCGATAGAAAACCTGTCACTGTACACCAGCTACAGCAAGGGCCTGTCCCTGGGTGGCGAAGCACCGTGGTTTGCCCTCAACAGTTTCGAAACCCTCGCCCCAACCGTCTCCCGGCAAATCGAAGCCGGCGTCAAATACGACTGGCGCCGCATCAGCTTCGCCGCCGCCGTTTTCCAGACCCGCCAGGCCTACCAATACGCCAAGCCGGATGCAGCCGGCGACTACACCTACGTCCAACAGGGCGAACAGAAAAATACCGGCCTGGAATTGTCCGCCAACGGCTGGGCCACATCGCGCTTGCAGATTGCCGCCAGCGTGGCGGCGATTCGCGCCCGCGTCAGCGGCAGTGGCACGCCGGAGTACGAAGACCATCAGGCGATCAACGTGCCCAAGCTGCGGGCCAGCCTCTACGCCGACTACGCCCTGCCCTGGGTCGATGGCCTGGCCGTGCTCGGTGGCGTGCAATACAGCGCCAGCAAGTACGCCAATCGCACCGGGCAAGTCGAGGTGGGGGATTATGCAGTGGTCAATATCGGCAGCCGCTACAGCACGCGCATCGACGGCTATGAAACGGTGTTCCGCCTGAGCGTCGACAACCTGTTCGACAAGCGCTACTGGCGCGACGCGGGCGAGTACATGGGCGATGACTACCTGTTCCAGGGCGCACCGTTGACGGCGCGCTTGAGTGCGTCGGTTAACTTCTAACTATTTAGGCATCTTGCGAAAGCCCACTGCCAGGCGATTCCAGCTGTTGATGGTGGCAATGGCCACGCTCAGGTCGACTTGCTCTTGCGGGCTGAATTCGGTGCTGAGCAACGCGTAATCTTCATCCGAAGCATGAGTCTGGCTGATCAGGGTCAGGCTTTCGGCCCAGGCTAGGGCCGCACGCTCGCGAGGGGTGAAGAATGGCGTTTCGCGCCAAGCCGAGACGGTGTACAGACGGCGTTCGGTCTCGCCGCCCTTGCGGGCATCGGCGGTGTGCATGTCCAGGCAGAAGGCACAGCCATTGATCTGCGAGACGCGCAGGCGTACCAGTTCCAGTAGCGGCAGTTCCAGAGAGAGTTTGCCGACCGCGGCTTCGAGGGCGAGCATGGCCTTCATCGCGTCGGGGGAAGCGGTGTAGAAATCGGTACGAGCTTGCATGGTGATGCTCCAGGACAGTGGGGATTGGTGACCAGCTTAGTCACCTCACAGGCGTGGACAAATAGCCAATTCGGACGAAGAACAGGTAGCCAATGCAAGCCCAGGCTGCTACGCAAATCAGAGTCAGGTGCGGCTGCGCAACCACTGCATAAAGCCCTTTTTCACCGGCACCACAGGGCTTTCCTGAGTCAGGTTCTGCGCTGCG
Source organism: Pseudomonas sp. HY7a-MNA-CIBAN-0227 (assembly GCF_040310325.1). NCBI lineage: Bacteria > Pseudomonadati > Pseudomonadota > Gammaproteobacteria > Pseudomonadales > Pseudomonadaceae > Pseudomonas > Pseudomonas sp. HY7a-MNA-CIBAN-0227. The sequence continues at coordinate 45,796 of NZ_JBEOPT010000012.1, read as the reverse complement.
TGCAAGCGGAAATCCAGCAGGTTTTTCATCGCCTCGCTGATGTCGTGGCGCGCGTCCAGGCACGGCTTGAGGTATTCCTTTTCAATACGGTACAGGGTGCAGTAGGTCTTGGCGGTGAAGTCCGCCTGCATGGCCTGGTCCGACAGTATCCCGCCCTCCCCAATCACTTCGCCCGGCCCCATGCGACCCGCTTCAAACTTGTGCCCGGCCTTGCTCAGGATCACCGAAATCACCCCGGATTCGATGATGAACAGGTGATCGCTGATCTCGCCTTCAGGCAGGATCATGTCGCCGGCGCGGAAGGTTTGCAGGGTCATGTTCTGGCTGAAGGTTTCTTTCTCTTCCTGACGCAGGGTGGAGAAAATATTCGAGCTTTCCAGCAGCGCCCGTGCTCGGGAAGTGGGAGCAGGCGTGGCGCTTTCGGCGGATGACAGCAAGCTCACCCCCGCCGCCTGCAAGTGCCGATAAGCCAGGTCGTAGAGCTGGTTGCGCACCTCGCGCTTGAGGGTCATGGCGGGCACGAAACCGCTGATTTCATACTCCACGCCACCGCTGGCGGAGGTCTTGAAGGCAACGCTGGGCGCAGGTTTGGCCAGCAGCGGCCGGCAGCCTTGCATCGCCCGCTCCAGGGCATCAAGGACGGTTTGTGGTCGCGCATGGGGGCTGACTTGCAGGCTCACCGCCAAACCGAACATGTCCGCTGGGCGCGAGAAATTGATGATCTTGGCCTTGGCCGCCAGCGAGTTGGGAATCACTGCCATGCTGCCCTGGGAGGTTTGCAGGCGCGTGGCGCGCCAGTCGATATCGGTGACGCGGCCTTCGGTGCCGTCGATGGAGATCCAGTCATCAAGCTGATAAGGCTTGGTGGTATTGAGCACAATCCCGGAAAACACGTCGCTCAAGGTACTTTGCAAGGCCAGGCCGACGATGATCGCCACGGCGCCGGAGGTGGCCAGCACACCCTTGACCGGCAGGTCGAGCACGTAGGCCATGGCGGCGATGATGGCGATCAGGAAAATCACCGCGCCCATCAGGTCCTGCAACAACCGCCCGGTGTGGCCGACCCGTTGCATCATCAGCGCACCGAGCAACACCGTGAGAGTGCGCGCGGCAAACAACCACCAGCCGATCTGCAAGGCCGTGGCGGCCAAGTGCAAGGGCGTGTTGTCGGCATAGGGCGCGACCAGCATCGGGTTCATGCCGTCGTTGAACAACACGGCGCTGAATACGGCAAAGATCACCAGCCGTGCCGCCAACTTCCAGTTGCCGGGGTTGACGGAGAAAAGGCGCCAGACGGCGATGTCGATGAGGATCAACGCCACGGCGCAGAGCATCGGGTGATCGGAGATAAATGAGAGCATCCAGGCGACTCCAGGGCGAATGGGGTGAAGATCGCATGAAAAGCGGATGGCGGGTATAGGGCCAGAATGCAAATACCCGCCATCGCGCAAAACAGTGTGGAAGCTGGTTGAGACGGCAGTGTTGTTTTATTTGGCGCCAGTCAAGGCGTTGTAGCTGGTAAACAGGTTGCGATAGTCCGGGATGTGGTTGGCGAACAAAGCCCCCAAACCTTCCACATCGTTGCGCCAGTCGCGATGGAGCTCACAGGCCAGGCCGAACCAGGTCATCAGTTGCGCGCCGTTGGCCGACATGCGCTCCCAGGCCGAATGACGGGTGATTTCGTTGAAGGTGCCGGACGCATCCGTCACCACAAACACCTCAAAACCTTCCGCCAGGGCCGACAGCGCCGGGAATGCCACGCACACTTCCGTCACCACGCCCGCAATGATCAGCTGTTTCTTGCCGGTGGCCTTGATCGCCTTGACGAAGTCTTCGTTGTCCCAGGCATTGATCTGGCCTGGGCGGGCGATGTACGGCGCATCCGGGAACAGCGCCTTGAGTTCCGGCACCAGCGGGCCGTTGGGGCCGGTTTCGAAGCTGGTGGTGAGGATGGTCGGCAAGTTGAAGTACTTGGCCAGGTCGGCCAGGGCCAGCACGTTGTTCTTGAACTTGTCCGGTTCGATGTCACGTACCAGGGACAGCAGGCCAGCCTGATGATCAACCAGCAGAACGGCGGCGTTGTCCTTGTCGAGACGTTTGTAGGCTGTAGTCATGGGGTAGTCCTCGTTTCAGTGGTTATGCCGAGTCGGTTCGGCGTGGGTGAATCGGGTGCCGCCGGGTGCCGCCCACCAAAAGGTCGGCGCACGCAAGATTAAGGAGTAAAGGCCATCTATGGCCCCGGCGAACGCTTATCCGTGCATCTGGCCGAACTGGCCGGACTGGAAGTCGGCGAAGGCCTGGTGGATTTCCTGCTCGGTGTTCATTACGAACGGACCGTGGCCGACGATAGGCTCGTCGATGGGCTCGCCGCTGAGCAGCAGGACCATGGCGTCGTTGTTGGACTCCAGGCTGATCTGATCGCCATCGCGTTCAAACAGCGCCAATTGCCCTTCGCGCACCAGTTCCGAACCGTTGACCTGCACCGTGCCCTTGAGCACTACCAGGGCCGTGTTGCGTCCGGCGTGCAGGTCCAGGGTCACGACCTTGCCGGCGTTGAGTCGCACATCCCACACGTCAATCGGCGTGAAGGTGCGCGCCGGGCCTTGGGCTCCGGCAAATTCGCCGGCAATCAAGCGCAGGCTGCCGGCACCATCGGCCAGAGGCAGCGACGGGATATCGCCGTCGAGGATGGTCTGGTAACCGGCGTCGGCCATTTTGTCCTTGGCCGGCAGGTTGACCCACAACTGGACCATCTCCAGCGCGCCGCCACTGCGGGCGAAGGCCTCGGAATGGAACTCCTCGTGGAGAATCCCCTTGGCGGCCGTCATCCATTGCACATCGCCCGGGCCGATTTTGCCACCGGCGCCGGTGGAGTCCCGGTGCTCGACTTCGCCCTTGTAGACGATGGTCACGGTTTCAAAGCCGCGATGAGGGTGCTGGCCTACGCCACGACGTTGTTCGGTGGGGGTGAAGTCGGCAGGACCGGCGTGGTCCAGCAACAGGAACGGGCTGATGTGCTTGCCCATGGTGTCGTAGGAAAACAGGGTGCGAACCGGAAAGCCGTCGCCCACCCAATGGCCTCGCGGGCTGGTGTAGATACCGATGATATTTTTCATGGTGTGTCTCCAAATGGGTGAAAGCAGTTCATGGACACACCTTAAATCCGTTACCTTTTCAGCACTAGACAGCAAAAATGACCCTTAGCGTTCTATTTGGAGAACGATGGTGGAAGACCTCAACACCCTCTATTACTTCACCCAGGTGGTTGAACACCGTGGTTTTGCAGCGGCAGGCCGGGCGCTGGGCATGCCCAAGTCCAAGCTCAGCCGACGTATTTCGGAGCTGGAAGAGCGCCTGGGTGTGCGCTTGATCAACCGCTCCAGCCGCCATTGTTCCCTCACCGAGATCGGCCAGGCCTATTACCAGCGCTGCTTGGCGATGCGCGTGGAAGCCGAAAGCGCCGCCGAAGTGATCGAGCGCAACCGTTCCGAACCCCAGGGTATCGTGCGTCTGAGCTGCCCCACCGCCCTGCTCAACTCCTGGGTCGGGCCGATGCTGACTCGCTACATGCTCAAGTATCCGCTGGTGGAATTGCATATCGAGAGCACCAACCGGCGGGTCGATGTGATCCACGAAGGCGTTGATGTCGCCCTGCGCATCCGCTTCCCGCCACTGGAAAACACCGATCTGGTGATGAAGGTGCTGGGCAACAGCACCCAGTGCCTTGTGGGCAGCCCGCTGTTTGTGTCACACCTGTCGAACCCACCGCTGCCGGCCGACCTCAATGGCTTGCCGAGCCTGCATTGGGGCTCGGGGCAGCGGGAGTATCAGTGGGAGTTGTTTGGTGAGAACGGCGCCAGTGCGGTAATCCGGCATTTCCCGCGAATGATCACCGATGACCTGCTCGCCCTGCGGCATGCGGCGTGCGCCGGTGTCGGCGTGGCGCACCTGCCCAGCGTGGTGGTGCGCGAAGACATCGCGGCGGGCCGCTTGGTGAGCCTGATTCCCGGCTGGTCGCCGAGAACCGGGATCGTCCATGCAATCTTCCCGTCACGCCGGGGCTTGTTGCCGTCGGTGCGCACCTTGATCGATTTTCTTGGCGAAGCGTTTGTGCAAAGCGATATGGCGTAAACAGGTATCCACCTCTATGACGGTCACCGCTCGCGTAGCTAATGACGAGTCTCAAAAGATGAGTAAGTACTTATTCTTCATATCAGCGCCTGGAAAGCTCCATGATCATCCGGCTCAACAGGTAAATCCGCGGCGCCACGCTCTCCACTTCGGCATATTCCTCTGAAGTGTGGATATTGCCCCCGACAATCCCGAAACCATCCAGCGTCGGCGTGCCCACGCCTGCCGACAGGCTGGCATCCGCCGCACCGCCGCTGCCTTCGATGGTCAGCTTGCGGCCCAACTCGCCATAGATACCTTGGGCGATGGCCACCAACTTGTCCGACTCCGGCGTTTGCGGCATCGGCGGCAAGCCGCGTTGCAGGGTGGTTTTAACTTCGGTTTCCGGAATCAATTTATTGGCCGAAACCCGCGCAAGATCCTTCTCGATGCGATCAAATTCTTCCGGCAACGCCGCTCGCACGTCAGCCTTGGCGATGGCCTGATCGGGGATCACGTTGGTGCGGTCGCCAGCCTTGAGCACGGTGAAGTTGATGGTGGTCTTCTTCTCCTCGTCCCCCAGCTTGCCCAGTTGCAGGATCTGGTGCGCCACTTCCATCGCCGCGTTGCGACCCAGTTCCGGCGCGACACCGGCGTGAGCGGCCTTGCCCTTGACCTCGACCACGGCGGTGGCGCTGCCCTTGCGCCAAACCACCAGCCCATCGGCCGGGCGACCCGGTTCCAGGTTGAGGGTGACGTCGTGGGCCTTGGCGGTTTTTTTGATCAGATCGGTGGCGGCGTCGGAGCCGGTTTCTTCGCTGGCGTCCAGCAGGAAGGTGATCTGCGCGTAGTCCTTGAAGTTCTGGTTTTTCAGCACTTTCAAGGCATAGATCCCGGCAACGATGCCGCCCTTGTCGTCCATCACCCCTGGACCGTAGGCGCGGCCATCCTTGATATGAAACGGCCGCTCGGCCGCCGAACCTTCCTTGAACACGGTGTCCATGTGCGCCATCAGCAGGATTTTCGCTTTGCCGGTGCCCTTGAGGGTGGCGATCACATGGCTGTTGTTGGCGGCAGCATCCGGCACCAGTTCGATGCTGAAACCGAGTTGCTTCAGCTCATCGACGGCGATGTCCCGCACTTGGGTCAGGCCGGGTTCGTAGCCGGAACCCGAATCGATATTCACCAGGCGCTCCAGCAGTTTCAGGGCATCGGCCTTGTACTGTTCGGCATCGGCCTGGATCAGTTTGTGAGGTTCGGCGCTGAAGGCCGGCATTGCCAAGCCAAAAGACAGCACCAGGGTGGCGGCCAGTAAGGTGCGGTGAAAATTGAAGGTCATGAACCGATCCTTGTTTTTGTTGGAAGGTAGCGCCACACCCTACCTGACAAAAGCCGGTTTGTTGATCCTCAAACCGACCTCAGCCAACTCCCCTGCACTGCACTGACCCGATTACGCCCGCTGCTCTTGGCCTCGTACAACGCCTGGTCGGCATCGTTGAGCCAACTGGTGGCATCGTCGTGAGACGGTTGATACGGCGCCAGGCCGATGCTCAGGCTGGCGCGCAAAGTCGGGTCCTGGGCGTAGCCGAGGGAACTGAAGCGGTCGCGCAAGGCCTCCATCACTTCGGTGGCGCGGCCCAGGGGCATGTCCGGCAGAATCACGCAAAACTCATCACCGCCATAACGCCCGGCCAAGTCAGTGGCCCGCAGGTTCTGGCGCAGCACTTTGCTCAACTGGCGCAGCACAATATCGCCGGTGACATGGCCGTAGGTGTCATTGATGACCTTGAAGTGATCGATGTCGATCAAGGCGATGGCGGCGCCCTGCTGCTCTTCGCGGCAGCGTTGGAACTCGATTTCCAGGTGGTCTTTCCAGGCACCGTGATTGAGCAAACCAGACAGGCTGTCAGTGCGACTCAGGGCCAGAAACTCGCGTTTGTGCTGGGCCAGGGTGATGGCCTGGCGGTAACAAATCCAACCCAGGGCCAGGGGATAGATCATCAGGATCGGCAGGCAGGCGTAGAGCTGGGTTTCGCTGGTCAAGGCGATGAATGTCGGGGTGAATATCAACATCGACACGCCTATCCCCAGCGCCTGGGCCAGCCAACCGATGAGCATGAACCGTGGGCCGCCGATGGCGACGTTGTTCATGGTCATCATCGACAAGGTGGTGACACTGGGCAGCGGATTGAACTGCATGGCAGCGACCCAGAAACCACCGCAAAACGAATCGAACAGCAGGTTACGGTGCTCGGTACGCAGGGAGTTTTTGGCGCGGCGCGACCATTGGTAAGCCAGGTGCGGCCAGACAAAGGCGTTGATGATCATCCAGGCCCAGACCCAGTTGGGTGGGGCCAATGGATACATGCCGGCAACCACGCAGATAAACCCGAGGCTCAGCCCAAGGCCGCGGGATTTGTACAGGCGTTTGGCGAGCGCAAGTCCTTTTCCTCCTGTAGCTGGCATGGTCTCGTTGATCCTGGATGAATGCAGGAAGTCTATCAGGGCAACGGCCAATAGCCACTACCGCTCAGAGGGTTAATCACCGCTGAGATAGGCGTGCCGACTTGCTTGCGCCACCCCGAGTGCACACAAAAGCGCAACACCGCCCTGCCTCGTTTGTGATGGCCGATCCCCCAAAGGGTTTATATAGTCCAGACCAATAGCCACCCGCCATGAGCCCAGGCCCATCCCAAGGAAGCGCTCGATGACTGATCTGCACACCCTCACGGCCGCGCAACTGCTGGAGCAATTCGCCAGCCGGCAACTGTCCCCCATCGACTACTACGACCACCTGCTGGCCCATATCGATCGTTGGGAACCAAAAATCCGCGCCCTCTACGCCTTCGACCCGGGCCAGGTCCGCCAGCAGGCCCAAGCCTCCACCGAGCGCTGGAACAAAGGCCAACCCAATGGCGTACTCGACGGCGTTCCCATCACCGTCAAGGAACTGATCGCCACAAAAGGCACCTCGATCCCCCTCGGCAGCGCCGCCACCCGACTCACGCCGGCCCTGAACGATGCCCCACCCGCCGCACGAATGCGCGAAGCCGGCGCCATCATTCTCGCTAAAACCACCGCCCCCGATTTCGGCATGCTCTCCTCCGGTCTGTCGAGTTTCCACGGCATCACCCGCAACCCGTGGAACATCGCCAACAACACCGGTGGTTCTAGCTCCGGCGCCGCCGCTGCCGCCGCTGCCGGTTACGGCCCGCTGCACATCGGCACCGACATCGGCGGCTCGGTGCGACTGCCCGCCGCCTGGTGTGGCCTGGTGGGTTTCAAACCGACGCTGGGACGAATCCCCATCGACCCGTATTACACCGGCCGCACCGCCGGCCCCATGACCCGCACGGTCGACGACTGCGTATTGATGATGCAGCACCTGGCCCGCCCCGATGCCCGCGACGCCACCAGCCTGCCGCCGCTCACCACCGAGTGGAGCAACCAGCCGCTGTCGGTCAAGGGCCTGCGTGTCGGTTTGATGCTCGAACCCGGTGCCGGTCTGCAACCGGAGGGGTTTGTCTGCGAGGCGGTCGAGCAAGCCGCACGGTTGTTTGAGGCCCATGGCGCCAAAGTCACGCTGATCCCACCGATCATGGACCGCGCACAACTCGACGGCCTCGACCACTTCTGGCGCGCCCGGCAATGGGGCGATTTGTCGGCCTTGAGCAGTGAGCAGTTCGACAAAGTCTTGCCCTATATCCGCGACTGGGCCGCACCGGGCGCCGACATCACGGGCGTGCAAGCCGTGCAGGGCTTCAACCAGACGTTCGAAATGCGCCGCCGCGCAGCGCAAGCGTTCAGCGATCTGGACCTGATCCTCTCGCCCACCAACCAGGTCAATGCCTTCCCCGCCGAGTGGCCGTCGCCGAGCAATGACCCGCAACAACCGTTCGAGCACATCGTCTTCACCGTGCCGTGGAATATGGGCGAACAACCCGCACTGTCGATCAACTGCGGTTTCGCCGCCGACGGCATGCCCATCGGTTTGCAAATGGTCGCACCGCGCTTCGCTGATATCTGGCTGCTGCAAATTGCTAAAACCTATGAGAGCTGGCGTGGCGCAATCCACCACTGGCCGAACCCGTCCTGACTTTAATGCTGTAACTGAACTGCCCACCCACACGCCTGTTCCTCGGCCACCCGGCCGGGGTCTGGACGACTTATAACTAAAATCGAGGGGCTGGTATGCACACTGAACAATTGACCCGATCCGATCCGGATCAGACACCCGAAACACCGTCCCCGGACGCTGGCAAAAAGAGCATCTTTGCCGTGGTGCTGGGCAACGCGGTGGAGTTTTTCGACTTTGGTGTGTACGCAACTTTCGCGGTGATGATTGGCCACACGTTTTTCCCCTCCGACAGCGCCTTCGTCAGCTTGATGCTGTCGGTCACAGCCTTCGGCATCGGCTTTATCGTACGGCCGTTGGGCGCCGTACTGATTGGCGCCTACGCCGACCGTGTCGGGCGCAAACCGGCGATGTTGCTGACCCTGGTGATGATGGCTGTGGGCACCGGCAGTATTGCGATCTTGCCCGGCTACGAGACCATTGGCATCGCCGCGCCGATCCTGCTGGTGGTCACCCGCATGATCCAGGGCCTGGCCTGGGGCGGTGAAGCCGGCCCCGCCACCACTTACATCCTGGAAGCCGCACCGCCACACAAGCGCGGCACTTATGCCTGTTGGCAAGTGGTCGCCCAAGGCGTCGCGGCGATGGCTGCAGGCCTGGTGGGTTATACCCTGACCAAAGTCATGTCACCCGAAGACCTCAACAGCTGGGGTTGGCGCGTGCCTTTCGTGTTCGGTCTGCTGGTGTTGCCCATCGGCATCTACATCCGCCGCAACCTGGCAGAAACCTTCCACGGCCACGGCGAGCAGACCAGCACCGGCGAGCTGGTGCGGGAAGTCTGCGGCAAGCATCGGCGGGCGCTGGTGCTGGGCTTGCTGATCCTCTCCGGCAGCACCATCACCCAGTACTTCCTCAACTATATGACCACCTTCGCCCTCACCGAACTGAAGTTGCCCACCAGCATTTCCATGCTCTCCACCCTGGTGGCCGGGGCGGCGATGGCAGTGTGCGCAATCGCCGGCGGTATACTCTGCGACCGCTTCGGCCGCCGCGTGATTCTGATGACGCCACGGGTGGTGTTGCTGCTGATCCTGTTCCCCGCGCTGCAACTGATGACCGAACACCCCAGCCCTTCGACCTTCCTCATCACCCTGGCCGTACTGTCGGGCCTGCATGGCATGAGTGGCGCGGCGTTGATCGTGTTGCTGGTGGAGAGCTTTCCCAAGTCGGTACGTTCCACCGGTTTCTCCATCGTCTACGCCTTCGGCGTGGCGGCGTTTGGCGGCACCGCGCAGATCATCATCACCTGGCTGATCGGCACCACCGGTGACCCGATGTCGCCGGTCTGGTACTTGCTGATCGCCAACGTGGTGTGCCTGACCGCCGCCTGGTTTGCCAAGGAAACCCGGCCATCGCTGCCTGGCCAATCGGCCCGCGAAACCCGGCTCACAGAAGCCCCGGTTCGCTGATACCGCTTCCCACTGTCCCGCGTCTTTTCGCCACTGACCGGTCGAGCCCATGGGTTTGGCCGGGACGGTCGCCTTACGTCTTATTTGTGTGGGGATTCACCATGTATCCACGTCTTTTGCTGGCCGTCACCCTGGCCACAAGCACTCAGGCTTTTGCTCAAGAGAATGCCCAGGCCAGCGCGCCCGGTTTTCTTGAAGGCAGCACCCTGGACCTGAACCTGCGTCACTACTACTCCAACCAGCACACAAAGCGCACCACCCGCCTGAGCATCAAGAAACCCGGCGGCATCGAGCCGACCCGCGTGCGGGAAACCTGGGTGCAGACCAGCATGCTCAAGTACAGCTCCGGCTACACTCAGGGCCTGATTGGTGTCGGTGTGGACGTGGGCGTATTCAGCGCGGTCAACCTGGAACGCGGCCATGGCAAGGTGGCCAATGGCGGCGACCGCGTGCTGGTGGACAGCGACGGCGACGCCATCCCGACCTGGAGCCGGCTGGGGGTGGGCGATGTGCGCTTTCGGCTGTCCAGCACCGAACTCAAGGCCGGCCGCCTGATGACCGACAACCCGATTCTGCGCTACAAGGACAACCGCGCCCTGCCCTCCAGCTTCCAGGGCATGGGGCTGTACAGCAACGAACTGGATTGGCTGTCGATTCAAGGCGGCAGTTTCGACCGGGCGATCCCCCGTACCAGCACCGGTGCCGAACGCCTGACCACCACCTTCGGTAACCGCGCCTACAGCGGTGCGCGCATCAGCTACCTGGGCGCCACGATCAAGCCGGGCTATGGCCTGGAAGCCAGCCTCTACGGCTCGCGCTTCGAAGATATGTGGGACCAATACTATGTCGGCCTGACTCACCGCATCGGCGACAAATCCGACCTGGCCCTGAAGACCGCCTTCAACTACTACCACACCCGCGATTCTGGCAAGCAACGCCTGGGCTACATCGACAACAACGCCGCCAGCCTGGCCGTCACCGCCACCCACCAGGCCCATAGCCTGACCCTGGCCTGGCAGCAGGTATTCGGCAACGAGTACTTCGACTACGTGTGGGAATCCACTGGCAACTACATGGCCAACTCGCTGTACTCGGACTACAACGGCCCCAACGAAAAGTCCTGGCAACTGCGTTACGACATCGACCTGGCGGCCTACGGTGTTCCCGGCCTGACTGCCAGCCTGTGGCACGCCAAGGGCTGGGGCATCGACGGTACTCACTACGACGGCGACCGCAATGGCCACAACACCGGCTACAACGTGCGCGGCCTGGACAATGCCAAGCACAACGAAAACGGCCTGATGCTGGCCTATGTGGTGCAGTCCGGAAAACTGAAAAACGCCGTGCTGCGCACCATCGTCTACAACCACCGCGCCAGTGGTGGACAGATTGATGGCAGTTACGATGAATTCCGGCTTGTCGGCAACTTCCCGATCAACCTGTTCTAAGTCGAGCCCGTCAGCCGTCGACAGGCTGACGGGCATCGAATGGCGCACCAAATTGATGACTCATTCCACCAACGCATAGCGCTGCATGGCACTGGCCAACATCTCCTGGCACTTGAGCACCGCCACCGAGCGGGGGCGATTGCGGTACACACACAGGTCGATGCGAATCCGGCCCAGGTATTCATCGGCAATCGGCACTGCCACCAGACCATCCCCCAGGTCCCGCGCCTCGGCATCTACCTGGGGCAGGATCAACACTGCCGCCCGCTGCCGGGCCAGGCTTTTCTGCACTTCCAGGGAACTGGTGGTGAACACCGCTTCAAGGGTTACTCCACGCTTCCTTGCCGCCACTTCCAGGGCCTGGCGCGCGCCATAGGCGGAGTCGGGAATCGCCAGGGGTTGGCCTTCCAGTTCGCTCAATTCAATGCTGTCGCGCTGGGCGAAGGGATGCTCGGCGCTCACCAGAACCCGGTGCCACAACTCACATTGTGCGGTGACTTCGACGTCGGCCCGCTCCTGCAGGTAGAACGCCAGCCCAAGGTCGGCCTCACCGCTGCACAAGGCATCGAGGGTGGCTGATGCACTGGCGATGACGATATTGAAGGTGACCTTGGGATGAGCGCGATAAAACGCGGCGAGCACTGGCGCCAGCACGGTGGAAACGATACTTTCTGACACATGGATGCTGATATTACCCGCCACCTGGCTTTGTCGGCTAGCGATCACATCACGCACTTGATCGAGGCCGCGCAGTGTGGACGTTACCTGTTCGGCCAGGCATTCGCCCTCCACCGTCAAACGGATACCTCGGGGCCCGCGCTCAATCAGGGCGGCACCAAAGAAGTGCTCCAAGTGCTCGATCTGCCGGCTCACGGCCGTCGGCGTGACGTACAACCGCTCAGCCGCCTTACGCAACGAAGCGCAGCGCGCGACCTCGTGGAAATACCGCAAGGCTCGTAATTGCATGGTCGGGTTGCTCCTGCATAAAGACTGAGCAGTGAAGGGAGGCAATTACTGCGCCAGACCTGTTTGCGACCCTTCTTGACTGAAAACGACCCCTGCCGTTGACGCCCCTCGCCAACCCCTATTAAGTGCTATTTATCCGCATTAATACGATAAATAGAAAACCATGCTCAGCCGCCCCCTGCGACGCAAACGCCAGAAGCTTTCCGATGTGATTGTCGAGTCGGTCAAGCGCTCCATCGTCACCGACGCCCTGAAGCCCGGCGACCGCTTGCCTACCGAGCGTGAGCTGATGGAAAGCTTCCAGTGCTCCAAGGGTTCGGCCCGTGAAGCCCTCAAGGCGCTGGAGGTCGAAGGACTGGTCAGCACCCGCACCGGCCCCAGTGGCGGTGCCTATTTGAATCAGGCCGGCACCGAGCCGGCCAGCCGCGCCTTGCGCAATTACCTGCACTTCCAGCATCTGGATGGCGAGCAGGTCTATCAGTTGCGCAAGGTCATCGAGGTGGAACTGGCCGTGTCGGTGCTCGGTCGCTTGAGCGAAGACGACTATCGCGCCCTCCAAGACAACGTGGATTTTTGCAGCGCACCGGAAGACAGCGAAGCCGGCCAGCGTGAACAGCGCCTGGCGGAACTGGAGTTCCATAATCTGCTGGCCCGTGCCTGCCCCAATCCGCTGCTGAGTTTCATGGCGCAATTTCTCAACGATTTACTGCGCGACCTCGTGGTGCTGAAAAAAGCTTACAAGCCCAAGCGCAAGCAGTTCGACGCTGCCAACCTGGACTATCACAAGCAGTTGCTGATCGCTTTTCGCGCCGAAGATGAAACCACCGTGCGCACCTTGATGCATGAGCACATGTGCGACGCCGAACACCACATGACCGCGCTCGAAGGCCAAGTCAGCCCGCATTTTCTACTGGAGTTCGATCACAACCACTGACCCCGTTTTACCTGTAGGAGCCAGCTTGCTCGCGAGGGTCGTTAACGATAACGCGGGAAATCTGATGCCCATCGGCGCGCTCGGGTTTCTCGCGAGCAAGCTCGCTCCTACATAAGACCCACCCCAATAAAAGGCCTGCCCACAGGCCGTGATGCGCCGTTTTGCCATTGCCACTCCTGCCAATAACTAAACCAGGGAGTCACCCCATGCAGCGTCGTACGTTGTTGAAAGCCAGCCTCACCGCCGCAGCCGCCCTCAGCCTTCCGTTGAGTGTGCGCTCTGCATTTGCCGCCGAGCCGTTTACCTTTTATGGCCTCAAGTCCATGTCTGGCGCCTTTGCCAGTTATGGCAAGTTTGCCGACATGGGTTCACGCCTGGCGGTGGAACAGCATCCCGAACTATTGGGTCGCCCGCTGAACTACAAGGTGATCGACACCGAAGGCAATGCCGGCAAGGCGGTGCGCAAAGTTCAGGAAGCGATTCAGCAGGACGGCGCGCGGTTCTTCCAGGGGTGTACCCTGTCGTCCTCGGCGCTGGCAGTGGCCAAGGAAGTGGGCAAGGCCGGAGGTGTATTCATGACCCCGGTGGGCGCCGATGAAGTCACCGGAAAAGACTGCAACAGTGCAACCTTCCGCTGGTCGGTGCCAACCTACGGTGCGATCCGCGAAACCATCGTGCCGCTGATCAAGTTACTGCCCGATGCCAAGCGCTGGTACACCATCACCCCGCAATATGTGTTCGGTGAAGCGCTTCTGGAAGGGGCCAAGTCGGTACTCGCCGAACATGGCCTGGAGCACTGCGGCAACAGCTATCACTCGTTACAGGAACAGGAATTCTCCGGCTACCTGACCAACGCCATCGCCGCCAAACCCGACGTGCTGGTGCTGCTCAATTTCGGCAGCCAGTCGTCCAATACCCTGCGCCAGGCAGTCAACTTCGGCATCAAGGAACGCATGAAAGTGCTGCTGGTATGGTCCGCCGGACTCGACCAGTTCCAGGAACTGGGCAGCGACCTTCTCGACGGCGTGTACCTTGGCGCGCAGTACTGGCACCAGGTCAACACCCCGCTCAACCGCGAGCTGGTGAAACTGACCCAAGCCAAATACGGCATCAACCCCACCTACCCTCTGGCCGCTGACTACATCAGCACCAAAGTCATGCTCGACACCATCATCGCCACCGGCAGTTTCGACGGGCCGACCGTGGCCAAGGCCATGCAGGGCCTCAGTTACGAAGGGCCGACCGGCAAGGAATCGATCCGTGCCGGCGACCACCAGGTGATCAAGGACTACTACCTGCTGGTGGGCAAGGCCGCTGGCGATATGGCCGACAAGGACGACCTAGCCAAGGTGATCAGTTCCGGCCAATCGTTCCCGCCGGTAGAGGCCACCGGCTGCGTGCTCGGCTGATCCGCTAAACCATTACCGGTAACACACGACAGGGCCGCTCGGGCGGCCTCCTGTTCGAGGATTCCTGCATGCTCAATCTTTACCTGTTCCAGATACTCAACGGCCTCGGGCTGGGGATGATCTACTTCCTGATCGCGGTCGGGCTGACGATCATTTTCGGCCTGCTGAACTTCGTCAACTTCGCCCACGGTGCGTTTTTCCTGCTGGGCGCCTACATCTGCTACACCGCCGTCAGCCTCACCGGCAGCTTCTGGCTGGCCCTGCTGATCGCGCCGCTGGTGGTGGCTGCCCTGGCCTGGGTGATCGAGCGATTATTGATCCAGCGGATTTACCACTTGCCGCACATGTTCCAGATTCTGGTGACCTTAGGGATCGCGCTAATCATCCAGGAAGCCAGCGTGATGATCTGGGGCCCAGTGGGCAAAAGCGTCGCCGTGCCCGAATTGCTGCGAGGCGTGCTGGTGGTGGGTGATTTCGTCTACCCCTACTACCGCCTGTTCCTGATTGTCTTTTCAGGGCTGGTGGGCCTGGGCCTGTGGCTGCTGCTGGAGCGCACGCGCTTCGGTGCCCTGGTGCGTGCCGGCAGTGAAAGCACCGAAACCGTATCGCTGCTGGGCACCAACATCTTTCGCCTGTTCTCCATGACCTTCGCCCTCGGCGTCGCCCTGGCCGGCGTTGCCGGTGTGCTGTTTGCCCCGTTGCGCGGCGCCCAGCCCTTTGTCGGCCCGGAAATCCTCGGCGTCGCCTTCGTCGTAGTGGTGATCGGCGGCATGGGTTCCTTCAGCGGTGCCCTGGTGGGCGGTTTGCTGGTGGGCGTGGTGCAAAGCCTGATGACCACACTCTGGCCCCAGGGTGCGAGCCTGATGATCTACGGCGCAATGGCCGTGGTGATTCTGGTACGCCCTTACGGCCTGTTTGGGAGAGCCTGACATGAGCGAGAAAAACCCCCTGCCGTTCGCCAAGACCCAGTCGCGCTATATGCTGCTGTTAGTGCTTGCGGTGTTGATCGGTCTGCCGTTGGTCCTGCCTTCGGCGACCCTGGCCACCGAGATCCTGATCTTCGCCATGGCCGCCCTGGCCTGCAACCTGCTCCTGGGCTACACCGGGCTGCTGTCGTTCGGCCAAGGCATCTTCTTCGGTGCCGGGGCGTATTGCGCGGCGCTGTTGATGATCCACCTGCAACTGGGCCTGTTCAGCGCGCTTTTAGGCGCAGCGGTGGCCGGCGGTTTCCTGGCTTTTTTGGTCGGTGCCCTGGCGATCCGCCGTACCGGCATCTACTTCGTGATGCTGACCCTGGCGTTCAGTCAGATGGCCTACTTTATCGCCTACACCTTGAGCGACTGGACCGGTGGTGACAACGGCCTGCTCAGCGTGCCGCGCCCGGAGATCCGTATCGGTGAAACCGTGCTGCTTTCACTGACCGATGCCCGCGCGTTCTATGGCTTTGTCGCGGTGCTGTTCCTGCTGATTTTCATCGGCGCACGCCGGGTGATTGCCTCGCCGTTCGGCAGCACCCTGATGGCGATCCGTGAAAACGAAACCCGCGCCTCGGCCATCGGCTACGACACCCGCCACTTCAAGATTCTGGTGTTCGTATTGTCCGGCGCGGTGACCGGGATTGCCGGTGCGCTGTACGCCATGCTCCTGCACTTTGTGCCGCTGTCGAACATCGACCTGGCGATGTCCGAGAACATCCTGATCATGACCATCGTCGGCGGCACCGGTTCGCTATTTGGTTCGCTGTTGGGAGCCGGTTCCATCGTACTGCTGGGGGATTTCCTTTCCGACCTGTGGCCGCGTTGGCTGATGCTGCTGGGGGTGATTCTGATCCTGGTGGTGATCTTTATGCGCGGTGGTTTGTGGGGCGGTTTGTCGTCGCTGTTCGAGCGGCTGCGCGGCCATCGTAAAACCAGCGTCGAAACCAAGGAGAAGCTGTCATGAGCATCCTGTTGGAAACCAAGAATCTGGAACTGGCCTACGGCGCCTTCCACGCGGTAAATGGCGTCAACCTCAAGGTCGAAGCCGGCACCATCCACACCATCATTGGCCCCAACGGCGCTGGCAAGACCAGCCTGTTTCACTGTCTGACCGGCGAGCGACAGGCCACTGCCGGGGCGATTCATTTCGACGGCAAGAACCTGATGCGCAAGCCGGCCCACAGCCGCGTGGGCCTGGGCATGGCCCGTTCGTTCCAGCTCACCAGCCTGTTCCAAAACCTCAGCGTGCGGGAAAACCTGCGCCTGGCCGCACAAGGGCGCGACGGGATGAAAGCGCTAAACTTCTGGCGTCGGGTCGACAGCAAACGCGAACACCTGGAGATGGCCGATCAGGTATTGGAACGCCTGCAACTCACCGCCCGCGCCGAGACCCTGGCCGGCGAGTTGTCCCACGGCCAGCAACGGGTGCTGGAAGTGGGCATGTCGATCTGCTCGAAACCGAAACTGCTGATGCTTGATGAACCCACTTCGGGGATGGGCATCGACGACATTCCGATCATGACCCAACTGATCAGCGACCTCGGTCGTGACCATACGGTGCTGTTGATCGAGCACAACATGAGCATCGTCATGTCCATCAGCCAAACCATCACGGTGATGAGCCACGGCCAAATCCTGGTGGAAGGCCCACCGCAATTGGTCCGTGCCGATGAGCGCGTGCGCAGCGCCTACCTGGGAGAAGCCGCCTGATGCTGACCGTCGACAATATCCACTCCTACTACGACAAGAGCCACGTCCTCGAAGGCGTGTCCCTGACCGTCAACCCCGGCGAACTGGTGACCCTGCTAGGGCGCAACGGTGCCGGCAAGACCACCACCCTGCGCAGCATCCTGGGGATTATCTGCCCGCGCCAGGGCCAAATTCACTTCAATGGCCAGCCGCTGGTGGGGCAGAAAATCTTTGAAATTGCCCGCCAGGGCCTGGCGTTGGTGCCAGAAAATCGAGGGATTTTCCGCCTGCTCACCGTCGAGGAAAACCTGCGCATTGCAGTGCGCAAGACCAGTCGCTGGCAGATGGAAGATGTCTACGCCATGTTCCCGCGCCTCAAGGAACGCCGCAAAAACGCCGGCCATGCACTGTCTGGCGGCGAGCAACAGATGCTCGCCATCGCCCGCGCCCTGCTCAACGATCCCAAGCTACTGATTCTCGATGAACCCACCGAAGGCCTGGCCCCGGTGATCGTCGACGAACTGGTGAAGATCCTGCGCAAGGTCAAGGACGACGGCCTGCCGGTGCTGCTGGTGGAACAGAACCTGATGGTCTGCGACAAGCTCGCCGACCGCCATTACGTCCTCGAACAAGGCCGCGTGGTCTACGAAGGCAGCGCCGAAGCCTTCCGCGCGGACCCGACGATCAAGAACCGTTATTTGGCCCTGAGTGCCTGACCGGAGATTCCTTATGAACAGCTCTGTGGATTTGTCCAACCCACTCGATAGCAATGCGCCGTTGATCAATGGCGAGCGCTTGTGGCAGTCGCTGATGGACCTGGCGCGCCTGGGCGCCACACCAAAAGGCGGCGTGTGTCGCCTGGCCCTTACCGACCTCGATCGCCAGGCCCGCGACCTGTTTGTGCAGTGGTGCAAGGCGGCTGGTTGCACTGTCAGCGTCGATGCCATCGGCAATATTTTCGCCCGCCGCGACGGGAGTGATCCGAACCTTGCGCCAGTGATGACCGGCAGCCATATCGACACCCAGCCTACCGGCGGCAAGTTCGACGGCTGCTATGGGGTGATGGCTGGCCTGGAAGTGATCCGCACCTTGAATGACTTGAATGTGCAGACCCAGGCGCCGATCGAGGTGGTGGTGTGGACCAACGAGGAAGGCTCGCGTTTCCCACCGTGCATGATGGGTTCCGGGGTGTTTGCCGGGAAGTTTGACTTGCAGGACACCCTCGACAAACAAGACGAGCAAGGCCTGTCGGTGGGCGCCGAATTGCAGCGTATCGGCTACGCCGGTTCCCGCGCTGTGCTGGGTCACCCGGTTGGCGCCTACTTTGAGGCGCATATCGAGCAAGGCCCGGTGCTGGAAGATCAGGCCATCACCGTCGGTGTGGTCATGGGTTGTCTGGGCCAGAAGTGGTTCGACCTGACGCTGAACGGCGTCGAGGCCCACGCCGGACCGACACCAATGCACCTGCGCAAGGACGCCCTGGTGGGCGCTGCGCAAGTGGTCAGCGCGGTAAACCGCATCGCCCATGAACAACAACCCCACGCCTGCGGCACCGTCGGCTGCCTGAGTTTGCATCCGGGTTCGCGCAACGTAATTCCCGGCCAGGTGCACATGACCATCGACCTGCGCCACCTGCACGCCGACAAGCTGCAAGCCATGGTCGATGAAGTGCGCCAAGTGATCGAGGCCACTGCCCGGCAACACGGCCTGACCTTTGAGCTGACGCCTACCGCCGACTTCCCACCGTTGGACTTCAATCCAGCCTGCGTCAACGCCGTGCGCGATGCTGCCACCGCCCTGGGCTTGAGCCATATGGACATCGTCAGCGGCGCCGGGCATGACGCGATTTTCGTCGCCGAACTGGGCCCGGCGGGGATGATTTTTGTACCGTGCGAAGGCGGCATCAGCCACAACGAAATCGAAAACGCCGCGCCGGATGATCTGGCGGCGGGCTGCGCGGTGTTGCTGCGGGCCATGGTTAATGCGGCGCAGGGAGGTAAAGCACCATGACTGATATTGCCAACCTGACGGCCGTCGAATTGCTGGCCCGCTACCGGGATAAAACCCTGTCGCCGGTAGAGGCGACCGAAGATGCGCTGTTGCGTATCGAGCGCTACAACCCGGCGGTCAACGCTTACTGCCATGTCGACCCCGAGGGCGCACTGCACGCCGCACGGGCTTCGGAACAACGCTGGTTCAAGGGCCAACCCTGCGGCGCCCTCGACGGTGTACCGTCGTCCATCAAAGACCTGACATTGACCGTCGGCATGCCCACTCGCAAGGGCTCACGCACCTCAAATGCCGATGGGCCGTGGGACGTCGACGCGCCCTTCTCGGCGTTTATGCGCAAGGCCGGAGCGGTGCTGCTGGGCAAGACCACCACCCCGGAATTCGGCTGGAAAGGCGTCACTGATAACCCGCTGTACGGCGTCACCCGCAACCCGTGGGACACGCGGATGACGGCTGGCGGTTCGTCCGGCGGTGCGGGTGCTGCTGCGGCACTGAACCTGGGCGTGCTGCACCAGGGCAGTGATGCCGGTGGCTCGATCCGCATTCCCTGCGCCTTTACCGGCACCTTTGGCATCAAGCCGACCTTTGGTTATGTGCCGCAGTGGCCAGCCAGTTCCATGACCATCCTGTCCCACCTGGGGCCGATGACCCGCACCGTGGAAGACGCGGTGTTGATACTGCAAACCGTCGCGCAACCCGATGCACGGGATGGCTTGATCGGCGCACCCCGCACCACCCCGTGGTTGCAGGACGGCACGGACTTGAAGGGCTTACGCATCGCCTACAGCCCGAACTTCGGTTATGTGCAGGTCGATCCGCAAGTGGCCAAGGTGGTCGCCCAGGCGGTCGAAGGCCTGGTGCAACTGGGCGCCCATGTCGAACAGATCGACCCCGGCTTCAGCGATCCATTGGAGGTGTTCAATACCCTGTGGTTCGCTGGCGCGGCGCGCTTGACCGGGCAACTGACCAGCGCCCAATGCGAGCTGATCGACCCAGGCCTGCTGCGCATCGCGCAATTGGGCGAGCGGATCAGCCTGAGCGACTACAGCGCCGCCCTGGAAGCACGGGCCGCTTTGGTGGCGCGTATGGCTGCCTTTCATGAGCATTACGATGTCCTGGTGTCACCGATGATGCCCATCACCGCCTTCGAAGCCGGCCACAACGTGCCGCCGGGTTCCGGGCTGGACGAATGGATGGAATGGACGCCGTTCACCTACCCCTTCAACCTGACCCAGCAGCCGGCGGCATCAGTGCCCTGCGGCTTGGCGGCCAATGGTTTGCCGGTGGGGTTGCATGTAGTGGGCGCGCGGTTTGCCGATGAGCAGGTGCTGCGAGTGTGCCGGGCGTATGCGAGGGCGTTTCCTGCCAAGCACTTGCAGGCCCCGCGTTTTTTGGGCTGAAATATGATCAACGGGTGGGAGGGGTTATTGAGTACATATCCGTTGCTGCGGTAACGGATATGTACTCAATCAAATCCAGCATCTCCCGGCCGGCTACCAGGCCGCCATCGAAGGCAAGCCAGCCCCCACATTTGATCTGCTCTACAATGCTCGTCCTACTCACCCTCGGGACCGACATGGACATCGAACTGGCACGCACCTTCCTGGAAATAACCCGCTGCGGCAGCCTGGCCGCCGCGGCCGAGAAACTCCATGTCACCCAGACCGCCATCACCGCCCGCGTGCAAAAGCTGGAAAGCCAACTCGACAGCACGCTGTTCGTGCGCAACCGTGCCGGCGCCCGGCTGACCGCAGACGGTGAGGCCTTCGTGGTGTATGCCAATCAGTTGGTACAGACCTGGGAAGCGGCGCGCCGCGACCTGCCGCTGCCGGACGGTTACCGCAACGTGCTGCACATCGGTGGCGAAGTCAGCCTGTGCAACCCGCTGATGCTCAGTTGGGCCCAGGCCCTGCGCGAACACATCCCCGGCCATGCCCTGCGCACGGAAATCCGCGACGGTGAATACCTGTTGCGCCAATTGGAACTGGGAGTACTGGATGCTGCGCTGGTGTTCCAGCCGCAGTACTGGCCGGGGTTACAGGTGGAACAAGTGCTGGAAGAGAAGTTGATCCAGGTGCGGCTGGTGGCTCGGCCCGATCCCTATGTGTATATCGACTGGGGCCCGGGTTTCCGTAAGCAGCACGACGCGGCCTTGCCGGACAAGGCGCGGGCGGCGGTGAGTTTCAATCTTGGGCCGTTGGCGTTGCAGTACATTCTGGAGAACGGCGGCGCCGGGTATTTTCGCACGCGGGTGGTACAGAGTTATCTCGACAGTGGGGTGATGGAGCGGGTGCCCAAGGCGCCGGAGTTTGGTTTCCCCACCTACCTGGTGTATTCGCGAGAGCGCGATTGTGCGGTGTTGCAACAGGCGCTGGTGTTGCTTCGAGGCGTGGTCAAGGCGGAAAGTGATTGGTCACAGCGCTGGGACCCGGTGATTTGAGCCACGGGTTGCCAGCGCACATGCTAGCCTGCTGGTGCTTTCCAACTGCCGCACTTTTCCGGACCACCCAAGCATGCCCTGCCGATGAACAAGAAAAAATCCGTCACCATCAGCGACATCGCCAAACGGGTCAATATGACCACCATCACGGTTTCCCGGGCGCTAAACAAACCTGATCAGGTCAAGCCCGCCACCCTGGCGCGGATTCTTGAGGTGGCGCGGGAACTGGACTATGTGCCCAATGCCTTCGCCCGCGGACTCAAACGTAGCGAGAGCCTGATCATCGGCGTCATCACTGCATCGGTGGACAACCCCTTTTATAGCGAGATGATCAAGGCCATCTCCCGTGAAGCGAAAAAGTACGGCTACACCATCATGCTGGTGGACACCGACGAGCTGGAAGAACTGGAAAGCAAGGCCGTCGACACGCTGCTGGGATACCGGGTGGCGGGGATCATTTTGTCACCCGTCTCCGACGAACCCAGCTATCAGCCGGATTACCTGGAGCGCCTGAGCAATGGCAAGACCCCGGTGGTGCTGCTTGATCGCACAATCCATGACAGCCCGTTCAGCCGCGTGGTGCTGGACAACTACCACAGTGGCATCGAGGCCGCGCAATACCTGCTGCGCCAGAACCCGGCGCTCAAGCGCTTGCTGGTGTTGACCGGGCCACAACACTCACGGATCACCGAGGAGCGGCTCAAAGGCTTGCGTGTGGTACTGGCCGAGCATCCCCAGGTGCAGGTCGAGGTGTTTGCCGGTGACTACACCCTGGAACCGTCCTATCAAAGCACCCTGGCCTACCTGGCCGAACACTCGGCACCAGACGCAATCATGGGCTTCAACCAGTTGATCACCCTCGGCGCCTTGAAGGCCTTGCGGGTACACGGCATCCCCCACGAAAGCCTGACCATCTGCGGCATCGACCGCCTGCCCTTCGCCGATATCTTTGGCGTGCCGATTGCCTGTGTCGCCCATGATGCCTCGCTGGCGGGCAGCAGTGCGGTACGGCTGTTGCTTGATCGCCTCGAAGACCCGCACAAGCCCCGGGACAAGGTGGTCATTGCCGGCAAGCTGGAGAACGGCTAGCGGCTGGTGTAGCCACCGTCGATGGGCAGGCTGACGCCGCTGATCATGCTGGCGGCATCGCTCAGCAGAAACAGCACCGGCAATGCCACTTCGACCGTCTCGGCAAAACGCCCCAGGGGAATCGCCGCCAAGGCCGGATCGCGCTTGGCCGGATCGGACCAGGCTTGTTGCGCCATGGGCGTCAGGGTCACGGTGGGGTTGACGCTGTTAACCCGAATCCCGAAACGCCCCCATTCGGCACATTGCACGCGGGTGATTGCATCCAGCGCGGCCTTGGAGGCGCAATAGCCGAGGTGATCGTCCAGCGCCACCAGCGAGGCCTGGCTGGACACGTTGACGATACTGCCGGCGATCTTCGACTTGATCATCAACGCCGCCACCCGACTGGCAACTTGCGCCGCCGCACGGGCATTGACGTTCATCACCAGGTCAAATGCCTCGCTGCTGATGGCCGCTGCCGGCTCCAGGCGCGATATACCCGCACAGTTGACCAGCCCGTGCATCGGCGGCAGGCCTTGCAGGGCCTGGTCCAGGGCCGCGCTGTCGGCGATATCCAGGCACAGGGTTTCACAGCCCAGTTGAGACAAGGCGCTGGCGTCACGGCCAAGGGCAAACACCTGGGCGCCGCTGGCGATCAGTTGCAGGGCAATCTCCCGACCGATGCCGCTGCTGGCGCCGGTGACGAGGATGCGCTGGAGGGTGAAGTCAAAAATTGCGTTCATGGTTCACGGCCCTAAAACGATGGAGATCCAGTGTGGGATGGGTGTTCGCTTAACCCTTTTGCAAGCTGTGCATCACGGGTTTCAACGCCGGGTACAGCTTCAAATAGTCAGCAAATACCCGGTCATACGCCTGAACATTTTCCGCATCAGGCTCAGCCCTCAATTCCAACTGCACCCATCCCCGCTCCATCTGCCCCTCATCCACCAAACCGACCGAATGCGCGGCCAACAACGCCGCGCCCAAGGCCGCTTCCACCTCCTGGACGATGGTGTACACCGGGTAATGAGTGATGTCGGCAATGATCTGCATCCACAGATCCGAATGGCTCGCCCCGCCCACCACAATCAGCCGCGGGTCGAGGGAATACGCCCCACGAGTACCCGCTTCGATATTGTGGCGCAGGGCAAAACTCACCCCTTCCAGCACCGCTCGATACAGGTGGATGCGGCTGTGATAGAGGTTCAGGCCGACAAAACTGCCACTGGCCCGGTCATCCCACACCGGGCTGCGCTCACCCATCAGGTAAGGCAGGAACAACAGCCCTTCACTGCCCGCCGGGATCTTCGCTGCGCTCTGTTCCAGCAGCCACAGGCTGTCCTGGCCGGTCTGCTGCGCCTGTTGCTCCTCGGCCTGGCAGAACTGCTCGCGAAACCAGTTGACCGACGCCCCGGCGGTGATTGCGCCGCCAAAGATGTATAGGTCCTGATGGCCGTTATAGACGTGAGGCATGCTCACCAAACCATGGCGGGCATCCACCTGCTGATTGAGATAACCCCAGCACATGCTCGTGCCAATCATCGCCACATGATTACCCGGCCGAGTCACCCCGGCGGCCAGTGTGGCCATGGCGGCATCAACGCCCCCGGCAAGAATCGGCGTACCCGCCCGCAAGCCCAGGCGCTGCGCCCACTCTTGCAGCAAACCGCCCACTACTTCACCGGAATACAGCAACCGCTCCGGCATCATCGCCAACGGAATTTCCAGCGCCGCCAACATCTCGGCGGACCAGCCGCGCCGCGCCACATCGTAGACGCCGCCGATATTGCCGGCACTGCTGTGGTCCACCGCCAACTCACCGCTCAGGCAGTAATTGATATAGCTGTTGGGCGGCAGCAGGTATCGCGTGCTGGCCCAGGCTTCGGGCCGGTGCTGCTTGAGCCAGAGCATCTTGGTGAAGCCGTAGTAGCTGTCCACCGAGTTGCCGGTGATCGCGAACAAGCGCTCAAGGTCGACATGCTCACGCACCCATTCCACCTGCTCACCGGCACGACGGTCCATCCAGATCAGGCACGGGTGCAGCGGCTCGATTTGCGCGTCCACGGCAATCCCCGAACCGCCGTAAAGACTGCTGATGCACAGCGCCTTGACCGCCTCCTTCGCCACGCCGGCCTTGCCCATGCACTGGGCAACACAGGTTTCGACCGCATCCAGCCAGACCTGCGGCCATTGCTCGGCCCAGCGCACCTTCGGGGTATCCACGCGATAAGCCTGGCTATGCTGGGCGATGATCCGGCCCTGGCCATCGACCAATAGTGCCTTGGTGCTCTGGGTGCCGATATCCACACCGATGACGTAGTCCATGCTTTTACTCATGGGGAGGCTGCGCCGGCTTCAACAGGACTTTGATCGACTTCACCGAGTTGGCCAGGTCAAACGCTTCGGCCCAACTGTCCAGCGGGAAGTCATGGGTCACGATGCCCTTGGAGGTCACCAGGCCACGCTCGAACAGGTCGATGGCCACCGGGTAGCAATAAGGTCCCAGGTGCGCGCCGCGCACGTCCAGCTCCTTGCGGTCGCCAATGATCGACCAGTCGGCGCTGGTCTCGGCGCCAAACACACTGAACTCGACAAAACGCCCCAGTTTGCGGATCAACTCCAGGCCCTGGGTAACGCCCACTGGCACGCCGGTGGTTTCGATGTACACGTCGCAGCCATAGTTGTCGGTGAGGCCATTGATGATCTCCCGAGCGTTGTCCCGGGACGGGTTGATCACCACATCGGCGCCAAATTTTTTCGCCAGTTCCAGGCGTTCGTCCACCATGTCGATCACCACCAGTTTTTTCGGGGTTTTCAGCGCAGCCACCTGGACCATGCACAGCCCAAGGGTGCCGGCACCGGCAATCACCAGTACGTCGTCGAGCTGGATTTCACCTCGGTTGACGGTGTGAATTGCGCAGGACATCGGCTCGATCAGCGCCGAATCCTCCAGGGACACCGACTCCGGGATCTTGTGCACAATGGCGGTCTTGGGGATACGCATGTACTGGGCCATGCCGCCTTCCGCCACTTCCCGCTGGAAACCGAAGATGTTGTGTACTTCGCACATCCAGTACTTGCCGGACTTGCAGAAACGACACTTGTCGCAGGGCACGATCTGCTCGGCGATTACCTTGTCGCCGACCTTGACCTCGAAGTGTTCCTCGGCGCCCTCGCCCACCTGTACCACGTAACCGAAAAACTCATGCCCTGGCACCACCGGCGCCTTGACCCACGGGTTGTCGCCGCCCCAGAACATTGCCGCACCGGAATGGCATTTGCAGTCACTGGCGCAAATCCCGCAGGCGGCAATGCGGATCACCAGTTCATTGGGACGTGCCTGGGGTTTGCCGATGAGTTCCAGGCGGTAGTCTTTCGGGCCGTGGCAGACGACGGCTTGCATTTGGCTGTGCTTATCCATGGTGTTCTGACCTTTTTTGAGCATGAAGGAGTCCGTCGCGGCCAGCGGGCCGCGCCGAGAAAACGTAGTGGGTTTACTTGTGGCGCTGACGGCTGATAAAGATCGCCAGCAAAATGATCCCGCCCTTGATCACACTCTGAACGTAGGGCGAAACCCCGAGCATGTTCAAACCGTTGTTCAGCACCCCCAGCAGCATGGCGCCGAGCAAGGTGCCGACAATCACTCCGCGCCCACCGGCAATCGAGGCACCACCGAGGACCACGGCGGCAATGGCATCCAGTTCAAACGAAACCCCGGCGTTGGGCTGGCCACTCATCAGCCGTGAGGTCAGCACCAGCCCGGCAATCGCCGCCGTCAGGCCGCTGATGCCATACACCAACAACTTGAACCGCGCCGCCCGTACCCCAGACAAACGCACCGCTTCTTCGTTGCCGCCAATGGCGTAGATGTAGCGGCCAATACGGGTGTGTTGCAGCAGCACATAGGCCAGCAGGTAGGTCACCAGCATGATCAGGATTGGCACCTGTATGCCGAACAGGCTTTCGCGGCCGAAGAAACCGAACCAGTCCGGCAAGCCGGAAATCGGGTAGCCATCGGTGTACATCAAGCCGAACCCACGGGCGATGCCCATGGTCGCCAAGGTGACGATGATTGGCGGCATGTGCAGGTAGGCGACAAACAAACCATTGCCAATGCCAAACGCCACGCCGACCAACATCCCGGCGCCAATCGCCAGCCCTGGCGGCAAGCCCGCGACCATCAAGCCGGCGGTCAAGGTGCCAGACAAGGCCATCACCGGCCCGACCGACAAATCGATACCGCCGGTGAGAATCACGCAGGTCATGCCCACCGCGATAATCGCGTTGATCGACACTTGGCGAGCGATATTCGAAAGATTGTTGACGGTGAGAAAATTGTCGCTGGCAACGATCATCACCAACGTAACCACCAGCAGCCCGACAAACGGATAAAATGCCGGAGAACGGATCAGCCGCGCCAGGTTCAGGCGCAGCCGGGCGGTCCCGACCGTATCAATGGACGTATTCACTTGAGCCCCCTGTTGCATGGCGCATGACCTCTTGAGGATTGACGGCGGACGCTTCCAGTACCTTGACGATGGCGCCCTTGTGGAACACGGCGACGCGGTCGCACATGCCGATGACTTCCGGCAACTCCGAGGAAATCATGATGATTGCGTAGCCTTGTTCGGTGAGGCTGCGCATCAGTGCATAGATCTGTGCCTTGGCGCCGACGTCGATGCCACGGGTGGGTTCGTCGAACACCAGCACATCGCAGTGGTGGTTGATCCAGCGGGCAATCACCACTTTCTGCTGGTTGCCACCGCTGAGGTTGAACACCCGGCTTTCACCGCTGGGCGCCTTGATCGACAACTGGCGCATCAACGTTTCGACGCTGGCGCATTCCTTGTCCTTATCGATCAGGCCGCTGTGGCCCTGGTACTTGCGCAAGTTGTTGAGGGAGATGTTTTCGCGAATGCTGAAATCGGTGATCAGCCCTTCGCTCTTGCGGCTTTCCGGCAGCAGGCCGATGCCGTGAGCCAAGGCCTGGGCCGGGTCATCGAGGGTGACTTTTTCACCCCGCAGCCACACGTCTTTGCTCACCGACGGCAGCGCACCCATCATGCCCAGCGCCAATTCGGTGCGGCCGGAGCCCACCAGGCCGGCAAAGCCGAGGATCTCGCCCTTATGCAACTGGAACTGGTTATGCGGCCCGTTGCGCACCAACTGGATGTCCTTGACCTCCAGCAGCAACGGCCCGCGCTCGCTGGCGGCCTTGGGCGGGAAGCTGCACTCCAGGCGCCGGCCCACCATCATCTCCACCAGACGGTCGATATCGCTGTCAGCCACGTCGGTGACGCCGACATTGCCGCCGTCGCGCAACACGCTGATGCGATCGCAGACCTGGAAAATCTCCTCCAGGTGATGGGAAATAAAAATCACCGCCACGCCCTGGCGCTTGAGTTCACGCATGATGTCGAACAACAGCTCGGCTTCATTCGGTGTAAGCGTCGCGGTGGGCTCATCGAGCACCAGCAACCGCGCATCCAGGGCCAGGGCCTTGGCAATCTCGACGAACTGCTGCTCGGCCACACTCAGGTGCCTGACCGCGCATTGCAGGTCAATGGACACCCCCAGGCGTTGGAATAGAGCGGCCGAGGCGTCATGCATCTCACGTTTGCGCAACAGGCCGAAGCGGTTGCTCAGCTCATGCCCGAGGAAGATATTTTCCACCGCGGTCAGGTAGGGAATCAGGCTGAATTCCTGGAACACGATACCGATCCCGGCGGCAATCGCATCGCGGTAGGTCGCAAATTGCTGCACTTGACCGTCAATCAGAATCCGCCCTTCATCCTGATGCTCGACACCGCCGAGGATCTTCATCAGGGTTGATTTGCCGGCGCCATTCTCCCCCAGCAACGCATGAATCTCACCCCGCTCCACCTGCAGGCCGATGCCCTTGAGAGCTTGCACGCCCGGGTAGCGCTTACAGATGTTTTCCAGCTTCAGCAGACTGCTCATACCGCCGACCTCTTATGCAGAAGGATGACCTTGGCCCCCCTGGTGATAGGGGGCCAAGGGGGATTACCAACTGAAGTCTTTGGCCTTGGCCTGGTCGATCAGGGCAATGTCCACCGGAATGCTGGCAGGCACCTGCGACCCCCACTTCTTGGCCAGGGCAATGCCCAGGGCCAGGCGGATCTGATCACGGGGGTATTGCGCCGAGGTGGCGATGAACTTGCTGCCGGGCTTGAGGATAGCCTTGATCGCTTCCGGCGCACCGTCGACGCTCACCAGCTTGACGTCCAGGCCGCTGGCTTCGATGGCCGACAGAGCACCGAGGGAGCCGTTGTCGTTGACGCTGAAGATACCCTTGAGGTTGGGTTGGGCCTGGAGCATGTTCTCGGTGACCGTCAACGCCTGGTCACGCTCCTGCTTGCCGTTCTGGATACTGACAATCTTGATGTCCGGATGCTTGCCCACGGCCTCCTTGCAACCCCGCACCCGCTCCAGGATCGGCACCACCGCGATGCCGTCGAGGATCGCAATATTGCCTTGGTTACCGATGTGCTTGGCCAGGTACTCACACGCCTGGAACCCGGCGTCGAAGTTCTTCGAACCAACAAAGGAATCCAGCGGACCTTCGGCCTGGGCGTCCACCGCCACCACCACGACACCCGCGGCGTGGGCGGACTTGACGGCAGACTGCACGCCCACTGAGTCGGTGGGGTTGATCAGGAGGATGTCGATGCCTTTTTGCAGCATGTCTTCGACGTCGCTGACCTGCTTGGACACATCGTGGCGGGCGTCGGTGATGATCAACTGCGCACCGATCGTCGCCCCGGCTTCCTGCAGGGCGTCTTTCATGGTGACGAAGTAAGGGTTGTTGATTTCCTGGAAGGACGCACCGATGCGGATGGGTGCGGATTTGGTGTCGGCCTGCGCCAGGGTGGCGGTGCCAATATTGATACTTAAAGCCAGCAAACACAGGGTTTTCGGAAGCGTTTTCATGGCGAGGATCTCTGTTTTGTTTTTATTTTTAGAGCAAATGTTATCGTTAACATTTTGCGAGAAGCTAGCAAAGAAATGGGGGGGTCGCAAGTCTTCTGTTCTTCTTGATGGGGGTAGCTGACCGGGGGGTGTTTGACTGGGTGCATATCCGGTACCGCAGCAACAGATATGTACTCCGCCCCGATCGGCTATCAGCCCGCGCATAATCCCCACAACCAACTAACCTCACCCCCAATAAAAAAACAACAACGAGCCCCGCCCATGAACCACCCCACCGAGGCCTTCCGCACCCGCTATCGCGCCAGCGTCCACCCCCGCTACAACCCCTGGCTGCATGCCAGTTTCGTACTGGGTTACGGCCTGCTATGCATCACCCTATCCTGGCGCAGCACCCACCAGATCCAGCCTTGGGAATGGCTGACCATCCCCCTGGCCCTGGTGTTCTTCAACCTGTGCATCTACCTCATCCACCGCTACCTGGGCCACCACAAACACGGCTTTGCCAAGCTGTTCTACGCCCGCCACACCGGCGACCACCACAGCTTTTTCACCCCCGGCCACATGACCTACGACAGCCCGAAAGACTGGCGAGTGATCCTGTTCCCCACCTGGCTGATCGTCCTTCACAGCCTGGCCATTACCCTGCCTGCCTGGTGGCTGCTCAAACAGCTGAACCCCAACGTCGCCGGGTTGTTCGCCGGGTGCATGATCCTCGGCTACCTGCTCTATGAAATTTTCCATGCCTGCGAACACCTGCACGAGAACCATCCCCTGGCCCGCCTGCCATGGATCAAGCAGATGCGCCAGTTGCACGCGCTGCATCACCGCCGCGAACTGATGCAAAGTCGCAACTTCAATATCGTGCTGCCGCTGATGGATTACCTGTTCGGCACCCTGCACTGGGAGCCGGCCGCCCCTCAACCCCAAGACTCACGGAAATTGTCATGAGTACCCGTTCAAGAAAAGTTCGCCATTTACTCCTGCTGATCCTGATTGTGGTCGTTGCCTTCCTGCTGTTGATGCCCACCAAGGTCCAGCCCGTCAACTGGTCGCCCCCCAAGGCGCCGTCGATGAAGGATGGGCCCTTCGCCGAAAACCAGCGCCTCAAGGACGTGCAACGCATCGGCGCCCAGGAGATCGCCGGGCCCGAAGCGTTGCTGGTGGATGCCCAGGGGTTTCTCATTACCGGCCTGCATGACGGCCGCATCATCCGCACCTCGCCCGAAAGCAAAACCCTGGAAGTGCTGGCCAATACCGGTGGCCGTCCCTTGGGCCTGGCACTGCACCCGGACGGTCGCCTGATCATTGCCGACGGTGTCAAAGGCCTACTGGCCCTGGATACCCAGCACAAGCTCACCACCCTGAGCACCAGTGCCAACGGCCTGCCGTTCGGTTTTACCGATGACGTTACCGTGGACGCTGCCGGGCGTTATGCCTACTTCAGCGATGCGTCGAGCCGCTGGGGTTATGGCGAGGACGGTGAAGCAGTGATCGAACACGGCGGCGATGGTCGACTGTTGCGCTACGACTTCAGCAACAACCAGACCGAGGTGCTGCTCGATCAGTTGCAGTTCGCCAATGGCGTGGCGTTGGGCCCTGACGAGAACTATGTACTGGTCAACGAAACCGGTGCCTATCGCATCAGCCGCTATTGGCTCAAGGGCGGCAAGGCTGGCACCCATGACCTGTTTATCGACAACCTGCCGGGGCTGCCGGACAACCTCAGTTTCAACGGCCAGGACCGTTTCTGGGTGGCCCTGTATTCGCCGCGCAACCCGCTGCTCGATGGCTTTGCTGGTTATCCGCTGATGCGCAAAGTGATGGTGCGAGCGCTGATGGTGGTGCCCAAGCCGATAGAGCGCAAAGCCTTTGTCCTGGGGCTTGACGTCAATGGCCAGGTAATCGCCAACCTGCAGGATGGCAGCGCCGGCAACTATTCACCCATCACCACCGCCCGTGAATATGGCGACTGGCTCTACCTGGGCTCGCTGAAGAACACCAGCATGGCACGCTTGCCGATGAAGCTGGCGCTGGCGCACTAACGAAAAAAAGGTAGTTGTCGAACTTTAGCGAGGCTACGTTGGCCGCAACACTGCCATCAAGCCAGGCAAAAGAAACGCGGCGCGCCTGACGCAGCCTCGCCAAAGCTTGACCATGAACAGAGTTACGGCCCGCAGACCTAGTACCCGGTCATCTCCAGATACCCCACCCCACCCTGGAACTTCACCGGCCCTTCCCAGTAAGGAATGCTTAGGTTCATCCACGCCTTGGGATTAACTGCTTCGGTGGTGATATCGAGATTTTTGCCAGGGACTTTCAGCGACCAACGCGTGGGTACGCTGCGCCCGTCGATCTCGGTACTGGTTAACGGCGTGAGCTGGATATCCTGATTGTGCAGGGTCTGGGTGCGGCCCTGATGGTCGATCCAGGTGCCAGTCAGGTAGGCCGCGCCTTCTTTTTGCCGCACACGAAACAGCATCAACTGCTCGCCGCTGTCCAGATGCAGGGAGAACCAGTCCCAGCCGGTCTGGTTGGCGGTCAGGGGTTGGCTGCTCCACTCGCGGTCGAGCCAGGCGGGGCCGCCGACCTGATAGCGTTTACCGTCGATAGTGACCGTGCCATGGGCCCGGAAAAACGGCTGGCTGTAGTAATACGATGCCTGGCCCCGGTCGGATTTGCGGCTATAGCCTTGGTCGCCCTGGAGTACCAAGGGGCGGCTGGAAGTCAGTTGCAGGTCGTAGTTGAAGTGCTCGCCGCTGGCCTTGAGTCGCATGTCGGCCAAGGGGCTTGCAGCATCGGGGTGGGTGACGAAGTTCCAGTCGTCGATCCAGGCATTGAAGGGCACCGCGTTGGCCCCCGCCTGGCCGACGCCGCCTCGGGCGTAGCGCTCGGCGGAGTAGTGGCTTGTGGCCGAGGTGACGGCGGCGTGGCCCAGCCAGACGGTAGAGTCGCGCCAGCCCGGCTGCACGGGGCCAGCCTTGAGGGCATTGCGAAACAGTGTCCATTGCACGCCGAACAGGTTGCCTTCAGCGTCCTTCAGGTTGGCGGTGACGTACCACCACTCGATGCGAAAGCCATCATGTGGCCCGTGATCCTCGGGAAAACTGAAGACCTTGCCGGGCACTACTTGGGCAAAGTCCGAGGCGTCGCTGCCAAGGCCGGCGAAGCTTTCCTCGGGCGGCGCCTGCTGGTCGCAAGCAGCAAGCGACAACAGCAAGGCAGCCCACAGCAGGCACTTAATCTTCATTGGCAAAGGTCCTCAATAAATCCGCTGGCCGGCTGCGGTACAACTGCCACAGCGGCCAGGCCGAAGCCAGCAGCGTCGCTACCATCGCCAGCCCCAGCAACTGCGCCAACTGCCAGGGAAAAACCTGCAACGGCAAGCGCCAGCCAAAAGCCTGGACGTTGATCACCGCATCCAGACACCAGGCCAGCAGCAGGCCCAGGGGCAACGCCAGCACCAGGGTCAGCATCGCCAGCAGCCAGGTTTGCCCCAGGTTGAGCAGCATCAATTGGCGCCGCGTCACCCCCAACGCCCACAATGGCGCCAGTTGGCCGAGGCGGCTTTGACTCTGGGTCAACAGGCTGATAAACAGCGCAACGCCGGCTACGCCCAGGGTCAGGCTATTGAGCGCAGCGGTGGCGGCGAAGGTGCGCTCGAAGACCTGGCTCGACCAGCCCTTGAGTTGCTGTTGATCGACGATGCGGCTGTCTTCCAGCGCGAACTGCTTTTGCACTTCACCGACCAGAGCCGGCACATTGGCCGGCAATACCCGCAGATTGAATCGCGCCGGCGACAAGGCCGGCCAGTGCTGCAACAGGTGCCGGGCATTGACCAGCAGATGGCCCTTGGGGTTGCCGTAGTCGGCATAAATTCCCACGACTTTAGGCGACCACGGCCCCTGGGACGTGGGAATCGTCACCACATCGTTCAACTGCACCTTCAGCCGACGCGCCAGTTGTTCGCTGAGCATCAGCGTGTCGCTTTGCAGCAACTGATCCCAGGGATCGCCGGCCACCGCTTCCAACAGCGGCCAGTGCTGGCGATAGGTCGGGTCATCGACCACGCCAAAGACCTCCGCCGGCCAGCCCTGCAATTGCACCGCGACTTGCCAGGTGGGCAATACGGCCTGGACCAGCGGTTGCTGTGCCAGCCAGCTGTGCAGGTGTTCGGCCTGAGCCGGGTTTTGCGGGTTGAGGTACAGCTCGGCAGTCAGGCGTTGCTCCAGCCAGTTGTTGAAGGTATGACGAAACCCCGAGGTCATGGAGCCGGCGCCAATATTTGCCGCCAGCGCCAACAGCAACGCCATCAGGGCCAGGCTCAGGGCCGGTAACTGCTGACGGCAATCGGCGAGAAACCATTGCCCCAGCACCGAACGGCTGCGCCCCAATACCGCCTTGAGCAGGCCGTTGAGCACTACTGGCAAACCCAGGGCCGCCCCCAGCAACAAGGCGGCCATCAACACAAAACCGCTGGCCAGGCTGTCGCCCAGCAGCAGCGCCAACAGGGCGATCAGCAGTGCCGTGCCGGCCACCCAACCCTGACGCCGCAACCAGCGCCCGTGGGCCTGGTGCCAGGCTTGTGCGTTGGCCAGGGCCAGCAACGGCAAACGCGCCGCCCGCCACAAACTGCTGGCGCCGGCGAGCAAGGCGCCCAGCACACTCAAGCCCAGGCCACTGGCCCACCACAGCGGGGTCAGGCTCAGTTGGCCCTGCACCTCGGCGCCATACAAACCCCGCAAGCTGGCCGCGACATCCGCCAGCAACAGGCTGGCCAGCAGGTAGCCGCTGGCGACACCCGCAAGACCGCCCAACAAGGCCAGGCCACCCAACTCGACGCTCAGGCTGACAATCAGCATCCGCGCGCTGACCCCACAGGCGCGCAAGGTGCGCAGCAGGCCGCGTCGTTGCTCTAGGGCCAGGCCGATGGCGGCGTGGGCGATAAACAGCCCTACCACGAACGACAAGAATCCCAGGGCATCGAGGTTCAGGTGAAAACTTTCAGTCAGGCGCGACAGGTTGTTTTCTTCGCCGTGCTTGAGTTGCAGTTGCCCACTTAACTGCGCCGGCAATGCCGGATCGCTCGCGGCAAAGTCCTTGTCCAGCAACAGCCGCGACAGGCGCTCGGGCATGCCCAGCAGCGGTTGGGCGAAGCCGATGTCTGTCAGCAGCAAACCGGGGGCCATGTCCGGCTGTGCATGCAGCGGTGGCAAGGCTTGCCCGCTGGCGCTCAGCGGCTGGTCGCCCTCGTGCAACCCCAACGCCTGGAGGGTCTGGGGCGCAATCCAGGTGCGTCCCGGCGGATTGAAGAAGGCGATCATCTGCGCCCGATCCAACGTCTGCCCGGCGACCGTTCCACCACCAGGCAGCGAGACGGGGTCGATACCCATCAGTTGCAAACGTTGCTCTTCATGGCCCTTGAGGATCAACCGCCCCTGCACCACTGGCGACACCGGCCAGCCCGCGCGGCGCAGGGTAACGAATATCGCTTGAGGGAAACTGGCGCCGTCCGGCGTGCCGAGGCTGGCCTGGGGCTCGCCGCCAATCAACTGGCTGGCCCGTGCGTAGCTGTCCCGCGCCTGGCTGTTGAGGGCTTGCACGCCGGTCAACAACGCAGTGGCCAGCCACAGGCCAGTGAGCACGCTGAAGAACTGCACGGGGTGGCGGCGCCAATGGCTGAGTAACGCGCGCAAGGTCCAGTAGAAGACACGCACCTCAGTGAGTAGCCGCAGTCAATACGTGGCCGCGCTGCAACACCACCTGCCGGTCCAACTGCGCCGCGATGCGTGGGCTATGAGTGACCATCAACAGGCAGGTCGGGCTATCGCGCAGCAGGTCCAGGAGTAATTTCAGCACTTCGTCGCTGGTAGCTTCGTCCAGATTACCGGTGGGCTCATCGGCCAACAGCAGGCCGGGACGGGACGCCAGGGCGCGGCCCACGGCCACCCGTTGCTGCTGGCCGCCGGAGAGTTGTTCGGGATAGCGCTTGAGCAAATCCCCCAGGCCCAGGCGCTCCACCAATTGCGCCTGCCACAGCGGATCAAAACGCCCGGCCAACCGCGCCTGGAAGGCTAGGTTGTCCTCCACCCGCAAACTGCCGATCAGGTTGAACTGCTGGAACACCAGGCCGATGTCGGTGCGCCGCCAGTGAGCCAACTGCGCCTCGCTCATCTGGTCCAGGCGCTGTTCGCCCACCTGGATGCTGCCGCGATCAACACGGTCCAGCCCCGCCACCAGATGCAGCAAGGTGCTTTTACCGCTACCGGATTCGCCCATCAGCGCCAGGCTGCTGCGCTCGGCCAGGTGCAGGTCGACACCCGCCAGCACCGCCAACGGCCCCTGAGGCGTGTCGTAGCTTTTGAAGACACCTTGCACCTGAAGCATAGAAAGACTCGCTTGCCGATGGACTGCGGTCGAGGATAACGGCTGACTGTCCAACCCATGCAATTTTTTCACATTGATTTCACCGAGTTGCCACCTGCCGCACTTTAAATTACTCACCAAGCGCAGGTAACTACATTGCTACCTGAAACTTGTTAGTTTCCTCACGCGCACAATTTTAATACCCACATGTTCAGCAAAAAGACAGCGGTCCTATGACAGGATTTTGCTCCACCACAGGCAGTTGTCTGTTAGCTGCGCCTGTTCAATTCAATGCCGCCAACAGTGCCCCATGGTGAAAAGTGTGGTTGATCTGACCCTGACCAAGACCCGCTCCCGCCGGGCCCCTGTAAAACGCCTGAAAAATCTCTGTCTGGGCCTGGCCTTTATCGGCCTGCTGGTGGCTGGCGTGATGTTCTGGCCCTCTTCGCCCCTGGACCTGGGCGTCGGCAATCGCTTGCTGACCTCGGGGGTATTGGCCAGTTGGCACAATGGCGACCTGATCGTACTGGTGCGCCATGAAGAACGCTGCGACCGCTCCACTAATCCCTGTCTGGGCCCGGAAGATGGCCTGACCCTGCCTGGCAGCCAGTCCGCAAGCGCCCTGGGCAAGGCTTTCCAGACCCTGGGCATGGACAGCAGCGATGTACTGAGCAGCCCCGCCACCCGCACGGCGCAGACTTTATTGTTCATGTTTGGCAAGACCCAACTGTCCCCCGGCCCACTGGCCATCTGCGGCGACGCCATGGGCGAGGAAATCCTCGGCCACAAGATCCCTGGGCGCAACCTCCTGCTGATCACCCACAGCGCCTGTATCAGCGACTTTGAACGGGCCCTGGGCTTTGAGCATGCCGACGCCGCTGAATACGGCAGCTCACTGTTTGTCGAGGTGAGCGCCGACGGCAAGCTCAAGGCCCTGGGCATCATGAACAGCCAGGATTGGGCCACCGCGCTTAAACAACTCTAGGCACTTTATTACCTGTAATAACACCGGGAATGTTCAGCAAAGCGACAGCCACGACGTGGCATCGTTAGTTGCTGTAACTCAGACGTATGTCGAGCCCTTCAATAGTTCACTAACGGTTATTACCTGAAGTCTTATTTCAATTACCGAGTGGACACTCTGTGATTCCTTTACCTATTAGCGCACACGCCCGCCTTAAACCATTGCTGCTACTGGTCTTGGCATTTGCCCTGTTTTTCCTGCTGCCTCTGGGCAGCCACGGCCTGTGGATTCCCGACGAAACCCGCTACGCCCAGGTCAGCCAGGAAATGCTCATGAGCGGCAACTGGGTAGCGCCGCACTTTATGGGTGTGCGCTATTTCGAAAAACCCGCCGCTGGCTATTGGCTGATTGCCATAGGCCAGGCAATGTTTGGCGACAACCTGTTCGGCGTGCGTATCGCCTCGGTCCTGACCACAGGCCTGAGTGTGCTACTGACCTGGCTGATCGCCCGCCGCTTGTGGAACGAGCCGCGTAAAAGCTTCGCCTGCGCACTGTTCTACCTGAGTTTTGGCCTGGTAGCCGGCCAAGCGGGCTATGCCAACCTCGACCCGCAGTTCAGTTTCTGGGTCAACCTGAGCCTGGTGGCGCTGTGGTTTGCCCTGGACAGCAGCACCCGTTGGGCGCGACTCGCGGCCTGGGCCTTGCTCGGCCTGGCCTGCGGCATGGGTTTTATGACCAAGGGCTTTCTGGCCTGGCTGTTGCCGGTGCTGATCGCCGTGCCCTACATGCTCTGGCAGCGGCGGCTGGGTGAACTGCTGCGCTATGGCCCGCTGGCGATGGGCGTGGCCGCGTTGGTCTGTCTGCCCTGGGCCCTGGCAATCCATCTGCAGGAAGCCGATTACTGGCGCTTCTTTTTCTGGCATGAACACATTCGCAGGTTCGCCGCCGACAACGCGCAACACACTCGGCCCTGGTGGTTTTACCTGCCGCTGATGGTAGTGTCCGCTCTGCCTTGGGCCGGGTTGCTGCCGATGACCCTGCTCAAGACCTGGCGCGAAAAAACCGACCCGCCAATTCTGTTCCTGGCACTGTGGCTGTTGCTGCCCCTGGGCTTTTTCAGCCTGAGCAACGGCAAGCTGGCGACCTACATCATGCCGTGCCTGCTGCCCCTGGCCCTGTTGATGGGCCATACCCTGATGGACCTGCTGGCACGAAGCAAACGCCGCGCCATTTGCCTCAACGGCCTGCTCAACTTTGCTATCGGCATGACGGCGATGGTCGGTCTGCTGTACCTGCAAATCACCGATCCGCTGTACAGCAATAGCCACCGGGAAATGTTCAGCCTGTCCCTGGCCTTTATCGTGCTGATGGGCTGGATGCTCGCCAACCTGCTACAAGCCTTTCGCCCACTGACCTTATGGGCCATGCCGGCACTGGGCATCTGGTTGCTGGTGGCACTGTTGCCGGCGGGGATGCCGGCCATGGTAGCGGATAACCAAATGCCCGATCAGTTCATCCTCGAACACCTGGATGAGCTTCAACAAACCCGCTCACTGCTGAGCAATGAACTGGGCTCTGCGTCGGCCCTGGCCTGGCGTCTGCGCCAGCCCGACGTGGCGTTCTACGACACCGTCGGCGAGTTGAGTTACGGCCTGCAATACCCCGACGCCAGCCATCGCAAGGTGGACCTGGACAGCGTGCAGGCGTGGATGAGCGACGCACGCCAGCGAGGGTCGGTGGGGGTGCTGATGCGGGTCAAGAGCACCAGCGAAATGCGCGAGGCCGGGCAATTACCGCCAGGAGGCAAGCGCTATCGCAAGGGCAATCTGGTGATCACGATTTACCCGCAATTGCCGTAACACAGCATCGCTATTTTGATTCGGCTTGCACCTCCAAACCTCACCCGGACATCACCCATGACCTTCTGGAAAACTGAACGAGGCGCCCTGTTCGTGCTCCTCAGCGTGTCCGCCGTGATCCTGTTGCTGGGCCTGGGCAGCCGCGATGTGTGGGGGCCGGAAACCCGCTGGGCGAACATCACCCTGCAGATGCTGCAAAGCGGCGACTACTTCGACCCTTACCTCAAGGGCACGCCGTACTATGACAAACCCCTGCCCTCATACTGGTTGATCACCGGGTTCGCCAAGCTGATGGGCGGCCTCGGGCCATGGTCGTTGCGCCTGCCCTCGGTGATTGCTGCCTGGCTGAGCATCTGGTTGGTGTACCTGATCGGCGAACGCCTGTACCGCAAGGGCACCGGGCTGATGGCCGGGTGGATGCTGGCGACCACCTTCTACTTCATGTTCTGGGCCCGAGTGGCCACGGCCGATGTGCTGACCGTGTGCGGAGTGCTGGCGGCGGTCTGGTGGTACTGGCGCGGCCCGGACGACACGCGACTGGGCCGCTACACGGTATTTTTCCTGCTGCTGGCCGCGACCTCACTGTTCAAGGGGCTGATTGGCTTCGTGCTGCCGGGGCTGGTGTTGCTGCCGCATCTGCTCAGCGAGGGACGCTACAAACGCCATCTCAACCTGCGCCTGCTACTGGCGCTGGTGATCGCTGGGGCGTTCTATGCCATTCCCTTTATGCTGTCCCATCTCTACGGCGCGCCCACCTATGGTGAAAGCGGCCTGCAATTGGTCTTCAGGGAAAACGTGGTGCGCTTTTTCGACCCCTTCGACCATATGGGACCGATCTACACCTACCTGATCTACCTGCCGGCCTACACCTTGCCATGGGCGCCATGCTGGATACTCGGTTTGTGGCTGGCGCTGCGGCACTGGCGCCACACCGTACCCAACGTGCGCTGGCTGGTCTGGGGCCTGGGTTTACTATTCCTGTTCTTCACCGCCAGCGGCAGTCGGCGCAGCTACTACGTGTTGCCACTGGTGCCCTTTGCGCAGTTGCTGGCCGCGTGGTGGGTCAGTGAGCGCGTTGCCCGCAAACACAGTGCAGCCGTTTGGAACCGTGGCTTCGCTGTCGCCGCCGTCGTATTGATGCTGGTCCTCGGGGTGATCTATCCATGGACCAACGGCAACGGCGGGGTCACCCGCTTCGCCGCCGACGTGCAAGCACAGGCAGTTAAACGCGCACCCTGGGACCAATGGCGGATAGTGATGGTGGAAGTGGATAACAAAGTGCCGATGTACCTGCAAAACCACGGCGCGCCGTTCTACTACGTGGCGCAAACCCAGGACTTTCCGCGCGAGGGCGACAGCGCGGCGTTCATGGCCTGGCTGGACAAGGCCAGCGGCCAACACTTCGATACGCAACGCACGATCATCGTCGCGCAGTCTGCAAAAGATGACCCGGCGCCACTGGCTTATCTGGGCAGCGATCATCAGGTGATCCGCACCCAGCCGGACAATGGCGAGCGACTGTTTCAGCGGCGTGACGGCGGGAGCGTAGCGTTTGTGCCAAACCCGCACTAACGCTGGATAACGTTTGTTAACTCGATATTCCCCCAGGGTTAACCCGGCAACGGAATCACCCGCAACGGCCGCACCGACTTATAGGAGAAACTCGAATAGATTTCCTTCACACACGGCAGCGTCTGTAACACCTCCCGCGCAAACTCGCCGAAAGACTCCAAATCCTTGGCCACCACTTCCAGCAGAAAGTCATAACGCCCGGACACGTTATGGCAGGCCACGATCTCGGGGATCTCCAGCAAGCGCTGTTCAAACGCCCTGGCGATTTCCCGCGAGTGGGTGTCCATCATGATGCTGACAAACGCCGTCACCCCATACCCCAGCGCCTTGGGCGAAAGGATCGCCTGATAGCCGCTGATCACCCCGCTGTCTTCCAGGTTTTTCACGCGGCGCCAGCACGGCGATGTGGTCAGGGAAACCCGTTCGGCCAACTCGGCGACGGTGAGGCGGGCATTACCCTGCAACGCGTTTAACAGGGCTTTATCGGTACGGTCCAGGCTCGCAGGCA
Organism: Pseudomonas sp. HY7a-MNA-CIBAN-0227; assembly: GCF_040310325.1. Lineage (NCBI taxonomy): Bacteria > Pseudomonadati > Pseudomonadota > Gammaproteobacteria > Pseudomonadales > Pseudomonadaceae > Pseudomonas > Pseudomonas sp. HY7a-MNA-CIBAN-0227. The sequence goes on along the minus strand of NZ_JBEOPT010000012.1, from coordinate 4,984 downwards.
TATCTTGCCTCAAAAAGTCATTTTTATTGATTTTCATCCCAGACTGGAGGGCTTTCCCGGCAAAGTATGGAATGTTCAGCTGCGGTTATGAGCATAGCATTGTAGGAAATAAGGAGCCTGAGACCATGAAAAATAAACATAATACGTTCGGCTTTTCTACACGTGCCATCCACCACGGCTACGACCCGCAAGACCATCACGGCGCGCTGGTACCGCCGATTTATCTGTCGGCGACCTTCGCCTTCCCCACGGTCGAATATGGCGCCGGTTGCTTTGCCGGCGAGGAAAGTGGGCACTTCTACACCCGCATCTCCAACCCCACGCTGGCCCTGCTGGAATCGCGCATGGCGACGCTGGAAGGCGGCGACGCGGCAGTGGCGTTCAGTTCCGGCATGGGCGCCATTGCGGCGACGTTCTGGACCCTGCTGCGACCGGAGAATGAGGTGATCGTCAGCCAGACGTTATACGGCTGCACCTTCGCCCTGCTGCACCACGGCATCGGCGAATTCGGCATCAAGGTGCGCCACGTCGACCTGACGGACCTGGCCGCCCTGCGCGATGCGCTGTCCCCCGCGACCCGCATGATCTACTGCGAAACCCCGGCCAACCCCAACCTGCAGCTGGTGGATATTGCCGCCGTGGCCGAGATCGCCCACCGACAACCCGGCATCACTGTGGTGATCGACAACACCTATTGCACGCCCTACCTACAGCGTCCCCTGGAACTGGGCGCCGACGTAGTCGTGCACTCCGCCACCAAATACCTCAGCGGCCACGGTGATATCACCGCTGGCATCGCCGTCACCAGCCACGCCCTGGCCCAGCGGATTCGCCTGCAAGGCTTGAAGGATTTGACCGGCGCAGTGATGTCGCCCCAAGACGCCTTCCTGCTGATGCGCGGCCTCAAGACTCTGGCTCTGCGCATGGATCGCCATTGCAGCAACGCCCAGGCCGTGGCCGAAGCCTTGCAGGCGCACCCGGCAGTGGAATGGGTCACCTACCCCGGCCTGCCGTCCTTCCCACAATACGAACTGGCCGCACGGCAGATGAAATTGCCCGGCGGCATGATCGCTTTTGAACTCAAGGGCGGCATCGAAACCGGTCGGCGCTTCATGAACGCACTCAAGCTGTTCACCCGCGCGGTCAGCCTGGGGGATGCCGAATCGTTGGCGCAGCACCCGGCGAGCATGACCCACTCCACCTACACGCCGGAGCAGCGCGCCCACCATGGGATCAGTGAAGGTTTGGTGCGGCTGTCGGTGGGGCTTGAGGATGTCGCGGACCTGTTGGCGGATGTGCAGCAAGCCCTGGCCAGGAGCACGAAAATCACCGCGCCCCGCCAAGCCTTGATGGCGTCGCATGCATCGAAGTGACGGGCCTGGCGCAGCACGGCGGTGAGGCTACTTGATCAGCCGAATTTCTTTCGACGGCCTGTAGCCAAAATACGCGCTATAGCATTTGCTGAAATGGCTGGGGGAAACAAAACCGCAGGCCACCAGCACATCGACCTGAGACAGTTCGGTGTGCTGGAGCAGCCGCCGCGCCTCAGTGATACGCAGCTCCAGATAATAACGTTGCGGCGTTGTCCCGAGCTGCTCTCGGAACAGCCGTTCCAACTGGCGACGTGAACGGCCCGCGTAGCCCGCCAATTGCTCCAACGCCAAAGGCTCTTCGAGGTTGGCGTCCATCAGCCTCACCACCTCACGCAAAGGCGCGCTCACACAGATATTTTCAGCAGGCTTTATGCGCCGATAACGAGACTCCTCAAACGCCAGGATGTCCTCGATACCCTCCACCAACGCCTTACCGTGCAACCCCTTGATCCAGTCCAGCGCCATATGGAAAGCACCCGAGGGACTGGACGCGGTGAGCCGGGCGCGATCAATCACATAGGGTTCACTGCTGACATGGCTGACCTTGGCGATCTCTGTGAGTGCGGGCCGATGTTCGGGGTGGATGGCGCAACGATAACCGTCAAGCACGCCGGCCTTGCCCAGGAACCATGCGCCATTCCACAACCCGGCCAGACTGACACCCTGCTGCGCCGCGGCTTGCAGCAAGTGAATGAACGCATCATCAGCCTTCAGCTCAGTCCGGTAGCCGCCGCAAATGACCAGCAGGTCGAGGTCTTGAGTCACCGAACAATCGATACGAGCATCCGGGCGAATGACCAGGCCCAAATCGCTGATGACCTCTGCTTCGGTCAATCCGAACGTGCGCGAAGCAAACAAGCCGGGGCGCAGAAGGTTCGCGGTGATGATCGTATCCAGGGCCTGGGTAAACGCGGGCAACGAAAAGTGTTCAAGCAGCAGAAAGCCTGCTCGAACCATTCGCGGCACCTGGCCTGGATTTTCATTCAGATAGCGCAGGTTCTTGCCCTTCATGCCTGTGCTGAATTGCCGTCTTTGCGTCACTGTTCGAGCTGCTCCGTAGCGTTAACCAAGCTGTTGGTTCAGGGCTTGATGCCCTTTAGCTCATTGAGCAACGCCAACAACTGCTCCAACTTCTCCTCGCCAAACTGTTCCTGAATCTTCAGGTAGTTACTTTCCATCCCCGCGCTCATCTCGACAAAGCACTGTTGCCCTTGCTCGGTCAGGGCGACGAACATCCGGCGCTGGTCTTCGCTGGATTTGCGCCGCCGCACGATGCCATCGCGCTCTAGCCGTGTCAGCACGCCGGTCATGCTCGGTTTGAGGATGCAGGCCTGATGAGCCAGTTGATGACTTTCCAGTTCGCTTTGTTGGCGCAGGATGCGGATCACCCGCCATTGCTGCTCCGTCAAACCATGTTGGTTGAGGGAAGGACGAAAGAAACTCATGGCCGCTTCACGGGCCTGCAACAGGGCCAAGGTCAGAGATCGCCGGGGTTTGAGCATAGGGTCAGGGTCACGATTTATTTAGATAATAATTTAACGAAACTCTAACACCCCGCTCCCCTGGGCGCGCTATAGCTTCTTGGTTGCCATTGGGTTCTGGCGGTCTCGGCACCCAGGATCAAGATATCCACCCCGCCAGGGCCCCTAATGGCAGGCATCCGCTTTGGCGCCTTCCTTCACTTCCCAGGCTGCGCCATGATCACTATCGAAACGCCCACCTATTACACAGCCACCAAGAAATACAACCTCAGTTCCCAGACCCTGGAACAGGATGTTGAAGCTGACGTCGTGGTGATTGGCGGCGGCTTTTCCGGCATCAACACGGCCCTGGAACTGGCCGAAAAAGGCATCACCAACATCGTCGTGCTGGAGGCGCGCTACCTGGGTTTTGGTGGCACCGGGCGTAACGGCGGGCAGATCATGGCGGGCATCGGCCACGATCTGGAGAAGATCAAGAAGGACGTTGGCGCGGCCTGCGCCCGCTTGTACGCCGCCGAAGGCACCAACCTGGTGCTCATCGGCCGCCGTCGCGAACTGCTGGAACAGGTGGTCGGGAAGACTGGTGGCCTGGCGCTGGTGGGCGAGGTTTGAAACCACGCTGTTTTTTTAACGAAACGTCCTACCACGCGGCCAGATAACCTCTACTCCCCGGCCTTGTAAACCTCTGCAAAGTCTCTCGCCTGATCACTCAGCGCGAGGGAACGCCGATGCTTTTTCCAATTGACGCCCTACCCAATGGGCCTGCCTCTTGAATCCCGCCATTGGCTTTATGGTCCTGGCGGCGATGGACTCGAAGACGCGCGACGTCGATTCGGTCCTCAGCGACTTCAGGCAATGCCTTAACACCTATGACGAGTGGGCCGAGAGCTTCTGGAGCTTTTCGGCGCTGGATGTCGACCAGGTATTCAAGGTGGGGGATGAGGTCGCGCTGGTGACGCCCGTTACCCGCTCTCTCCTTCCCAGCAGCACCGTCGCCATGTGCAAGGCCAGTGGTTCATTGACGCTGGTGCACATGTTCCAAAGTGCTCGCTTTGTGCCGATTGGTAATACGCCGGTGATGCTGCAAATGGTCTCCAGGGACGGTGGACCGCTCGGCGACCCCATCCATAAAACCATCGGCCCCAGCGGCATTCTTGAAGTCACTGAGTGCACCCGCGACCAGCAGTATCGGGTCAGCTTTTATCCCAACGTTTCCAGGGATCACGTCAAGGCGCTGTATGCGTCCTATCAGACTCAGATCAGCTCGCTGGAAGGCAGCTTGCGCGGTGAGTGGACGGACACGTTCAAGCCGATATGGGAGAGCTACTCCAAGGCCGGTGTTGTCGAGCGTTACACCTCACTGCAACTGGCGTATGCGCAGGGGTTTGGAAACGTGCTTTACGGTCTCTGGGACGGTATTGCGCAATTGTACAAATGGTTGGCAGACGTCAAGCCCAACAGCGAAAAGCTGCTGCAGTACCTGTCGCAAACCGAGCTTGAGGCACTGCTGCAACTGAGCAACGAGGCAATTGCCAACGGCCTGCTGATCCTGAGCGATGAGCCGCTGCTGTTCATCTACCTGTCGGCGATGGTCAGTTGGATGCGCATGCTGCCGCCGCATTACATGATTGAGTTGCTGAGCGAAATTACCGCCGAGGTACTGCTCAATCTGCTTTTGCTGCGGGCCATCGGCGGTATGGGCGTAGCGGTACGCATGGGCACGCAGGTGCTGGGCAAGGTCAAATCCGGCCGTGCGCGGAAGTGGCTGGAACAGATGGCCAGGTTGGGCGGCACGGCCCGGATGGATGGGCATGCCGAGGTGCTTAAGCCGGTAGCGCTTAAGAGTCATGCGGTACCGGTCAAGGCCGCGAGTGTGCCGCTAAAGGTAGGCGCGGATGAGGTTTCGAATCCGGCACCGATGGTGCGAGAGCCGAAGACGGCGCGTACATCGCTGGTGAAGCAGGAGCCTGTCGACGATGTGCCCTCTTCTGCGAAAAACCCTAACGGCGATGCAGCAACCAGTGCCGATAAAACCGCCACCAACGGTTGCCCAGTGTCGATGGTTACCGGTGAGGAACTGCTGACCCTCACGGACGGTGAGCTGGACGGGCTTCTGCCGTTTGCCTGGAC
>NZ_JBEOPT010000011.1:0-208212 GCF_040310325.1 Pseudomonas sp. HY7a-MNA-CIBAN-0227 | reverse complement strand
TGGGTAAACCGGCAGGACGCCGGTTTAGCCGTGTTGGGCCAAGGATGGCCCATCGCGGCGGCCCACGGAGCAATGCCTTCGTTCGGGCATGCCGAGCCTAAGCGAGGCACCAAGTGGTGGGGCAAGAGCGCTTTGGTTACTTTCGTCTGGGCCGGCATTCTGGCTTTTCGAAAGTGACACGCCGTAAGGGCGTAACCCTAAGCCGCCATGACTAAAATAACGGATATGTACCCAAGCCCAGTCCAGCCTGAAAACCCTGCCGGCAAAGATGCATAGATACCCATGGCAGGCATACCACAACAACCCGCGTGCCACATTCAGGCGCCAGCGGATTCGGTTCATGTGCCGTTATTGGTCGCGGCTGGCGCGCCGAATGTCAAAACGCTCGATAATGGTGCGCTGATGCTCCGGCGCCAGGAACATCCTCCTGGGCCTAACTTTCGGGGCAGCCTGAACCTGTCGGCTACCCACTCAATGCCCAGACCGGGCAGCACGCTATCGCTGGCCAGCGCGTAACCGGGATAACGAAGGAGGCAGAGCTGCTAGGGTATAGTTCAACTTGACGCCGCCCAAAGGAAGATCAGCCTGGGCCCAGAAAAACCCCATAACAGTTGGGAAACTCATGCTGACTGCTTTTTTGCAGTATCCCGTTTCATTTGGCGACCCAGCAGCAAATTTCAAGCAGATTCGCGACAGTGTAGACGCGGCACAATTTGATCTCCTGGTCATGCCCGAGCTTTGCACCATCGGTTATTTTCACAGCTCGCGTGAGGCATTGTTTATTCATGCTGAATCAGCGTTCGATGGGCCAACCGCGCAGTTCTTACTGCAACTATCGGCAGACAAGAATGCAACGCTAATTGCTGGCATCGCTGAGCGTGACGGCGATCACATCTACAACACGGCGATTGTCGTATCGCGCGGGCGCTGGCTGGGGAAACAACGCAAGTGCCACCTGTCACGCATAGAAAAGCCCCTTTTTACCCCAGGCGATGCATTAGCGTGCTTCGATGACGGAATCTGCCGTTTTGGCGTTCTTACTTGTTTTGACCTCTGGATGCCAGAAGCCGCTCGCCTGCTGGTGCGCCAAGGTGCGCAGTTATTGTGTTGCCCAGCCAACTATGGTGGACCCTGGACAACCCAGCTTGCGCGCATTCGGGCAATGGAAAACGCCACTCCGCTAATCTGTGCCAATCGTACCGGTGTGGAAATGTATGCAGGCGAAGAGGCGACATTCAGAGGTGAAAGCCAAATTGTCGGGCCTATGGGAGAAGTTTGGGCATCCGCCACAGAAAAGACGTCGCTTGGCTTGTCGACAATCGACCCAGCTGCGCATGTTCTCAAGGCGAATCCTATGTGTGATGACTTGATGGAAGAGGCAAGTCGCTATGCTTTATCTTTCGCCCCCAGCCGGAACCTCCCCTAAATGCCGCAAATCGCAGCTTCGCTCTCACTGAGCCTATCTGCAGTTGCAGCCCAGTGACATGCTCCTCACGGCCCTGATGCCATTCACCAGAACCTCAAAAGGTTGGATTTAAAGGGAGTTGAGCCCTTGCAGCAGCGCCTTGTGGAACTGCGCTGGCTCTTCCATCTGCGGTGCATGGCCCAGGCCCGGGAATTCCACCAGGGTGGCGTGGGGAATCAGCTTGGCCACTTGTTTGCCCAACACTTCGTAGTGGCCGATCTTCGCCTTGACCGCTGGCGGCGCAATATCGCTGCCAATGGCCGTGGTGTCGGACGTGCCGATCAGCAACAGGGTAGGCATCTGCAAGTCCTTGAACTCGTAGTACACGGGCTGGGTGAAGATCATGTCGTAAATCAGCGCCGAGTTCCACGCCACCTGGGTATGGCCGGGGCCTTTGTTCAGGCCGGCAAGCATCTCGACCCAGCGGTCGAACTCCGGCTTCCAGCGCCCGCCGTAGTAGGTGGTGCGCTCATAGTTGCGGATGCCTTCGGCACTCAGCTTCAGCTCGCGCTCGTACCATTGGTCGACGCTGCGATAGGGCACGCCGAGGGCTTTCCAGTCTTCCAGGCCAATGGGGTTGACCAGCGCCAGTTGCTCGGTTTGCTGCGGATAAAGCAGGGCGTAGCGTGTGGCGAGCATGCCACCGGTGGAGTGGCCCAGCAAAGTGGCTTTCTGGATGCCAAGCTTTTCCAGCAGTTGGTGAGTGTTGATTGCCAGTTGCTGGAAGCTGTATTGGTAATGATCCGGTTTGCTGGAGGTGCAAAAGCCGATTTGATCGGGAGCGATTACCCGGTAACCAGCGTCGCTCAGGGCCTTGATCGAGTCGTCCCAGGTGGCGCCGCAGAAGTTCTTACCGTGCATCAGTACGATGCTGCGACCGTTGGCCTTGCCCTTGGCGGGTACGTCCATGTAGCCCATTTGCAGGGCCTTGCCCTGGGACTGGAAGCTGAAGTGTTCGATTGGGTAAGGGTATTCAAAGCCTTGCAGCTCAGGCCCGTAAGCTGGGCCTTCGCTCGCGGCGAAAGCGGGAAGGGTGCTGCCGAGCAGCAGGCCGGCAAGGCAAAACGAGCGAGATATAGACATGGGCGGGCTCCAAAGACGATGTCCGGATGCTGTCGCGCAGGGATTAAGCGTAGATTAACGCCGGTCAGATCCAGTGCAGGGTCAGCATCGCCAGCACCCCGTAGCGGGTACCTTTGGCCAGGCTCACGATCAGCAAAAACCGCCATAACGGCTCGCGCATCACCCCAGCCACCAGTGTCAGTGGATCGCCGATGATCGGCAGCCAACTGAGCAGCAACGACCAATGCCCCCAGCGCTGATAGTGAACGCGTGCCTTATCCAGCTTCGCGGAGCTGACGGGGAACCAGCGGCGGTCCTTGAAACGGTCAACCGAGCGGCCCAGCAGCCAGTTAACCACTGAGCCCAGGACATTACCAAGGGTGGCGATGGCAAGGAGTAACCACAGGCTGTAATGGCCGCTGAGCAGCAGCCCCACCAGCACCGCTTCCGATTGCATCGGCAACAGCGTCGCCGCACCGAAAGCGGCGAAAAACAGTCCCAGGTAGCCCGCCAGCATCTATCAGTGTACCGGGTAGTCAGCGATCACTACGTCTTTGCCTTCGCGGGTCAGGCCGATGACCTGATAAGGGTGGCTCATGCCGTCCGTTTCCATCCCCGGCGAGCCCATTGGCATGCCCGGTGCGGCGACGCCCAGCAGATCGTCGCGCTTGCGCAGGGCCAGAACCTGCTCTGCGGGCACATGGCCTTCGACGAATTTACCGTCGATCACCGCCGTGTGGCAGGACCCCAGGCGCGGCGCAACACCCAGGCGCTGCTTGACTGCGCTCATGTCGGTTTCGACAAGGTCATTGACCTTGAAACCGTTGCTTTCCAGGTGGCTGATCCATTTTTTGCAGCAACCGCAATTGGCATCGCGATGCACATCAATCGGGATCAGCTCGGCAGCCTGGGCCAGGGTAGTCATGAACAGGGCCGACAGCAGGGTCAGGCGCAGGGTGGTTTTCATCGAAGGTCCCATAGGTAACGAAATGTACGGAGATAACGCATTCTCCGCGCTTTTGAGAAAAGGGTCGCCTGGTTATGTTTCGAGATTATACGGAAGGTTGACAGCTCCAGGACGCAGTAGCCTAGCGTCCTAGAGCTGTCGGCAAACTGAGGGGAAGATGACGGTTTTGTCAGGTCAGGCGTTTTCCAGGTGTTGCTTGAGCTGCTCCAGAGCCTGATTCGACAGTTCTGTCATGCGCTCATGCAGGGTGGTGAGTTGCAACTCAGTCTCATAACTGAGAACGCGCTTGAACAGGGTGCCGCTACCTTGCGCCTGCAGAACGTAGTGAATGCAGCCATCCACTGTCGGTGAAGTGAATACAGTCTTGAACTCACGGGGCGGCACGGCGATTTGCACCCTGTAGCTCAAGGGCACTCGCACGCCCAGCAGGTCGATCATTTCGGTGAAACGGTGGCCGGCGGGCAGCGAACCGTGGGTGCCAGTGTCGGCACTCAGGGAAGTTGGATGCCACTCATGCCAGCGATCCGGTTGGGTCACGTAGTCGTAGACAGCTTCGATGGGGGCCTGGATATAGCGTTCCTGGCTGATCCGCTCAAGGCGGTTCGGCTGCTCAACGGCATTCATGACACACCTCCTGTGTGGCGAAAGTGGGCACTAGGACTGTCAGAATAGTCGCGCTCCCGTACATCGCACGGGAGTGTTCGGGCTTTTTGTCAACGCACTTTGAAGCGGCCCATCAACGCAATAACCTGGCCATTAGCCTCCAGCAAACTCTGGGTATTGTCTTCAGTGGCGTGCCCGCTTTGCACCAACTCTTCAACCATATGGCGAATGTGCACCATGCTGCGGTTGATCTCTTCGGTCACCGCGCTTTGCTGTTCGGCAGCGGTGGCGATCTGAGTACTCAGGTTGTTGATATGGCTGACGGAGCCGGCCATTTCATCCAGCCCGCTGTTGACCCGAGCGGTGGCATCGGCCGCCGACTGGCAACTGGCCTGGGTATTTTCCATGGCCGTGACCGAGGAAGTGACGCCCAGGGTCAGGCGCGCGAGCATTTCGTTGATTTGCGAGGTGCTGGCTTGAGTCCGGGCGGCGAGGGCGCGCACTTCATCGGCCACCACGGCAAACCCGCGTCCCTGCTCGCCGGCACGGGCGGCTTCAATCGCCGCGTTGAGCGCCAGCAGGTTGGTTTGGCCGGCAATGGCGCCGATCACCCCAAGTGTCTCTGTGATGCGCTGGGCGTCCTGGCGCATGTTTTCCACGGTATGGGTGGCGCTGGAAACTTCGCCGATCAAGGCACTGACGCTCTTGGAGGCTTCCCCCACGACGATTCGCGAACGGTCTGCGTGTTCGTTGGCGCTCTGGGTGAAGGCGGCGGTTTCAGCGGCGTTTTGCGCCACGGTGTCGGCGGTGGAGCTCATCTCGGTGATGGCCGTGACGGTCTGGTCGGTTTCCGAGGCGTGGCGTACCAGGATCTGGTTGGTCTGGGCCGACGTTTGCTGCAACTGCGCCAGGCTTGAAGACATGGCGCCGGTGGCCAGGGTTACTTCGCCGATCATGTTTTGCAGGTAGACGATAAAGCGGTTGACCGAATGACCAATGGCACCCAATTCATCCTCGGTGTGGATGGTGATACGCCGGGTCAAGTCGGCGTCGCCGGCGGACAGCGCATCGATATTGGTTTTCAAGGCCTTCATGCGCTGCACCAGTTGGCGAATCGCATAGACCTGCAACAGCACCAGCAGCAGGACCATGGGGATCTGCAACAGGCTCAAGGTGCCGAGCACGTCATCGCGCTGGGCGGTGATCAGCGAGGTGGGCAGGGCGGTGGCAAGGAACCACGGTGTGCCTTCAATAGGGCGCATAAAGAAGGTGCTGGCTACGCCCTGATTATCGAACTCGTTGCGTTGCAACGGCTGGTCGCGATGGACCAGGCCGGCGCTGACCTGGGCGGCAAACGCCGAGGTGCCTGCCAGTTCGCTGATGTTTTTCAGCACCACCTGGCCGCTGATGCGCGAGCTGTTGCTGATGATCTTGCCGTCACTTTCGACGATCAGCATTTGCCCACCGATGTCTTTTTCCTTGCGAGCTACCAGGTCATTGAAAAAGCCCAGGGTCACGTCAATGGTGGCAACGCCGTAGGGCGCGCCATCGCGCTGGATCACCATGGCGCAGTTGGTGCGCGGTTCTTGGCTGGCGTCATCCTTGTAGGCCGCCGCCCAGGCGCACTGGCCCCGAGGTGTGGCCATGCCGCCTTTGTACCAGGTCTGGTCGTAATAGTTAGGGGCTGCGTCGCTGTTCCAAAAAGTATTGACCGCCAGCTTGCCCGACACATCGCGATGCCAGAAGGTGCTGTGTTTGTTGCGCCCCGGTGTGCGCTGGTTGGGCAGGGGCCAGATGCCGCCGCCGAACACTTTCAGTTCGCCGTACTGGTCCACCAGGCCGGGCAACACCTTGTCGATGGCATCGCTGTCGAGCAGGGGAATAGTTTGGGTGATGCTGCGCTGCTGGGCCTGGACCTTGTTCAGTTCGCCCTGGATCTGTTCAGCCACCTCGGCAATACGGTTGAGGGCGACCTGTTCCTCGGTTTGCCGAAGCTTGGGAGCCACCAACTGTCCTATGCCCACGACCGTCAAGACGAATAGCAGCAGGACGAATAACACCAGGAACAGGGTGTAGCGGGCTTGGATAGAGCGCAATGGGGGCATGGGGGTCGTCCTTACGAAGCGTTTTATTATTCAACGCGGCTTTTTTAGAGCTTCGTAGGGCTATCGGCCTGGAAAGAAGGAGCTTTAGGTACGATGGTGCAAGAGTGTTCGAGCGCATGAGGGGAAGGTCGTCCACGATCAGGATGAACGACCAATATTTCAATAGCTTACAGCTGATAGTTCTTTAGCTCTCTAGCAATCACCATCCGCTGGATTTCACTGGTCCCTTCATAAATCTGGGTTATCCGTGCATCCCGGTAATAGCGCTCCACCGGGTAATCTTCCAGATAGCCGTAGCCACCATGGATCTGCATCGCCGAGGAACAGACCTTTTCCGCCATTTCCGAGGCGAACAACTTGGCCTGGGATGCTTCTGACAGGCACGGCTTGCCAGCACTGCGCAGGCGAGCAGCATGCAGGATCAACAAACGCGCGGCATTGAGGCGGGTCTGCATGTCAGCCAGCAGGTTGGCCACGCTCTGGTGCTCGATGATTGCCTTGTCGAACTGCACCCGGTCACGGGCGTAAGCCAACGCCGCCTCGAACGCGGCGCGGGCAATGCCCAGGGCCTGGGCGGCAATGCCAATGCGGCCGCCTTCCAGGTTGGACAAGGCAATGGCCAGGCCCTTGCCACGCTCGCCCAACAGGTTAGCTTCGGGCACGGTGCATTGATTGAGGGTGACTGCACAGGTGTCCGAAGCGCGGATGCCCATCTTGTGTTCGGTGCGATCCACCACAAAACCTGGCGTGTCAGTGGGAACGAGGAATGCAGAAAGCCCTTTCTTGCCCAGTTCCGGGTCTGTCACGGCAAAGACGATGGCCAGCTTGGCCCGTTTGCCGTTGCTGACAAATTGCTTGGCGCCGTTGATCACCCATTGGCCGTCCCGCAACTCGGCACGGGTACGCAGGTTGTGGGCTTCGGAGCCGGCCTGGGGTTCGGTCAGGCAGAAGCAGCCGATGGCCTGGCCGCTGGCAAGGTCGGCCAGCCAGGTTTCTTTCTGCTCTTGTGAGCCGTAGTTGAGGATGGGGCCGCAACCCACTGAATTATGGATGCTCATCAGCGCGCCAGTGGCGCCGTCACCGGCGGAAATCTCTTCGACGGCCAGGGCGTAAGCCACATAGTCGACATAGGTGCCGCCCCATTCTTCCGGGACCACCATGCCCAGCAGGCCCAGTTCGCCCATCTTCGTCACCAGGGCATCGTCGATCCAGCCGGCTTTTTCCCACGCTTGGGCATGGGGCGCGATTTCGCCTCGGGCAAAGTCGCGCGCCATGTCGCGAATCATGACTTGTTCTTCTGTAAATTCAATATCTTGCATGGATTAGTTCCTGTTCTGCTCGAAGTCACAGAAGAAGCTTTCGACGTGGCCGGCATCCAGCGCCTGCAGAGTCGGCGGGTTCCATTGCGGGGATTTATCCTTGTCGATCAGCAGGGCGCGCACGCCTTCGATCAGGTCGCCACGGGCAAACCACTGACGGTCCAGGTGCAACTCCAGGGCAAAGCAGTCTTCCAATGCAAGGTGCCGACCACGCCGGAGCATTTCCAGGGTCACCGCCATGGCCAGTGGCGAGCGGCCCTGCATCAGCTTGACCGTATCCAACGCCCATTCGTGGCTGTCAGCGACGGTGACTTGCTGCAATTGCTCAACGATGCTGGGCACGTCGGGCAGGGCGAAGAAGTGTTCGATGGCTGGGCGCAATTTAGCCAGCGGCGCGTCGGCAAGCTGCTGCACTGCCAGTTTGGTCAGCAGGCCCTGGAGATCCTTGAGCGGGAAGTCATGCCATTGCAGGAGATCGAGTTGCTGGTCAAGTTCCGCCAGCCTGGCGCTGTCCAGGTACCAGTCGGCCAGCCCACAGTACAACGCGTCGGCAGCGCGGATCTGCACGCCGGTTACGCCGAGGTAGATGCCCAGTTCACCGGGAATACGCGGCAGGAAATAGCTGCCACCGACGTCAGGGAAGTAACCGATGGCAACCTCTGGCATCGCCAGACGACTGCGTTCAGTGACCACCCGAAGGTCGGCGCCCTGGACCAGGCCCATGCCGCCGCCCAGGACAAAGCCGTCCATCAGCGCGAGAACAGGTTTGCGGTAATGATGAATCGCCAGGTCGAGGGCGTACTCTTCGACGAAAAAATCCTGGTGCAGGGTGTCGCCGTTCTTGAAGCTGTCGTACAGCGAGCGTATGTCGCCGCCAGCGCAGAAGGCTTTTTGCCCGGCACCACGCAGGACGACGGCGTGAACTTGCGGGTCGTCAGCCCAACCCTGCAAATGCCGGGTGAGGCTGCGGACCATGTCCAGGGTGATGGCATTAAGGCCAGCAGGGCGATTGAGGGTGAGGTGGCCGATGTGGTTGCGTATCTCGGCGAGGACGTCGTCCTGGAGGGACTCGGCGCTGCACGTCGCCTGGGATGGAGCCTGAGCAGTCATCTGTAACTCCCTGCTTTTATTGTTCTTTATTAAAATGTTCGCGGACGAACCATTTCCCGATCGTACCAGTGCAAATTTGCCAAGTACAACTCGGAATACTGCAGGTCGTCTTTGCATTTATGCAGGGTAGTTATTATCAAAAAAACGGCCTGGCCTGCCTAGACCCGCCCCGCCAATACCTGGCCAATGCTGCGGCGCCGGGCATGATCTTCAGCGGTATGGATCAGTTGCTCCAGTTCCGTGGGCGTGACGTCGAAAAACTGCTCCATTTCGGCCAGGGCCCGCTCCAGGTCAACGGCAGTGATCTTGGGATCAGGCTCCTGGAGGCGATTGCCCATCATGATCACCGGCGCCTCTACCGCGCCCTTGGGGTAACGGGTACGGGTCAGGTTGTTATAGGCAATGGCCGTCACCAGCAATGTGCCAGCACCGAGCATGACTGGGCCGATTGCCTGCCAACCCAGGGCGATGGTCGCCGGGTCTGCCAACACGAGTGTCATTGCCAGCCCGCCCGACGGCGGATGCAGGCAGCGCAGCCAGCACATCAGGATCAGCGCCATGCCAGCGGCCAGGCACGCGCTGCCCAGCGTGCGGCCCAGTACTCTTGCTACCAGCAATGCCACCACACTGGCACACAAGTAGCTGCCAACGATTGACCACGGCTGGGCCAGCGCACCGGATGAAACGGCAAACAGCAACACGGCAGACGCGCCCAAGGGGCCAATCAGGTGCATGGCGACGTCCATGCCAAACACCTGGGCACAGAGCCAGACACTGAACAGAGTGCCCAAGGCCATGCCGATGGCGGCGCGACTCCATTCGGCGGGGCGGGTATTGATGGCAGCGGGGAACCAGCGAGCAAGCATTAATCGACGATCCAGAATAAAAAGGCGGGCAACAAAAAGAAGGGCTTCTCTGGTTTCCCGGAAAGCCCTTCGAAAGTTCCAACATTTGGGGGAAGAACCGATGCAGTGTGCCGATCAAACAAAACCCTCGCCAATGCATATTAATGCACGTTAAGTGCAGTAATTTTGGAGTTAATCACCTTGAACCCAGTGGCCCCTCCATCCAGGCAGGCCAGGCTGACGGTTGTCAGCGCTCAGCCTTGCTCAGGTTCAGCAGCACGTAAGGGTTTTTGTCGAACTGCCCGCTGAGTGCAGGTGACAGCACGCGCACGCGCGGGTCGCTCGACCCTTCAAAGTCGGCCTGGCTCATCACCAGCCAGGCCGGCCCCTGAACGAGGGCGAGTTCAGAGGGCAACTGGGTGAACAAGGGCACCCGGTCACAATTGAGGTTGACCATGAACTTGATGGCTTTGCCGTCCTTACCCAGGGCATGCAGCACCAGCGGCGCCGGATGCTGCTGGATCAGGGCCTGGGCACCCAGGGTAAAGGTACGCGTGTCATAAAGGCTGCGTTCCAGCGGCTCCACCACCATGATGTAGGTCGACCACACCGCCAGCACCGAACAAAAGGCCGGGCCTACTGGCTGCCAGCGCCATTTCAACAGTATGCCCAGAAGCAGCACCTGCAGCACGGCCAGCACGGTGAACACCAGGCCCAGGCTATTCAACTGCTCGGGGAAGCGATGACGGGCCATCAACAGGGCGCCAATCAACAGCGTCGGTATGAGCGCCCACACCCCCAGCATCAATCCCCGCAACCAGGCAAAGAGCCGCCCCTGAACACCCCGAAAAGGGTAGGCCGCAATGATTGCCGCCATGGGGATCATCGGCAGCATGTAACGGGCCTTCTTCGCCTGCGGGATCGACAGCCCCAGCATCACGATCAACCCGGCAGCCGCGCAAAACAGCAACAACTGCAGCGCCGGATCAGACGGTCGCCGCCCGTTGATCAGGACGGCAATCAGCACCAGGATCGCCAATGGATACGCCAGGGCATAGTTGCCCAACGAACTGGTGAAGTAATAGAGCACACCACTGGAACCTTCGCTGCCATCCATGCGGCCGAGGAACTGCATGCGGATCACGTCCTGCATGAACGCTTCACCACCGCTGAGTTTGGCCAATAGCAACAGCAGGCCAACACAGGCCACCAGCAACGCCAACGCGAGCAAACCGAAGCTGAACAACTGACGCCATTGCCGGTTGATCAGGTAATAGCTGCACAACACACCGGTGGGAATCACCAGGCCGATCGGCCCACGAATGGCAAAGCCCAGGAGCAACAACGCCAGCAGCCAATGCCAGCGTTTGCCGCCACCGAAGTGATCATGGGCGTAGCCCAGGTAAAACACCGTCAGGGCTACGGCAGCCAGCATCTGGTCCAGGGACACTGAGCGGGTTTCGCTGATAAAGGTGCTGCTGAGCAGCAGCAGGGCGATGCTCAGCAGCGCCCAGCGCCGGGAGTAGGGCGCTGTCAGTCGGTAGATCAAGGTGACGATAATCGCCGAGGCAATGGCCGTCGGCAGCCACGCCGTCAGGCTGGTAATGCGCCCCAGCGGTAGCGACAACAACCAGGTAAACAGGGTCGACGTCGCCAGGTAGTCCGCATAGGGCTGCCCGTAGGTTGTGGGAAAGAAGCTCGGCCCATGGCGCAGCATCTCCTGGGCGAACAACACAAAGCGCGAGTCAAAACCGATAATCGCCTGGTCCCAGTTGCCGGCGATGAACAGCATCAACGCCAGCAGCCCAAGGCCTAGGGAGTGTCTGCGGATCGTGGCGCCAAGCAGCGGTGCTGGAACTATATCCACGTCTTACGCTTCCAGCAGCCGGGGAACCCATTGCTGCTGGGGGATCGGCAGGTTGCACGATTCTCCGCGGCCCATCGGGAAATACTGGAAGCCCTTGCGTGCCAGGCGCTCGGCGTCGTACAGGTTACGGCCGTCGAAGATCACCGCAGCCTTGAGGCGCTGTTGCAGCAGGTCGAAATCAGGCGCCTTGAACTGCTGCCACTCGGTGCAGATGATCAACGCATCGCTACCGCCCAGGGTCGACTCCGGCGTGCCCATCAGCATCAGCCGGGGGTCATCACCGTAGAGGCGCTGGGTTTCCTGCATGGCTTCCGGGTCAAAGGCACGCACGTTGGCGCCCGCCGCCCATAGCGATTCCATCAATACCCGGCTGGGCGCATCGCGCATGTCATCGGTGTTGGGCTTGAACGCCAGGCCCCACAGGGCGAAAGTCTTGCCGCGCAAGTCGCCTTTGTAGAAGGCCTTGATCCGCTCGAACAATTTGCTCTTCTGCCGCTGGTTGATGGCTTCCACCGCTTCCAGCAGGTCGCTGGAGCAATTGGCTTGCTTGGCACTGTGGATCAGGGCCCGCATGTCCTTGGGAAAACACGACCCGCCGTAGCCGCAACCGGGGTAGATAAAGTGGTAGCCGATCCGCGAATCGGCACCAATCCCCAGGCGCACAGATTCAATATCTGCGCCCAGGTGTTCGGCCAGCTCGGCGATCTGGTTGATAAAACTGATCTTAGTCGCCAGCATGCAGTTGGCGGCGTACTTGGTCAGCTCGGCACTGCGCAGGTCCATGAAGATGATGCGGTCGTGGTTGCGGTTGAACGGCGCGTACAGGTCGCGCATCACTTCGCGCACTTCTTCGCGCTCGCAACCAATGATGATCCGGTCCGGGCGGCGGCAGTCAGCGACCGCCGAGCCTTCCTTGAGGAATTCCGGGTTGGAGACGATATCGAACTCCAAGTTGCGCCCGGCCAGGTGCAGAGCCTTTTCGATATGGGCGCGTAAAGTGTCGCCGGTGCCCACGGGCACGGTGGATTTTTCCACCAGGATCACGGGGTCGCGCCGGTGACGGGCCACCGCATCGCCCACCGACAGCACGTACCTCAAGTCCGCCGAACCGTCCTCGTCCGAAGGCGTGCCCACGGCAATGAACAGTACCTCACCGTGTTCCACCGCAAGCTTTTCATCGCAGGTGAAGATCAGGCGGCCGTTCTCCAGATTTTCCTTGACCAGGCTGGCAAGCCCTGGCTCGAAAATACTCACGTGCCCCTGCTGCAACAGGCGGACCTTGTTTTCATCAACGTCCATGCAGATGACATCGTGACCGACCTCGGCCAGTACGGTGGCTTGTACCAGACCGACGTAACCACTACCAAATACGCTGATTTTCATGGGGCATTCCTGGGGCTTGCACTGCTGATACGACGGGAGTTGATCGTCAGGACACCGAGGATGATCAATGCCACCCCCAGGGTTTTTGACAGGGAAAAGTGTTCGTTGAATACCGGCAGGCTGGCAGCCAGCAGGTACACCAGGGCGTAGCTGATGCTCAGCAGCGAATAAGCACGCCCCAGGGGAAGGCCCTTGAGGGCGCCGAGCCAACAGAGCATCGACAGCGCGTAGGCGAAAATCGCCAGGATCACCACGCCCAGCGCGCCAAGGTCGATGGCGCCGCTGTTCAACGCCGTCAGCCATTCGCTGGGCAGCGGCAGGCGGGTCATGCTCCAGCGCATGCCCAACTGGGCACCGCTGACCAATGCAACGCTGCCCAGGGCCAGGGCAAAGCCGCGAATCCGGCTCATACCTCACCTCCCAGCAGCGCCACACCGGCGATCACCAGGGCGACACCCAACCAATGGCGACGGTCCACAGGCTCGTGGAAGACAAAACGCGCCACCAGGGTCACCAGCACAAAATTCAGGCTGAGCATTGGGTAAGCGATGCCCACTTCCAGGCGCTGCAAGACCAGCAGCCATACCAGTAAACCCAGGCCCAGGCAGAACAATGCCGACCACAGCCAGGGCGAGCGCAGTTTTGCGGCCCAACCGTCAGGCTGGTCACGCCAGCCTTCCACGGCAAACTTCTGCGAGACCTGACCCATGCAGGTCAGCAGGCAAGCAGCCAAGAGCAGCAGCAGGGTCATGGTGCAGCCTGCGGGAAAATCAGGATCACCATGTTGCCTTGCTCGTAGCGCTTGCCATCCTTGGGCAGCAAGTCCACTTCCTGCCTTTCATCATCGCCCTTGACCCGCATGACCACGCCCACCGAACCTTGTTTGCGGGCGTCCGTCATCCATTGCTGGACCTGAGCAGCGTCCACTTTGCGGTAGGCGGTATCTGGATAGGCGATGCCGTATTTGACTTCACCGACGGTGTTGTACAACGCCACTTCCGGACGTTTTAGCCGCCACGACAGGGCGGACGCAGCGCCCAGGTCGTTGCTTAGCAACGAGGCTGTGCGGGCCAACTCATCGGTGTGATCGATGATGAACTGATCCGGCGTCTTGTTATAAACCACCGAATGGGGCAGGGCGGCAGGTACCAGAGCAACCAGAAGCCAGCTGCCAATCGCCGGCGCAGCCCACAACCGCAACGGACGCGCCGCTTGCAGCAGGTTGGCGATGATCCAGCCGAACAGCACGATAAACACCAGCACCAGGCTCAGCAGCTCCTGGTTATGCTCGTACACCGGCTTCTTCAACTGGAAATACACCAGGGCCAGCAACCCCAGCAGGCCGAGAGTCAGGTTGAGCCAGCCGTTGACTTGCAATACCCGGCCACGGGCCTGGGCCAGCTTGTCCGCCAGGGTATTGCCCATCAGCAACGCCAGGGGCAGCAGGCACGGCAGGATATAAGCCGGCAACTTGCCCTTGCTCAGGCTGAAAAACGCCAGGGGCATCAGCAGCCACAACAACAGGAACGCAGTCTTGTTGTTGCGTTTTTCCAGCCACGCCTGTTTCAAGGTGGAGGGCAGCAAGGCCACCCACGGCAGACAGAACGCCACCAGCAGCGGCAGGTAATACCACCATGGCTGATCGTGCTGGGCATCTTCACCGGCAAAGCGCTGAATATGCTCATGCCAGAAAAAGAAATGCCAATAGTCCGGCTCCTGGGCATGTACCGCCAACGCCCACGGCAAGCTGACGACAATCGCCACGGCGACCGCCACCAGGCCATAGCCCAGCAGCTCACGAAAGCGCTTTTGCCAGATCATGTAGGGCAGGGCGATCAACACCGGTAGCAGCCACGCCAGAAAACCCTTGGTCATGAAACCCATGGCACAGGCCACACCCAGCAAGGCCCAGGACCACAAACGGCCGCGATGGCTGGTGCTGTCGACACATAGCCACAAGGCCACGCCGGTCAGGTTGACCCAAAAGGTGAGTTGCGGATCAAGGTTGGCGTAGCCACCCAGTGCCGCAACGCTGACAAAACTCATGTACAGCACGGTGCTGACCAGGCTTTTGCGCGGGTCATGCCACAAGCGTCGGGACACCCAGTACACCAGCAGGACGCTCAAGCCGGTGGCCAGCGCCGAGGCAAAGCGCACGCCAAACAGGTTCTGGCCAAAAATGGCCTGACCCAGGGCGATCATCCAGTACCCGGCCGCCGGCTTTTCAAAATAGCGGATACCCATGAAATGCGGCGATGCCCATTTGCCGGTCAGGAGCATTTCCTGGCTGATCTGGGCATAGCGGGTTTCGTCCGGAATCCACAGGCCATGGGTGGCCATCGGCAGCAGATAACACACGCCAAAGACCAGCAAGAGCAGGGGCAGGGCCCAACGACGAATCATGCCTTTTGCACTCCCAGCCAACCCTCGCGGCCGCTCAATGCTCCGCGAACCAGATGTTCCTGGGGCAATGTGGCGGGATCGCTGGGCAACAAGCTGCCCAGCGGTTGAAACGCGATGCCGCGCTGCCCTGCCTGGGCAAGCAACTGGCGAAAATCATTGGCCATCAGAATCCCTTCTACTTCTGCGTGGATCGTATAGACGTTGAGTTTCGATTCGGTGAAGCGGTCAAGAATGAAGGCATTAAAATCCTTGGCCGCTATCACCGGCCCGACCACTTCGTCAAAGGTTGGCAGGCCCACCGGAATCTGCGGCGTGCCAGCACTGCCATCGGCCAGGGTCGGCCGGAACAGGCTGGTACCACGGCAATCGCTGTTGTAGCGAAAGTTGAAGCCTTGCTTGGCCTGCACCACACGTTCATCGGCACGCCAACCGGCGGCGGCCGAGCAGTCGACGCGCTCACCAAGAATGTCACTCAAGGTGTCGACTCCACGGCGAATCTGCTCCACCAATTGCTCATCGCTCCAGCGCCCGGCATTAGCCTGCCAGCCATGGTGATCCCAGGCGTGCAAACCGACTTCATGCCCGGCCGCCCTGGCCTGGCGCATCAGGTGCCCCAGGTCGCGACCGATGGGCTTGCCCGGCCAGGCAGTGCCGGCCAGCAGAATGTCCCAGCCGTACAGGCCGGCGGCATTGGAGCGCAGCATTTTCCACAGGAACTGCGGGCGGATCAGGCGCCACAAATGACGGCCCATATTGTCCGGCCCGACACTGAAGAAGAACGTCGCCTTGATCCCGGCTTCATCGAGCAGCTCCAACAAGCGAGGCACCCCTTCACGGGTGCCTCGATAGGTGTCGACGTCGATGCGAAGACCTGCCTGCATCAATGCTTGTCCGCGATTTCGAGCATGGCTTCACGCAGGAAGAAATCCAGGGTATTGCCAATGGTCTCGCTCATCTCCACGCTTGGCTCCCAGTTCAGCAGGCGCTTGGCGTTGGCGATGCTTGGCTTGCGGTGTGCGACGTCCTGGTAACCGGTGCCGTAGAACGCCTTGCTCTCGACATCACGGAAACCGGCAAACGGCGGGAAGTTGCCGCGCAAAGGGTGAGCTTCGAACTGACGCAACAGCTCTTCGCCCAACTGGCGGATGCTGGCTTCGTTGTCCGGGTTGCCGATGTTAATGATCTGACCGTTGCAGGCGTCATTGTCGTTGTCGATGATCCGCGCCAGGGCCTCGATGCCGTCGGCGATGTCGGTAAAGCAGCGTTTCTGCTCGCCGCCGTCGAACAGGCGGATCGGCGTGCCTTCCACCAGGTTGAGGATCAGTTGGGTGATTGCGCGAGAGCTGCCGATGCGCGCCGAATCGAGGCGGTCCAGGCGCGGGCCCATCCAGTTGAACGGACGGAACAGGGTGAAGTTCAGGCCCTTAGCGCCATAGGCCCAGATCACCCGGTCCAGCAGTTGCTTGGACACCGAATAGATCCAGCGCTGCTTGTTGATTGGCCCGACCACCAGGTTGGAGGTGTCTTCGTCGAAGTTCTGGTCCTGGCACATGCCATAGACTTCGGACGTCGAGGGGAAGATCACGCGCTTGTTGTACTTGACGCAGTAGCGGACCAGCTTCAGGTTCTCTTCGAAGTCCAGTTCAAATACGCGCAGCGGGTTGCGGGTGTATTCGATTGGCGTGGCAATGGCCACCAGCGGCAGGACCACGTCGCACTTCTTGATGTGGTACTCGATCCACTCCGAGTGAATGCTGATGTCGCCTTCCACGTAATGAAAGTTGGGGTGGCTACGCAGGCGCTCGATGGCGTCGGAGCCGATGTCCAGACCGTACACTTCATAGCGGTCGTCGCGCAGCAGGCGCTCGGACAGGTGGTTACCGATAAAACCGTTAACGCCGAGGATCAGCACCCGTGTACGACGTGGCTTGCGACCCGACTCGGCACCGCGCAGCACGGAGCCGTCTACCAGGCCCAGCTCGTTGGCAAGCGCTGGACCGGCTAGGTACAGACCGTTGTCGTTGCGCTGACCGAAACGCACTACCAGGGAATCTTCACCGCAGGCAATGCGCAGCGGGTCAACGCTGATCACGCGGCCCGGGGCCTGGCCTTCGTTGCCTTTGACGACCTCGGCGCTCCAGACAATCAATTTGTGCTCGCCCGCAGCGCAGAAGGCGCCCGGATACGGTTGAGTCACTGCACGAACCAGATTGAACAGTTCTTGCGCGGGCTTTTTCCATTCCAGCTTGCCATCGGCGGCGCTGCGGCGACCGAAATAGGTGGCCTGGCTTTCATCCTGGGCAGTTTCTGTCAGCGTGCCCTCGGCCAGTTGCCCCAAGGCATCACCCAGCAGGTGGCTGGCGGCGTCACGCAGTTT
Organism: Pseudomonas sp. HY7a-MNA-CIBAN-0227; assembly: GCF_040310325.1. Classification (NCBI taxonomy): domain Bacteria; kingdom Pseudomonadati; phylum Pseudomonadota; class Gammaproteobacteria; order Pseudomonadales; family Pseudomonadaceae; genus Pseudomonas; species Pseudomonas sp. HY7a-MNA-CIBAN-0227. The sequence goes on along the minus strand of NZ_JBEOPT010000011.1, from coordinate 190,706 downwards.
GGCGTGCAGGGTCAGGCCAGTGTCGCTGCGCTCGATGCTGACCTTTTGCTGGGCGAGGATCGCGCCGGCATCGGCACGCTTGACCATGCGGTGCAGGGTCACGCCGGTTTCAGTTTCACCCTTGACCAGCACCCAATTGGCCGGTGCACGACCCCGGTACTTGGGCAGCAGAGAACCATGCAGGTTGAACGCGCCTTTGGCAGCGGTAGCCAGCAGCGCTTCGCTCAGCAGGTTGCGGTAGTAAAAGGAGAAGATGAAGTCTGGCTTGAGCTTGGCCACACGCTCGATCCACAGAGGGTGATTGGCGTCTTCCGGCGCATGCACCGGGATACCGTTGCGGGCGCAGAGCTGGGCGACGGAGCCGTAGAAGTTATTTTCCTTGGGGTCGTCGGCATGGGTGAACACGGCAGCAATGTCGTAGCCGGCTGTGAGCAGGGCTTCGATGCCTGCACAGCCAATGTCGTGGTAAGCGAAGACAACAGCTTTTGGATTCATGACAAAACCTGATCGGAAAGTGAAGTGGAAGTATGGGAAGAAGTCAGGCCGTCGACGATAACGACCGGAGCCGGTGCTGCCGGTTCGTTGCGCAGCACCTTTTCAATAAAGAACCGTGGCCGGGCCCGAACATCGCTGTACATACGCCCCAGGTATTCACCCAACAAGCCCATGCCGATGAATTGGCCGCCGGTAAATACAAATAGCACGGCGAACAACACGAACATGCCGTCGCCCGCCCACTCGGCGCCAAAGGCCAGGCGCAGCACGATAAGCAGCAGCGCAAACAGCATGCCGATGGCGGCCAGGCTGAAGCCAACGATGGACAGCAGGCGCAGCGGCGTGGTGGTCATGCAGGTCAGCAGGTCGAACATCAGGCTGATCAGGCGCATGGCGCTGTACTTGGATTCACCGTGTTCACGCTCGGCGTGCTGCACGAGGATTTCCGTGGTGTGGCGGGCAAAGCCGTTGGCCAGGATCGGGATAAAGGTGCTGCGCTCGCGGCAGGCCAGCATCGCGTCGACAACGGTGCGCCGATAAGCGCGAAGCATGCAGCCGTAGTCAGTCATGGCAACGCCGGTGGAGCGCTGCACGGCAAGGTTGATCAAGCGCGACGGCCAGCGGCGCAAAGCCGAGTCCTGGCGGTTGTTGCGCACCGTGGCAACCACGTCGTAGCCCAGGGCGGCCTGTTCGACTAAACGCGGGATTTCTTCCGGAGGGTTTTGCAGGTCGGCGTCGAGGGTGATGACTACGTCGCCCCGGCACTGTTCAAAGCCGGCCATGATTGCCGCGTGTTGGCCATAGTTGCGGTTGAGGATCACCGCCACCACATGGCTGCCGTTTTCGGCGGCTGCCTCTTCCAGCAACTGGGCCGAGTTATCGCGGCTGCCGTCGTCCACCAGGATGATTTCGTATTCATAAGCCAGCTGCTTGCACGCTGCCGTGGTGCGACGAAGCAACTCAGGCAAGCTCTCTTCTTCGTTGTAGACCGGGATAACGATCGACACGCAATGAATAGGGTAGGGTTTCAAGATTCATGACCTCGGTTAGAGCAACTTGGCGCGTAAAGACGACAACAGCCAAAGGTTGAAAGTACAGTGATCCGAATAAAAATAGAGCGGTTTGCTTACGGTCATTCGACAGTTGCGTTGCCTGGTGCCTGGACACCTTGAGTAAAGACCACAGTGCTCAAAGGTAAAGCATAATCAACGGGTTAGTCTGCAAAGCGCAGATTGTTCTCAAGTCCTGCGCTCAAGATTAAGCGCAAAAATGTAGAACGAATATGAAAGGCCTATGAAAAACTCGTTTATTTGGTGGGTAGACAGCTAGTGTTCAGCTAAATAATAAGGGCAGAGACAAACGAGAAACTTTTCGCGCTGTAGCGCCTCATCTCTAAGTCATTTGTCCCACGCCAAAAATGGATTAACGGGTTTTCTGGCGAACAACTTCCCGGTGCTCGGCGGCCGCCGCCATGGCGACGGCCCGATTTTGCTGGCGAATCTTCTCTGCTTTGTCCTGCAAGTGCCGGTAAAGTAAGCCATCTCTTGCCTGGATAGTCGGATGAACAACGTGCAGCTTTTACGCGGCCAATTACGGCCGGTCTTGATGGTGTTGTGGATGACAGTCGTGTACGCCTGCGGGGTTCAGGCCGATGAGGGGGTGGTGCTCACCCAGGTCACTCAGGTACCGCCCGGCGTGGAGGTACGAGGCAAACAGGTGGCGGCGTATGCCTGGAGCGACCGACAAGGCCGTAATCTGCTGGTGCTGGCCGAGCAACAGGCGAGTGAACGCGATGACGATGGCACACAGTCGGCGTCTGTCTATGCCGCCCAATACCTGCTCGATGGCGACCGGCCCAGGCGCCTGTGGATGCTCTACGACGACGTGCAGCACTGTGAATTTGACGCCGGCCTGCACTTCGACAGCGCAGCAACCAAGGTCACTGACCTGCTTGGCGACGGCATCACCCAAGCCACTGTCGGCTATTCACGGATGTGCACCAGCGACGTCAGCCCCCATGAGTTCAAGCTGATCATGCACATCGGCAAGTCGCAGAAGTACGGCCTGCGTGGCGTCGACCGCTATGGCGCCAGTTGGTGGGATGAAGAGGCCGGGGCACTGCAGGGCATGCCGCTGCCCAAGGATTGCAGCGTGACAGGGCAGCAAGCCCTGGTCAGCCAATACAAGGAGCAAGGCACCGAACTGCCGCTGCCGGGCTGTTACGCCGATGAACAGGACTTTGCCAAGGCGCCGGCAGGCCTGCTGGAATTCATGCGCCGGCACTGGCTGGCGGTGATGTATAAGCAGGATGCCCAATGGGGCCAACAGCAGACCCAGGACCGCACGGAGGGTCAGGAATAGGTTCGATGGTTTGGTGCGAGCCGCTGACCTGCGCTAGACTCGGTGCTTGCCCAACCACTAAATACCTTGGCTAAACAAATGCTTAGTCGCGGTATTTAATTCCAAGGCTGATCTATTTTGACTGAGCTTCCCCACGCCCCGACCCGAAACCCCTTGACCCTTTACCTCATGCGGCTGGCCCCGTCGAGCCAGTTGACCATGCGTTATGTGCTGCAAGACGCCGCCGACCGCCTGGGTTTCGAAGAGGTCAATCTGGAAGACATCGACTGGCATCTGCTGCAGCCCGAACACGTTATAGGCCTGGTGGCGGTGCTGCGCGAAGACGGCTACGCGCCCAATACCTCATCGCTTTACGTCAACGCCGTGCGTGGGGTGATGAACGAGGCATGGCGCATGAGCCTGATCAGTCAGGAGCATCTACTGAAGATGCGCTCGGTCAAGGCGATGGCAGGTACGCGCTTGAGCCAGGGCCGCAACTTGCGGCGCACGCTAATTCGCGAGTTGATGGACGTTTGCGCAGCCGATCCACGCCCCCAGGGCCTGCGGGACGCGGCAGTCATTGCAATCCTGTACGGCTCGGGGATGCGCAAGTCGGAGTCGGTCAACCTCGACCTGGCCCAGATCAATTTCGACGAACGCAGCCTGCGGGTCACGGGCAAGGGCAATAAGGAGCTGATCAAGTACGCGCCGGCGTGGGCCTTTGCCAAACTTGAAGCGTGGCTGGCGTTCCGTCGCGCGCAATTGGGTGAAGGGCAGGAGGACGATGCCTTTCTGTTCAACCGCATCCGCCGGGGCAGCCATATCACCCGCGAGCGCATCACCAAGCACGCGATTTACTACATCGCCCGTCAGCGCGGGCAGCAAGTGGGGGTGAAGATCATGCCCCATGATTTCCGTCGTTCATTTATCACGCGAGTGATTGAAGAACACGACCTGTCCATCGCCCAGAAACTGGCGCACCACACCAATATCCAGACCACCGCCAGCTACGACGTTCGTGATGACAATGAGCGACGGCGGGCGATTGATCGGTTTGACCTGTAAAACTTGAGTTTCAATCATTTGCCCGTAACGCCATAGGTATCTACACATCTTCGAAAGCAGAAATGACCGTAACAGTTGTCGAGCCCCAGCGAGGTTATGTCGGCCGCACCGCCGCTATCGAGCCTGGCGCCAGGACCGAGGCATTCCCGACGCAGCCTCGCCGAAAAAAACACACCGCCAAAAGAGGCGGTGTCTGGGTTAAAGCGAGGAGGGTGCAGAGCATGCCTCCATCAAGGACTTACTGTTGCTCGACCTCGGGAACATGGATCAACAGATCCCCCGGCTGACAACTCAGGTGCTTGCATATTGCATCCAAAGTGGCCAATCGAACCCCCTTTACCTTGCCTTGCTTCAACAGTGAAAGGTTGGCTTCGGTAATGCCGATGGCTGATGCGAGGTCTTTGGATTTAACTTTGCGCAACGCAAGCATTACGTCCAGATGAATGACAATTGACATAAGGGTCTCAAACGAAAGTACGGTTTTCAGAGTCCACTTCACTGGCTTGCCAGAGAATACGCGCGATTATCGAAATACACGCCGCCAGGAACAAGGCAACAAAAGTCTGCGCATTAAAGCTCACGGTTAACAGTTTTTGGCCCACTGGTTCATTCATCGTAACCCAGAGGCTGAGCATTGGCTCACACAAGAAGTCCAGCAGCACCCACAGCGCCACCGCCTTACCGACCTTGCCCAGGCGCAAGGCGGCCGCACCGGAAAAATACTCGCCGCTGGCATAGCTCTGAAACAGCCGACGCAAGTTCCCCAGGCCGAACGTCAACACCAGCAGCGGTACACTCGACAATACGATACCGCCCAGCGTTTGCCACCAAGGGAACAGCGCTGCGAGCTCCGTTCTTGGCGACAGCTGCCGCTCGGTGAGCGCGAAACCCAGGCCTAATCCCTCATTGGAAGCCAGGGAAGGGAAAAGCCACAGCGCCACATTGAGCGCCAGCATCACGACTATCAGGATTAACGTGGCAACCGACATAAGCTGGCTGAGTTTAGCAAGACGAAGTGACGTCATAGTGAAGCCTCACAAAGTATGAATGAGCGTCTAAGTTAAGCCATAAATCATCGCAAAACAATAATTAATTATCGCAATTTACGCATAAATTATTTATATGCCCCTTGGTGACTGGCTTGCCGCGGTACGTTTTTATCGTCTGCCGACCCGCTTCATCACCACCACAAAAAACACCGGCACAAACAAACACCGTGACCGATATTCTCGAGTCCATTGCAGGTGATCTGCCGGATGCCAGCGAGCTTGCGACTGCGTAAAAGCAGTTACAGTTCCAGCTTGTAGCCCACGCCGTAGATTGAGCGAATCGGGTCCTGCCCTGGGCAGGCCTGTTCCAGTTTGCGGCGCAGGTTGCGGATGTGGCTGTCCACCGTGCGGTCGGTGACGACCCGATGATCGAAGTACAGCTTGTCGAGCAATTGATCCCGGGGAAATACCCGCCCCGGGGCGTCGCTCAGGGTCTTGAGCAGGCGCAGTTCAACCGGTGTCAGGTCGAGGGCTATGCCGTCGAACGAGGCGCAGTAGCGCGCCTCATCGATACACAAGCGTGTTGTGACAGGTTCGCCCAGCAACGGTCCGCGGCGCAGAATCGCCTTGACCCTGGCCATGACTTCCCGAGGGCTGAAGGGCTTACAGATGTAGTCATCGGCGCCCAGTTCCAGGCCGATCAAACGGTCGATTTCCTCGACTCGAGCGGTGATCATAATCACCGGCACGGCGCTGAAGGTTCGCAGTTCACGGCAGACCTCCAGGCCGTCGCGCCCCGGCAGCATCAGGTCCAGCAAAATCAAGCGCGGGTTGAACACCTGCACGGCGGGTAACACATCCAGACCGTTGTCCACACAATGTACGGTGTAGCCGTCGCTGGTCAGGTAGTCACGCAATAGCGCGGCGAGTTTGGGCTCGTCTTCAACTACCAGGATCGGTGCGTCTTGGCTCATCGGTTCAGTTTCCATAAGGTAAGTGGACGACTAGCCACAGGCCGCCCAACGGCGAAGGCATCGCGCTGATCTGGCCGCCGTGGGCTTCGACGATGTTGCGACAGATTGCCAGGCCCAGGCCGGCGCCACCGTTGGCCCGGTTGCGTGATGCATCGCCTCGGTAGAAACGCTCGAACAGGCGTGGCAGGTGCTCGGGGGAAACACCAGGGCCTGAGTCTAGAAAGTCGATGGTCAGCGCCTTGGCCGTCGGTATCAGGGCGATTTGCACACGACCACCGGCAGCGGTGTAGCGCAGGGTGTTTTCCAGCAGATTGCTGAACAGCTGTTGCAAGCGGTCGGCGTCCACTTCAAGTACGCAGGGTTTGCTCGGCAGTTTCAGCTCCATGTTCAGGCCGCATGCCTGGCTGCGCTCGCGGAACAATTCAACGCTTTGGCTGAGCAGTTCGCCCACGTCACATTGGCTTTTGCGGTAGGCGAGGGCGCCGACATCCGCTAGGGACAGTTGGTAAAGGTCTTCGATCAGTTTGCCGAGCCTGCCGACTTCGCTTTGCAGCGAGTCCAGGGCCGTGCGATCGAGAGGGCGCACGCCGTCTTCGAGGGCTTCCAGTTCGCCGCGCAAAATGGACAGAGGTGTGCGCAACTCATGGGAAATGTCGGCCATAAAGTCGCGGCGCATGCGCTCGTTGCGCTCCAGGGTCAGGGCTAGCTGGTTGAAGTCCCGCGCCAATTGCCCGACCTCATCTTGCGCGGCCACCGACACCCGGCAGCTGTACTCGCCGACGGCCAGGCGATGAGTGGCCGCCGCCACGCGCTTGACCGGGCCGAGCAGAGTTCGGGAAATCCACCAGGCGATCAGTGTGGCCAACAGCAAGGAACCAACACCAACAATCACGCTGGTATGCAGTTGATAGCGGCGGAAAATATCCCCGCCACCTTCTGAAACGCTTTGGAACGGGGCCAGGGCAACCCAGCCCACGATTTCGCCCTCGACGACGATAGGGCGGGTGATCGCCTCATCCGTGATTTTTTTGTAGCCGGCCACTCGCCGCTTTTGTACATCCAGCAAGGCCGTGCGAAACAGCACGCCGGTGGAGTCGGGCATCACGGCTTCCTCTCGCGGGATATCGAGTGGGAAGTCGACACCCGGAATGGGTCGCATCAAGTCGAACAGCCGCCGAGGATCATCGCGAACGCCATCCCAGCCACCTTCCTGTGCGTAGAACTCAGCCAGCCGGGGCAGTGCTTTTTCCAGTCGGGTAATCCCTTGGTCATTGAGATAGCCGATAAAGCCGCGCTGAAAACTCCAGCCGGTGGCGGCGCTCATAACCAGGATCACCAGCAACACGCTGGCAAATACGGCGGCGAACAGTTTGGTGGAAATACTCAGCTTCATGGGGTCGGGCAAGTCGCGGAATGTGCGCCATTTAGGCCCGCTGGCGCACAGGATTCAAGGGCGGACGGTAATCTTCAATTTTCCTGCACATTTGCCACTCAACATAGCGCCAGGCCCAAGCCTTCCCTTTGTAGTAGAGGCGTTAATGTCGATAAAACCCATGACTAAGTTTCAGGTGACCTGCGTGTCTGTTATCGCGCTGAGTGTGTTTTCACTATTGAGCGGCTGTTCTTCGGACAATACGCCGAGTGTTGCCGTCGTGCCTGAAGTCAGCGTGGTAACCCTCAAGACCCAAACGCAGGTGGTACACACTGAGTTGGCCGGCCGCACACAGGCGTTCATGGTGGCCCAGGTACGCCCGCAAGTGGGCGGGCTGGTGCAGCGTCGCTTGTTTGTCGAAGGCAGTGAAGTCAAGGCCGGGCAGGTGTTGTACGAGCTGGATGCGGCGCCTTATCGCGCGGCCCTGGCCCAGTCCGAAGCGGTGCTGGCCAAGTCCCGCGCCACTCTCAAGGCGGCGCAAGCCACCGCCAAACGCACCGCTGAACTGGCGAAGTTCGAAGCCATCAGTCGCCAGGACGACGATGACGCCCAGACCAACGTGCAGATCGCCGCGGCGGACGTAAAACTCGCGGAGGCGGCGCTTGAGACGGCGAAAATCAACGTGACCTACACCCGCATTGTCGCGCCTATTTCCGGGCGTATCGAGACGTCGGCGGTCACGCCGGGAGCCTTGGTGGTGGCCAATCAGGAAGCGGTGTTGACCACCATTCAACAACTCGATCCGCTCTACGTCGATGTCACCCAGTCCACCACCGAGCTGCTGCGTTTGCAGCGTGAGCTGGCGGCCGGGACCCTGCGCAGCGCTGCCGAGGGTGAGGCAGACATGGCGTTACGCCTGGAAGACGGCAGCCTCTACAAACACACCGGGCGCTTGAAGTTCAGCGGCGCCAGCGTCAACGAGGGTACGGGCACCGTCACCTTGCGTGCCGAGATCGCCAACCCTGATCGGCAACTGTTGCCGGGCATGTACGTGCGCGGTGTGCTGGAGCAGGCCCGGGATGACCAGGTAATTTTGGTGCCGCAACAAGCAGTGACCCGCGCAGCCAGTGGCACCACCTCGGTGCTGGTGGTGGTGGTGGATAGCATAATTGAGCAACGGCAAATCACCGTCGGCAGGGCTGTGGACCATCAGTGGTGGGTGACCTCGGGGCTGGTGGCTGGCGAACAGGTGGTGGTCGAGGGCGGGCAGAAAGTGCGGCCCGGGGCCCTCGTGTCGGTAGTGGATAACGCCCCGGTTCAAGTCGCCATGACGAAGGAGGGCTGAACATGGCGCATTTTTTTATTGATCGGCCGATTTTTGCCTGGGTCATCGCCATCGTCATCATGCTGGGCGGCGCCTTGTCCATCAGCCAGTTGCCGCTGGAGCAGTACCCAGACATCGCTCCGCCGAGCGTGCGCATTATTGCGACCTACACCGGTGCCTCGGCTAAAACCGTCGAAGACTCGGTGACCCAGGTCATCGAACAGAAGATGACCGGCCTGGATAACCTGCTGTACATGGCGGCTTCCAGCAGCTCGGCGGGCACCGCGAACATCACCCTGACCTTCGCCCCGGGCACCGACCCGGATGTGGCGCAGATGCAGGTGCAGAACAAGTTGCAGCAGGCTCAATCACGCCTGCCGCAATCGGTGCAGGCCCAAGGATTGACAGTGCGCAAGGGCAGTTCTGACTTCCTGATGATGGTGGCGCTGACGTCTGCGAACAGCCAGGTCACCAGCAACGAAATTGGCGACTACATTGATAGCTCGCTGCTGGACTCACTCAGTCGGGTTAACGGTGTGGGCGAGGTGCAGTTGCTCGGCTCCGGTTTTGCCATGCGTATCTGGCTGGACCCGGCCAAGCTGGCCAAGTACGCGCTGATGCCCTCGGATGTCAGCGCCGCGTTGCAGGCGCAAAACACTGAAGTGTCCGCCGGGCAGTTGGGGGCCATGCCCGCAGTTGAAGGGCAACAGTTGAACGCCACCATCACCGCCCGCAACAAATTGCAGAGCATGGAGGAGTTTCGCAATGTCGTGGTCAAGTCAACCAGCGACGGCGCGCTCGTGCTGCTCAGCGATGTTGCACGGGTCGAGGTCGGCGCCGAGAGCTACGATGTAATCACTACCCTCAATGGCCAGCCGGCCGCGTCTATGGGCGTGACCCTGGCCATCGGCGCCAACGCCCTGGAGGTCGGCCATGCGGTGAAAGCAAAAATGGCCGAGATGGCGCCGTTTTTCCCCAGTGAACTGAGCCTGGAGGCTGTGGTGGCTTACGACACCACGCCGTTTGTCAGCCTGTCGATCAAGGAGGTGATGAAGTCGTTGGGTGAGGCCGTGGTGCTGGTGGTGCTAATCATGTACCTGTTCCTGCAAAACGTGCGGGCTACGCTGATCCCGACCATTACCGTGCCGGTGGTATTGCTGGGGACCTTCGGGGTGCTGGCGCTGATGGGCTATTCGATCAACACCCTGACCATGTTTGCCATGGTATTGGCCATCGGGTTGCTGGTGGACGACGCCATTGTGGTGGTGGAAAACGTCGAGCGGGTCATGGCTGAAAAGGCAGTGTCTGCCCTTGAGGCGACCCGCGAGTCCATGGACGAAATCACCGGCGCACTGGTGGGCATTGCCCTGGTGCTGTCGGCGGTGTTCATTCCCATGGCGTTTTTCAGCGGTTCCACGGGGATCATCTATCGACAATTTTCGGTGACCATCGTCGTCGCCATGCTCTTGTCCGTGCTGGTTGCCATGACCCTGACCCCGGCGCTGTGCGCCACGCTGCTGCGACCTGGTGATGTCAACCATGGCACCGGTCGCGGGTTCTTTGGCTGGTTCAACCGCATGTTTGCGCGCAATACCGAACGCTACGAGGGCGGGGTGGCCAAGCTGCTCAAGCGCAAGCGCTCGGGACTGCTGGTGTACGGTTTGATCACGGCAGTGATGGCGGTGGTCTATGTGCAATTGCCTACAGGCTTTCTGCCGGATGAAGACCAGGGCACGCTGATGGCGCAGATCAAGCTGCCGGAGGGCGGGACCAATACCCGTATGGATGTGGTCATGCAACAGTTCGAGGAATACATGCTGGCGCAACCGGAAGTCGAGGCGGTGATCGGCCTCGCGGGGATGGGCATCGGCGGTAAGGGACAGAGTACCGGGCGAGCGTTTATCAAACTGCAGGACTGGAGTGAGCGTACTGGCCCAGGCCAGGACTCGGCGTCTGTTGCTCGCCGCGCCAGCCTGGCAATGGCCAGCGTGCGCGACGCGAGCATTTTCGTCAGTTTGCCACCGGCCATCCGAGGCCTGGGGCAGAGCTCCGGTTTTGATTTGCAGCTCAAGGACCTTGGCGGGTTAGGGCACGATGAACTGGTCAAGGCTCAAGATGAGTTTATTCGCTTGGCCAATGAGAGCCCGCTGTTGCAACGGGTGCGCAGCAATGGACTCGGCGACACCCCACAGCTGCGGGTCAGTATTGATGATCGCAAGGCCGGTGCTCTGAGCCTGTCCACCGATGATATCAACAACACCTTGTCGGCGGCCCTTGGGGGCAGTTACGTCAACGATTACCTCAATGAAGGACGGGTCAAACGGGTGTACATCCAGGGCGAGGCCGAAGCACGGATGCAGGTTCAGGACCTGGACCGCTGGTTTGTGCGTAACAGCCTGGGCGAAATGGTGCCGTTTTCCTCCTTCGCCAGCGCAACCTGGAGCTATGGTTCACCCCAACTGGAACGCTACAACGGCAGTGCGGCCATCGGCCTGGTGGGCGACCCGGCACCGGGCGTCAGCTCGGGCGAAGCCATGACGGCGGTAGAGGCAATCATCAAGCAATTGCCCGAAGGTATCGGCCACGAGTGGAGCGGGCAGTCTTATCAAGAGCGCCAGGCGGGCTCCCAGGCACCGCTGCTGTACGCGGTGTCTATCCTCTTTGTGTTCTTGTGCCTGGCGGCACTGTATGAAAGCTGGTCGGTGCCGTTTTCGGTGATCCTCGTCGTGCCACTGGGCGTCATCGGCACAGTGCTGGCGATCCGAGCGGCGGGGCTCTCAAACGACGTGTATTTCCAGGTCGGGTTGCTGACCACGGTTGGTCTGGCGGCCAAAAACGCGATCCTGATCGTCGAATTTGCCAAGCACCTGCAGGAACAGGGCCAGAGCCTGGTGGACGCTACCCTGACCGCGGCACGCTTGCGTCTGCGGCCGATCCTGATGACGTCGCTGGCGTTCATGTTTGGCGTCCTGCCGCTGGCCATGAGCAGTGGCGCAGGTTCGGCAGGGCGGCAGGCCATCGGTATGGGGGTGCTGGGCGGGATGTTTAGCGCGACGCTGCTGGGGATATTTTTTGTACCGCTGTTTTTTGTGCTGATTCGCGGGCGGTTTACCAGGAAGGGTTAAATGGTGCGCCGTCTACATTTTGGGGCGGAGGTGGGAGGAGGATTCGGAGGGGCGGCCATGGGAGGGGGGCGCCCAATTGCTGGCCCTAGGCAAAGGCTTATTATAACTAAACTAAACAGTCATTTAGTTTAGTTATAACTTTTGGTCATTTGCAGAGGAGGGGATCTGTTTCTGGGGTATAGGGGATATCGACGTACAAACTCCCATCGCCCATTATTTCTATCAGCAAACCAGCTCTTTCAACTAGGTCATCAATAATGTCGGCAATTAGCGTAAAGCTGTCCTTGTTTTCCCACTCACCATAGTCCTTCGCGATTTCTAGACAGGCAGTTTGTAAACGCTCAAAGTATGGCAAAAACCAATGATCCTTGAGCGTTGAGGCTGTTCTTTCAGAGTCCTGCCAACGAATTCCCAAGCCATCAAGATTACCCAAGTGATATGCAGCGAACTTTAGAACGTTGCCGTAGCAACCGTATATCTCACCTAAAATCTGATCGACTGAACCATGCTCTTGGTAGTTCAAGAGCAGTCTATTGGAGCGTTCGTCAGCTTCAGCTAAATCATGGATAAACGTATTTTCGTAGGCTTCTGTCAGGCTTTCTCCAATACCAGCTGAAATTGAAGTGACTGCAAACTCGTCCCACACTGCAAAGACCACTTGCCACTGAATGTTTTCCAGTATCGACTCATTTTTCTGCCTAAGCAGAACGTTGGGGAAGCAACGGTCGAAAGCATTTGTCACTTGCACATGCCCACATTCATGGGCTAAAACATGAATTGCATGAGCCACACCTTCGGTGTCATCTAAGTCAAGTAGAGGAAAAACGTGGCCTGCATTGACGACGATATGCGACTTCAAAGTCCCATCACGCAAAACGCCAGGCGTCATGGCAATTCCAACGACGTGCGAATTAGTAGCCGTCAGCTTGAAGTTCGTTTCGTACCCGCGATCCAGATCAAGTAGCGCTTGGTTGTAATCTACGGCCAGTGTGACGCCGTCTAGGCCACTTAAATCGAACCTCTCACCCAGTACGCGCACCGCCTGGCCAACCTCTATGGCAAGGCGTGTTGCCGTGTCTGCGTCTGCATCGGCAAACCCTCGGGCTTGAACACCAAACTGTTGAGGTGTCTTGGAGGTAGCTTTCTTGGTGGTGTCAGCCGAAGTATCCTGCGAGTCGTCCATGATGATTGTCCTCTTGGGATGAGCGATGGTTATCATCAAGCCATTATCGTCAACACTCGCGTGTAGTGTCGAGGCCTAGGCTTGGGTCGTGCAGGCTTAAAATCTGACCTCCACTGACCCTGACGGCCCAATACGAAGCTTCGCATAATGTATATTATGTTAAATTACATATTACTATATGGTCACACATAGGTGTCCGTTTCCCTATCGGCCTGCTTTCCTCTTGGCATCCAGCAATCGACGCTCGAACCGTCTGATCATAAGACCCACCCCAAATCACCCCTTCGATCCTGCTAATGATCTATATCTACGGCTATCTCAACCGCATCAAGGCCAGCGCAGCGAGCTTCGCCTACGGGCATCGAAGGACACTATAGATCTCAGAAATCACCTGCATCGTTGCGTCTTCGAGCGTTCCTTCATTACGGCATAAAAACCAGCCGTGATTTGCAATCGCTCGCTCGAACGCCTGGGTACAAGCGACATGTTCTTCCAGCTTATGGATCACAGTACTGCTCAGCCCACGCCGTCGTGCCGCTGCCCTCGCCCATGAAATATCAGGGGCGGTGACAACCCCGACATGCAGGTCTGGCACTCGCACGTTTCGATCAATGTTTAACTGTAGAATCTCTGCAAACGGTACTATCCGGCGAAACGCGGCATCAGACGGGTACCAGCGATCGATCAAGATGATGCTGCCAGGTGGCTGTTTAGCCAGCACGTGCTGGGAAATCCAGGTACGGCTATCAGCAAAGCGCTCACAAACCTCCAACTCCAAATCTCGGGAGGGATTTCTGACGAGCTTGTTAACGAGGGCCATTGTTTCACCCCTATAGGGATCGCTTTTTTTCTCGCAAAGTCGGATCACCTTTTTGTTGTCTGCCCTCAGTACTTTCGTAACGGCCTCCAACAGTGTGGTTTTGCCGGTTCCCTTGGGCCCATCTAGAGAAACAAACAACGGACGATTCATTCTTCAAATACCGATTGATGATTGTCAGCTCAGCACATGGGATCGCTGCCGCATTGGATGCAAAGTGAAGGTTGAAATGGGTACGGACAAGCACCTGTCGCTTGCCCGCACCTCGGATCGGGTTACACCAGATCAGTACCTTCACGTTTTGCCTGGCGCATGTCTCGGTACAAGCTGACGCACAAGGTGATCATCACGGCCGCCGCAATGACGGGCCAGATCAATACATACAGGGTTAACGCAAAACCGGACATGGGGAAACTCCTTTGTCTTCAGTGGCGCCATTGGCGCCGTAGTGGAAGGCCACGACACGTTCGTTGATGCAATCAAAGTCGAAATCTTCGTTGGACATCAAGCTCACCACTACACAAACCACAGTGCTGACGCCGTAGGCAGTGAGTGAGCTGAGCAATACCGTGTAATCACGCAAAAAGCCGAACGCAAACGGCGCCAGAATCAAAAATGCGAGCCCGCCAAACGTAAACCCGACCTTGCGCCCGAAGAAGCCGAAGGCCATCAAGCCAATCACCACCCCGCCACCGACTGATGCAAAAAACTCGAAGAACAGTGCCACGGCGCCTTGCAACTCAAGCAGTTCGAAGCGCGCGACGATAAACATCAGAAAACCTGCGACGGCCGCACTGGTAAAGGCGGCATTGGTGATTCGCCCCCAGTACAGACTGGCTATTACCGGAAATACGATAGCGCCCCATAACGCGCCCACGAAGATAAGCATGGTCAGGATGTCCAGCTTGAGGCTGGCGAATACCACGGCGAGCATCGTCGCAACGACCATGGTCAAGCGCCCGACGAACAACATGGTTTTGGGGTTTGGCTTACCTTTGGCCAGGTTCTTGCCATATACATCAGTCATCAGCAGCGCGGACAGCGCCGATAAATCCGAATCGGCGGTCGACGACAGCGAACCGATTACCATGATGAAAAACAGCCCGATTGCAAACGGCGGCAGGTACGTCGAGGCCATTTGCGGGATCAGGTTATTCAAGTCGCCATCCACCGGTTGCACACCGGCCAGCAAGGCCAGGAAACCCAGCATGCCCAGGCCAATCACAATCGATGCATAGCCAATGGTGGCCGTGATAAAAGTCGACTTCATCAAGTCTTCACGCACCGCAAACAATCGCTGGGCAATCGTTTGGTTACCAATGGCGTAAGCCAATACCGCAACAAAATACGGTGCGCCCTGCTCCAGAATGGCGGTTTTCGAATAGAAGCTGGCTTGCTCCGCGGAAATGTTCGGCATGCCTTGGGCGAAGAGTTCCGGCCCGCCAAGCTGGAAAAAAATAATGGGGATAATCACCACGGCGGCGAAGATCATAGCGATCAGCTGACCAAAGTCCGTCAGGACTGAAGAGCGAAAGCCTGACCAGATGGTGTAACTCAAAATCCCGAAACCGGCGATCAACACCCCCTGAATAAAGCTCAGCGGGGACAACACGGCAACCAGCGCACCAGCAGCAGTAAAGTTGACCATCAAGCTGATCATGCTGCCGACGATATTCGAGCCCGCCAAAATCATCTGGCTGGAACGCCCGTGGCGGGCGTGCATGATCTCTGCCAGGGTGTGGGCCTTGGGCGCCAGTGCGCGAAAGCGCCGGCCAAAGGGGTAGATAAACAAAATCATCAACGCGCCCCAGAAGCCGTAATGCAGCGCGCCAGAGATGCCGAACTTGTAGCCGGCGGTGGCAGCCGCGTAGAACGAAGCGGCCCAGATCCAGGTAGCGGTCATGCTGGCAGCCGCCATGCCAAAACCAATTGAGTTATTGGAAACCATATAGCCATCGACGTTTTCATCCTTGCGACCCACGCGCAACGACACTAAAAAGGTCAAGCCATAGAAACAGAACAGAAGCAGCAAGACGGTGGGGGTGGAAAGTTGGAACATTCCTTTCTCCTTTATGCGCGCCACAGTCATCACAGACGTAATGAAAGACCGAAATCGGCAGGCGCAAAACAACCCGGGGTTCCTGACAGGCAGGTGGCATCGGACAGCGGTCCGCTGGGTTGTCATCGTGAAGGCTGGCAAGAGACGGAACGCAAAGGGCGTCCCAGGTCTAAGGCAAAGCGTGCGCTAGCACGTTGAGCCGGTACTTGCAGCAATGGCCGGCGGCAATGGCCGGAAGATAAGTCCTGCATCAGAGCCGCAGGGCCCTGACACGAACAGACGCGCATTATATAGACTTTGAGCGAGCGTTGCTGAAGGGCACATCCGACGCCCTACCCAGCGGTATGAACAACTGCCCGTTATCCTGAAAACAGGGATCACAGGCAATGATCAATTCTTAGCAAGCTTGTAAGATAAATCCCTTTCATTGACGATCAAAAGGACGTGGCATGCAGATTACCCAAGGGCAACGATTGCCCCTGTCGAGCATCATCCAAGGTGACCAACTGACGCTGTCCGTCGCGATCAAGTCCCCCAATGTCATCGACTTCGTATGCTTCGGCCTTGATGTCAGCGGCAAATTGTCTGATGACCGTTACATGATCTTTTTTAATCAGCCTGCTACGCCCTGTAATAGCGTGACCCTGCTGAGCGGTGGCGATTTCAAATTGAACCTTGGGACGCTGCCCGCAACCATTGACCGTTTGGTTTTCACGGCATCAATCGATGGCAATGGCGCGATGAAGGACATCACGGCCAGCTTCTTCGCAATTCACCAGTTTGATGGTCATCAGCGCGCTACGTGCAACTTCTCGGGTGGAGACTTCGCTGGGGAAAAGGCAATCATGGTTGCCGACATCTATCGAAAGGACGGTGTGTGGCGGCTCCAGTCCAACTTGCAAGGCTTCAATGACGGTCTGGATGCCCTGGTTCGCCACTTTGGTGGCGAGGTGGCTGAGCAAACTACTGCGCCAGCACCGGTATCAGAAGCCCCGCCACCCTCACCCTCCAAGATTTCTTTTGAGAAAAAAATTGCTGCAGGTGCGCCCCTCTTGGTGAGCCTGGCCAAGAAAGCGCAGATCAGTCTGGAAAAGGTCAAACTCACTGAGCTGAAAGCGCGCGTGGCACTGGTGCTCGATGCCAGTGGCTCGATGAACGGCCAATACTCCCGCGGAAAAGTTCAAGAAGTCATCAATCGACTACTGCCTCTGGCGGTTGCATTCGACGACGATGGCGCGCTCGACTGCTGGGCGTTCGGGGCCAAGCCCTGCAAGTTGTCTGAAGTGAGCATGGCCAACTACTCGGACTACGTGAACAGCGAGGATGGCGGCTGGAAAAAATGGGGTGTCGGCCAGCGGATCAATGACGAACCCAAGGTTATTCGCCAGGTGATCGACTTCTACGCCAAATCTAGCGACAAGACTCCCGTCTACGTCCTATTCATCAGCGATGGTGGGATCCATGAAGACCGAGCTATAACGAAGTTGATTACTGAGGCAGCCGCACTTCCCTGCTTCTGGCAGTTCGTGGGTGTCGGAGGGCGGAACTACGGGATCCTTGAGCGGTTAGACGATATGTCCGGAAGGGCCATTGATAACTGTGGTTTCTTCGCACTGGATGACCTGAACGATATCTCTGAAGAGGAACTCTACGACAAGCTGATGGAAGAGTTCCCATCCTGGATCAAGGAAGCGACTGAGAAGGGCATTATCGCGTAGATGCGTTGAAGATCCCGTGGCGCGTGCAAGCTCGCCACTGCCGCCTTTTGTCGCCCTGCCCCTCTACCCGCTCCCATTCTGGTGCAAGTAGTTTCCCTGCCTGGGAAACTACATCCATGACCAGGGAAAGAACGGGGTCGAATGCCTTGCATGGTTTTTGTCGCTTGACGATTATCCAAACCGCTGAGACGAGTTTTAAGCTCAATACCAGTCTAGTCATAACGATAAAATGGAGACTCCATGGCTCGTTTCACACTGTCCTCTCGTGTCCTGCTGGCTGCTCTGATCACTGCCTGCCTGGCCCAATCCGAGTTCGACAGCCAACCACTGCGTCAACTCGAACAGTGCCTGCGTGAGGGCATCCAACTTGAGCCCACTGTGGCGGCGCACATCGACACCCCTGCACTTGCAGCCCCTGGACACTCCACACCTTCGTCTCCGATCCGCTGCGCGACTATCTCCCCGAAGGCGCGACAATGATCGCTACCGGCGTGACCTCCCCATTCCTCGCACCGCTCAAACTGACCTTGATGATTGCCTTGTTTATCAGCATGCCAGCGCTGCTGCATCAGGTCTGGGGCATGATCGCGCCGGTGGTTTATCGCCAGCAACGGCGGATCGGCGCATGGCTGCTGAGCGCCAGTATCATGTTGTTTTATGGCGGCATGGCCTTCGCGTTTTTCCTGGTCTTCCCGATGATGTTCAGCTTCTTCACCAGCGTCACGCCCGACGGCGTCGCAATGATGACCGACATCGGCCTGTACCTGGACTTCATCCTTGCGCTGCTATTGGCGTTCGGCCTGGCGTTCCAGATCCCGATCGCCACTTTCCTTTTGGTCTGGGCCAAGGTGACAGACGTGCAGACCCTGAGAAAGAGCCGTCCGTACGTGATCGTCGGCTGCTTTGTCGTCGGCATGCTACTGACTCCTCCTGACGTGTTCTCGCAGACCATGCTGGCGGTGCCAATGTGGGTGCTGTTCGAACTGGGATTGCTGGCCAGCGGTTCAGTTGCTGGACGTCAGGGGCGCTCGCTGGCGAAAAGTGCTGGATAAGCGGCACTTCATTGGAGGTGCAAGACCTGCAGGGTGCAACCGCACACCTTATCGACCAAATGCCTCTACACAAAAATCCAGGAAACTGCGCAGCTTTGGTGTGATGCGCCGATCAGGGGCGTACAACATGTTGATCGGTGGTGATGGTGTTCGATAGTCGGTGAGCACTCGTATGAGCGTGCCTTGAGTCAATGCCTCCTCGACCAGTTCCGAGGGCTGAAGTATCAATCCAAATCCCGCCAGCGCAGCACGCAGTAACGGTTCACTTTGATTGACCATGAGTCGGCTGGTAATAGGCACATCGACACGCCCCTCAGGCCCGTCGAAACTCCATTCGTTACGCCCATCTGAGTACGCAAAGCCCAAGCACTCATGTAGCTGTAAATCCCACGGGGAGGAAATGGGGCCACGAGCAGCCAGGTACTGAGGTGATGCACAAAGTATCAATTCGTACGGCCCCAGGTAGCGCGCCTTGAGTCCGCTGTCGCCCAGTTCGCCGATGCGAAACACTACGTCGTAACCTTCATCAACCAGATCAGCCAGTCGGTTGGAAAGCGTGAGGTTTACCGATACGCCAGGGTACTTGGCCATGTACTCCAGCAAGCGTGGCGCCAGCGTTCGCTCTCCAAAAGCAACTGAAGCATTTATGCGCAACCTGCCACTTGGGACCGCGCGAGTCTCAGCTGCCAGACCTTCAGCCTCTTCAACTTCGGCCAAAATGACCTTGGCACGTTCGTAAAATTGCTGGCCAAAGTCAGTCAGGCTTTGTTTGCGAGTCGTGCGGGTCAGCAGCCGTACACCCAGGTGCTGCTCAAGAGCCTTGACCTGCTTGCCCACTAACTGAGGGGACAGATTCAGGTCATCCGCCGCAGCACTGAACGAGCCCAGTTCCACAGCTTTGACGAACGTTGCCATCGTGGTGAAGCGATCCATTGGAAACTTTCTGTTTGGAGTGTGGAGCCATCCTAACCATTTATTTCGACGGCCCCAATCCCTAATTTAGAGCGCTTGCATATCCTCGCCTGTCACCAAGACAAGCGCTCTCAGCTCATCAACACTTAGGGCAAAATCATGGCCGCGCTTAAACCTGAAGACTGCGATCTGCTCATCTTCCAAGCTATCAGAGACAAGGATCTCGAAGCTGCTGTTGCTCTCTATGAAGACAACGCAACCTTCATCATCGACTCCGGCGAAGCCGTGGTAGGCCAGGCTGCGATTCGTGAAACCTTGCGAGGTTGGATGGACCTGGAAGAGCCCACGTTCACCTCTGAGCTCACGACCTTTCTCAATGCTGAACAGGATCTTGCTCTGTTGCGTGGTAGCTGGTCAGCGATTGCCAGGGACCCCCAAGGCAACCCGTTGAAGGTTGAGGGCAAGAACGTAGAGGTCGTTCGCCGGCAGCCAGATGGCACCTGGAAATTCGTGATTGATAACCCGCGTGGCGCTGACTGAGTCTAAATTGTTGAAGGCCTGGACTTGTAAAACCGTCAGCCAAATGCGTGGGCATTCGGCTTTGAACCTTTCATTGGGAGAAACCACATGGCTCGTACTGTCCGTATTCACACTTATGGCGACGCCAGCGTCCTGACGCTGGAGGAAGTACCCGTACCGGCACCTGCAGCCGACGAAGTTCAGATTGATGTCAAAGCTATTGGCTTAAATCGCGCAGAAGTGATGTTCCGCAATCATGCCTACCTTCAAGAGGCCAATTTTCCAAGTCGCTTGGGTTACGAAGCCTCTGGCATCGTGCGAGCCGTGGGCAGTGATGTTAAAAACTTCAAGGCCGGCGACGTAGTCAGCCTGATTCCCCCGCTCGATATTGCACGCTGGGGTACCTATGCAGAAGTGGCAAACATTCCAGCAAGGCTCACCGTCAAGCACCCGCCATCGCTGTCCTTCGAGCAGGCTGCTGCAGTCTGGATGCAATACGTAACGGCTTATGGCGCATTGATAGAACAGGCAAAGCTCACCAAGGGCGATTTCATTATCGTGACTGCCGCTTCAAGTAGCGTCGGCTTGGCAGCCATCCAACTCGCGCGCAAGGTGGGTGCTACCAGCATTGCAGTGACACGTACCAGCGCCAAGCGCCAAGCCTTGATCGAGGCCGGTGCGGATCATGTGATTGCCAGCGAGGAACAGGACTTGGCTGACGAAGTGCTGAAACTCACCGAAGGTCTTGGTGCTCGTGTGGTGTTTGATCCCATTGGAGGCCCCTCTTTCGAAGCGCTTACACAAAGTATGGCTCGTGGCGGAATTTTGCTTGAGTACGGTGCGCTCAGCGCTGAGCCGACACCCTTCCCGTTGTTCACCGTGCTGGGCAAAAGCCTCACCCTCAAGGGGTTTCTCTATACCGAAGTTGTTACTGATGACGCGGTATTGGAACGCGCCAAAGCCTTCATTCTTGAAGGGCTGAGTTCAGGAGAACTGTCGCCTTTGATCGCCAGGACGTTTCCTCTCGATCAAATTCAAGCAGCCCACCGTTTTCTAGAATCGAACGGACAGATCGGAAAGGTTGTGGTGACTGTCTGACTCAGAACCTGGCTCAGGGTCTGAGTCGAGCAACGCGGGCCGGTCGCAGGGAGCCTTGTGGAAACGGCCCCGAGGGCGTCATGTGATCCGAAGGTCGTCGTTGCGGGACTCGACCGTCATAGGCGCCCGAAAGCGCTTGAGCCGCAACGCATTGCCGAGCACGAAGATACTGGAGAGCGCCATCGCGGCCGCGGCGAAGATCGGCGAAAGCAACGTGCCGTTCACCGGGTAGAGCGCGCCCGCCGCGACCGGGATCAGCACGGCGTTGTAGGCGAAGGCCCAGAACAGGTTCTGCTTGATGTTGCGGATCGTCGCATGGCTGAGCGCGATGGCATTCGGCACGCCACGCAGGTCGCCCGACATCAGCACCACGTCAGCCGCCTCGATCGCCACATCGGTTCCCGTGCCGATGGCGAGCCCGACGTCGGCTTCGGCGAGCGCCGGGGCGTCGTTGATGCCGTCGCCCACGAAGGCGACCTTCGCGCCATTGATCCGGAACTTCTTCAGCGCCGTGACCTTGCCGTCGGGCAACACCTCGGCCGCGACTTCATCGATGCCCAGCTGCTTGGCGATCGCCGTGGCTGTAGCCGCATTGTCGCCGGTGATCATCACGACCTTGAGTCCGAGCGCGTGCAGCGCCCTGATCGCCTCGGGCGTCGTCTCCCTGATCGGATCGGCGACTGCGATCACCGCCGCCAACCGGCCATCGATCGCGGCATAGAGCGGGCTTTTACCTTGCTCGCCGAGGCGCTGGGCCGTCGACAGAAAGCTTGCCACATCAAGACCGAGCTGCGTCATAAAGCGATCCGCGCCGACGGCAACGGTTCGGCCGGCGACCTTGGCCGACACACCGTAGCCCGGTATTGCATCGAAGCTCTCGATGGGTGCAAGGGTGATGTCCCGCTGCTTTGCGGCCATGACGATGGCTTCGGCGATCGGGTGCTCGGAGCGGGTCTCGACCGCCGCAACGAGCGCCAGCACGTCGTTGTATCCAAAACCTTCGGCGGGAACCAGGTCGGTCAACTCGGGACGCCCTTTGGTCAGCGTGCCGGTCTTGTCGAGCGCGATAACGCTCACATCGCGCAGCGCCTGCAGGGCTTCGCCCTTGCGAAAGAGCACGCCCAGCTCGGCCGCGCGGCCTGTACCGACCATGATCGAGGTTGGCGTAGCCAGCCCCATGGCGCACGGGCAGGCAATAATAAGAACCGCGACCGCATTAACCAGCGCGAAGGTCAGCGCCGGGGCCGGACCGAAGATCAGCCAGACCAGGAAGGTCACCGTGGCCGCCGCCATCACCGCCGGCACAAACCACATGGTCACCTTGTCGACCAGCCCCTGGATAGGCAGCTTGGAACCCTGCGCTTGCTCGACCAGGCGGATGATCTGCGCGAGCACCGTATTCGCGCCGATCTTGGTGACGCGAAAGCTGAAAGCGCCCGTCTTGTTGATCGTGCCACCGATGACTTCGGCGCCTACCCCTTTCGACACGGGCACGGGCTCGCCGCTGATCATGCTCTCGTCAACATAAGAGGCGCCCTCGACGACCTCGCCGTCGACTGCAACTTTCTCGCCCGGACGAACCTGCACGATGTCACCGGTTGTCACCTGATCAAGCGCAACCTCGACAGCCTCGCCGTTGCGCTCAACGCGCGCGGTCTTGGCCTGAAGGCCAACGAGCCGCTTGATCGCCTGCGAGGTGCGCCCCTTGGCGCGCGCCTCCAGCGTGCGGCCGAGCAGGATCAAGGTAACAATGACCGCGGCGGCTTCAAAATAGACGTTGGCGGTGCCCTGCGGTAGCACTTCGGGGATAAAGGTTGCGACGATCGAGTAGCCATAAGCCGCCGCCGTGCCGACCGAGACCAGCGAGTTCATGTCGGGAGCACCGCGCAGCAATGCCGGCACGCCCTTGCGCAAGAAACGCAGACCCGGACCGAACAGGACAAGGGTGGTGAACGCAAACTGTACATACCAGTTCGTCTGCTGCCCCATAACCGCCATCACCCAATGATGCATGGCGGGAATAAGGTGCGAGCCCATCTCAAGGATGAAGACTGGCAAGGTGAGGATGGCTGCAATCAACATGGAGCGCTGCAGCGCCCGCGCCTCGCTGTCACGACGCTCGGCGTCCTGATCGCTCGCATTTGCCGTTTCGGCGGACAAGCGGCGGGCCTTGTAACCGGCCTGTTTGACCGCCGCTTCAAGGTCGGCCGTGGAGACAACTCCGGCAAGGTGGCGCACCCGCGCACGCTCGGTCGCCAGGTTGACATTGGCTTCAAGCACGCCCGGGACTTTGGCGAGCGCCTTCTCAACCCGACCCACACATGACGCGCAGGTCATGTCTTCGATCGCAAGCTCAGTGGTCTCTTCACGCACAGAGTAGCCGGCGCTCTCAATGGCGCGGACAGCCGCCTGCGGGTCGGCCATGCCGGTGAAGGTGATGTCGGCGCGCTCGGTGGCAAGGTTGACTGCGGCCGTTTGCACACCAGGGACTGCTTTGAGCGCGCGTTCGACACGGCCGACGCACGATGCGCATGTCATTCCTTCCACCGGCAGGCTCAGACGAGTGTCCAGGGACTTGGATGGATTGGAGCCTTGTGGGTGGGAAACGGAAGCCATTGAACTACCCCTTGAATGTTGCTGTTGAAGAAAGCCTAAAGCTTCCCGAGGTGGGAAGGTCAAGCCCTTTGGGTAATGTGGAGGGTGTAATTTGTTTCGTGGGCCCAGGTCCGCAACCTTTGGCTCCGCCCCAGGGTCGCGGGCCCTTCGCCCAGCCTTGCCGTCAGTCCTGCGCTCGGTTGATACTCTGCCCCCTCGCTTTCTCCCACAGAGATCCCAATGGCAAACCACGACCTCAGCTTCACCCCCGACCCTGACGCCGATTCCATTTCCAGCGACGTCATCGGTTTCAACGGCATTCTGGTCTCCACGCAGATCCCCACCCGCGCCGACGGTAGCCTGGAACTGGGTGACATCACCCTGCAAAGCGAATGCACCCTGCAAGCCCTCAAGGTTGCTCTTGAGCGCGCCGGCAGCTCCATCGACCGGGTCATGCACCTGACCATCTACCTTACTGACATGGCCGACCGCGCCGCCTTCAATGAAGTCTACAAACGCTTCTTCGCCAAACCCTGGCCGGTCCGCGCCGCAATTGGCGTTGCAGCACTGGCAGTCAAAGGAATGCGTGTGGAAGTCACCGCGATGGCGGCCAAGGCCTGATGTGAGATGTCGGTCAGGCATTTCACGGCTACAATGCGTCCCTCGACCGTGACAAGCCTGACTAAAAAATATGTCCTTACCCAAGCATCACCTGGAGCTGCTCAGCCCTGCCCGCGACGTGGCCATTGCTCGCGAAGCCATCCTGCATGGCGCCGATGCCGTGTACATCGGTGGCCCAAGTTTCGGCGCTCGCCATAACGCCAGCAACGACGTAAGCGATATCGCCCAGTTGGTGGAGTTCGCCCGTCGTTACCACGCGCGGGTATTCACCACCCTCAATACGATCCTGCACGACAACGAGCTGGAGCCGGCACGCAAGCTGATCCACCAGTTGTACGATGCCGGCGTTGACGCGTTGATCGTCCAGGATCTGGGCGTGATGGAGCTCGACATCCCTCCCATCGAGCTGCACGCCAGCACCCAGACCGACATCCGCACCCTGGCGCGGGCGAAGTTTCTCGACCAGGCGGGGTTCTCCCAACTGGTACTGGCTCGCGAGCTGAATCTTCAAGAGATCCGCGCCATCGCCAGCGAGACTGATGCGGCGGTCGAATTTTTCATCCACGGCGCGCTGTGTGTGGCGTTCTCCGGTCAGTGCAATATCTCCCACGCGCAGAACGGGCGCAGTGCCAACCGTGGCGATTGCTCCCAGGCGTGCCGTCTGCCTTACACCCTCAAGGATGACCAGGGTCGTGTGGTTGCCTTTGAAAAACACCTGCTGTCGATGAAAGACAACAACCAGAGCGCCAACCTGCGCGACCTGGTAGATGCCGGCGTGCGCTCGTTCAAGATCGAGGGTCGCTACAAGGACATGGGTTATGTGAAGAACATCACCGCCTATTACCGCCAGCGCCTGGACGAAATCCTTGAAGACCGCCCGGACCTGGCCCGCGCTTCCAGCGGCCGTACCGCGCACTTCTTCGTGCCCGATCCGGAAAAGACCTTCCACCGTGGCAGCACCGACTACTTCGTCAGCGATCGCAAGATCGACATCGGCGCCTTCGACACCCCAACCTTCACGGGGCTGCCGGTGGGTGTGGTGGAAAAAGTCGGCAAGCGTGACCTGCAGGTAATTACCCACGAGCCACTGTCCAATGGCGATGGCCTCAATGTGCTGGTCAAGCGTGAAGTCGTCGGCTTTCGCGCCAACATCGCCGAGGCCAAGGGTGAGTTTGAAGAAGACGGCGCCAAGCGCTACCGCTATCGCGTCGAACCCAACGAGATGCCGGGCGGGCTGTACAACCTCAAACCCAACCACCCGTTGAACCGCAACCTGGACCATAACTGGCAGCAGGCCCTGCTCAAGACGTCTGCTGAGCGCCGGATCGGGCTTTGCTGGGTCGCTCGCTTGCGTGAAGACCGCCTGGAACTGATAGCCACCAGCGAAGAAGGCATCAGCGCCAGCGTCACCCTACCCGGCCCATTTGGTATTGCCAACAAACCGGAACAGGCGCTGGAGCAACTGCACGACCTGCTTGGCCAACTGGGTACAACCCAGTACCACGCCACCGCCATCGAGCTGGATGCACCGCAGGCCTGGTTCATTCCCAACTCGCAGCTCAAGGCCTTGCGCCGTGAAGTCATCGAAGCGCTGACGGCTGCCCGTATCAACGCTCACCCTCGGGGCGGGCGCAAAGCCGAGGCCACGCCACCACCGGTGTACCCGGAGGCGCACCTGTCGTTTCTCGCCAACGTCTACAACCAGAAGGCCCGCGATTTCTATCACCGTCACGGCGTCAAACTGATCGACGCAGCCTACGAGGCCCACGAGGAAACCGGTGAGGTGCCGGTGATGATCACCAAGCATTGCCTGCGCTTCTCGTTCAACCTCTGCCCCAAGCAGGCCAAAGGCGTTACCGGCGTGCGCACCAAAGTCGCGCCAATGCAGTTGGTGCATGGTGATGAGGTGCTGACACTGAAGTTCGACTGCAAGCCGTGCGAGATGCACGTGATGGGCAAGATCAAGGGGCATATCCTTGGCCTGCCGCTACCGGGCAGCAGCGTGCAACAGGTCGTCGGCCATATCAGCCCTGCCGACCTGCTCAAGACCATCCCTCGCGCTCCACACTGAGCAAGAAGGCGAGCACACCGCCACGGTGCCGTGCTCGCCCATTTTCACAGTTGCAGCGCAACGTTGGACCGCCACCACCAGCCCCGCTGCAACCCCGCCGCGGCCAACAGAATCGCGGCCACGCCAAGCCATTGCGTCCATCCCAAACGATGGCCAAAGGCGATCCAGTCGACAAAAATCGCGGCGATGGGGTAGATAAAGGACAGCGCACCGGTGAGTGCGGTGGGCAACTTCTGGATCGCTCCATAGAGCAACACGTACATCAAACCGGTATGCACCACGCCCAGTGTCAGCAATGCCGCCCAGGAGTCCAGTGAAGCGGACACGCTCTGCCACTGCATCAATGGCGCCAACAGCAAAGCCCCAGTGGTCACTTGAATCAAGGCCATCAGATGCGGCGGAACATCCTTCAGGCGTTTGATAATCAGCGCCGCAACTGCATACAGAAACGCAGCGCCTATCGCCAACGCCACGCCGACCAGGTAGTCCTCGCCATTGTTCTGCTGGTCCCCATGAGCGGTGACGATCGCCAACATCCCCAGGAATGCCACGCCCAGCCAGGCCAGCTTCGGCACGGTGATTTTTTCACCCAGGAACACCGCTGCAAGCATCACCAGTATAAAGGGCTGGACGTTATAGACCGCCGTACTGATGGCAATTGAAGCCTTGGCGTAGGAGGCAAACAGCAGCAACCAATTGCCGACGATGGCCACTCCGCTGAGCATGGCCAACGCGAGTGTCGAGTAGCTCAGCAGGTCAAGACGCAGATAACCCAGCAGCCCGCAGACCGCCACCAGGGTCAAGGCGCCGATCACACAGCGCCAGAACACCACCTCGATCACCGGCACGCCTGCCGCCAGTACGAACCAGCCGATAGTGCCGGAAATCAGCATGGCACCAACCATTTCCCACGACCCGCGACGTATGGATTTGTCCATGACTCTGCTCCTCAAGTGAGGCTCAATTATGGCAAGCTGAACGTCACCTGCTCCAGAACCTAAAAAAGGCGAAAAACCATTTCTACCTATTCTTATTAGGCAAACTCGACAAACCACTTCAGGAGAAAACCGTGATAGACCTCATCGACCAACAACTGATCGCCGCCTTGATGGAAGACTCTCGGCGCTCCCTCAAGGCTCTGGCCGGGATCACTGGGCTGTCCTCCCCCAGCGTCGGCGAACGGCTGCGACGGCTGGAAGAACGCGGCGTACTCAAAGGCTACACGGTGGACATCGACCCCAAACACTTCGGCTATCTGCTACAGGCCATCGTGCGCATTCGCCCCCTGCCCGGACGCTTGCAGGAAGTGGAACGGCAAATCCAGGCAATCGCGCAGTTCACCGAGTGCGACAAGGTGACCGGTGAAGACTGCTTTATCGCCCGGCTGCATGTACGCACCATGGATCAACTGGACACACTCCTTGACCGGCTCAATGTCTATGCCGAGACAAACACCGCCATCGTCAAGAAAACCCCGGTGAAACGGCGGTTGCCGCCGTTGGGACAAGTAGATAGCTATACCTAGGGGTCCAACACCCCGCCACTCCAGCTCTCTGAAACCCTGCTGCCGGTAAACTTGGCCACCACCGAGCCCTGGGCCACCAACCGCTCCCGGTGCCGGGTCACCATGCGCCCGGTTTGTGCGGCTCGCAGCACCACCTCGGAATCGGGTTGCCCCGGTCGCCCGATAATCCTGGCAAAACGCTGGCCTTCCTCGACCTCATCGCCCAGGCCTTTTTCAAATACCAATACTCCGGGACACGGCGCTAGGATCGTTTCCATACAGCCCATATCCACCGCCTGGCCCTGCCAATCGCCGATTACCGCAGGCTCGTCGATCACGCCGCTTGCACAGAGCCAGGCCCAAATCCCGTCGCCATCCTGTTGGGCCAGTTGATCACTGACATCGCCCTGCCCTCGCAGCTCGATGGTCGCTGCCAGTCGTGGGCCTGCATGGGCAATAATGGTTTCTTCAAATGAACCATCGCCGCCGTCATCCCAGAGAATGGCCAGATCCACTTTCAGCGCAGCCGCCAATGCCTGGCCTTGAGGCCAGAAACTGCGGTGGATGTAGAGGTACGGCACGGCTTCATCATCGGTGTGCAGGTCTAGCACCAACTCAGCCTCGGCGGCCAGTTGCACCAGGCTTTTTTGCCATTGGGCCAGGTTGCTGGCGGGTCGATCCAGGGCCAGGGAGTGATCGAACCCACGGTTGAAATTCTGCCCGGTGGCCTCATGAAACCGCCCCAGCTGCCGCCCCTGGCGAAACTGGCCGATGCCGAACGGATTGGCCTGGGGCACCACGGTAACGCTGCCCTTGAGCCGGCCCTGATCCGCACACGCCTGCAACCTGGGCAGCAGTTGATGCAGCACCAGCATCCCGGCGATTTCATCGGCATGCACGCCGGCTTGCAGGTGCACCCTGGGGCCGCTGCCGTCGCCTTCAATGCGCCAGGCGCCGATGTGCAGCGTGTTTCCTGAGTCGCCGGGGACATGCCATGAAAGGTCTGTTGTCATCTCTGGGTTTCCTCGCCAACGGGTTGCACATCGGTCTCTGCCGGGTACAGGGGCTGGGTCACGGAGCATTCGGCGCCGACCACATCCTGTGACACCGGAGGCCGGGCGCTGAGCATGGCCAGCGTGCCGCTGACGGCGATCAGTGCGGCGCCGATGATCAGCGACACGTCCATCAACGTGCCCCAGATCAGGCTGGACAACAGGAACGCCCAGATCAGCCCGGTGTACTCGAACGGCGCCAGCAACGTCGCCGTAGCCCGGCGAAAGCTGGCAAACAGCAGGAACTGGCCGATGCCGCCCACCAGGCCCGACGCCAACATGCCCAGCCACGCTGGCGTCGGTGAGGGCGTATGGGTCCAGGGCAAAGTCACCGCCATGCACATCACAAACACCACGTTGGTGATCAGCATCTGCTCCAACACCGAGGTACTGTCGTCTACCTGCCGCAACTGGATGTAGGTAAAGGCCCAACACAACGCCGCCGCCAACGTCAGGGCAATCGGCACCGGGTCGACCATGCTACTGGGCCGACAGGCGATTACCACGCCGACAAATCCAATGATCAGTGCGATCCACTGGCCGCGACTGGCACGCTCCTTGAGGATCAACGCCGCCAGCAACGTAACCATGATTGGCGCAGAAAAATACAGCGTGGTCATTTCTGCCAGGGTCAGGTCACGGGCGGCGGTGTAGTACAGCAACCAGGCCAACAACGACAGCAACCCACGAATGATCAGCAGCTTGCGGCTGACCGAGTGCCAGGCCCGGCGCAACAGGCCCAGACGACCGGCGATCACGCACGCGGCGACCACCACCAGGCTGCGCCAGAACAGAATGGTGAACACCGAATAGTCGGCCACCAGCCATTTGATCACCGCGTCCTGCAAGGCCAGAAAAGCGTAAGCCAACGAGCACAGGGCGATGCCTTGCAGGGAGCGATCGTTTTTCATCCGACGGACCTGCGCAACGGCGTGCCACGCCGCTCGGCAATGGCATACACCCCTTCGATCAAAAAGGTCAGGCACAGGTAGACACCAGCCACCAACAGCAGCGGCTGGTAGATTTGCAAGGTTTGCGCACGCACCACGTTGGCCGCACCCAGCAGGTCGACCACGGCAATGGTCGAGGCCAGGGCGGTGGACTTGAGCAGCATCACCGTCTCCCCCGCCAGGGTCGGCAACAGCAGGCGCATCGCCCGTGGCAAACGCACCCGCAGCAGCGCTTGGCGTGGGGTCATGCCAAACGCCGAGGCCGCTTCCATTTCACCCTTGGGCACCGCCAGCAGGCCGCCGCGAATCACTTCGCCGACATAGGCACCCACCGACAGCACCAGGGCAAAGACGATGTACCAGTAACCATCGCGCAGGAACGGCCACAGAAAGCTGCCGCGCACCATCGGAAACTGGGCGAACAGGCTGCCCAGGCCATAGTAGAAAATGTAGATCTGAATCAGCAGCGGCGTGCCCCGCAGCACACTGGTGTAGGCCATGGCGCAACGGGCCAGCCACTTGCGCCGCGACAACCGCGCCAACGCCACCAGCACCGCCAGGGTAAAACCCAGCACGGCCGAGATCGCCAACAGCGACAGGGTCGTTTGCAAGCCTTTGCCGATCAGTCCTGCGTAATAAAATATCCACTCAGGCATAAGCTGTTCACTCGACCACAGGCATCCAGCGACGAATACGTCGCTCCAGGCGCCCGGACAGGTAGTTGGAGGCCAGAGTCACCAGGTAATACAAGGCAGCGGCCGTGAGGTAGAACAACAGGTAGTGCCGGGTCGAACCCGCCGCCTGCTTGGCGGTGTACAGCAACTCGTTGGTGCCGACCACGCTGATCAGCGCGCTGTCCTTGATCAGGTTGATCCACAGGTTAGACATGCCCGCCAAGGCGTAAGGCGCCATGATCGGCAACGTCACCCGGCGGAACAGGCCAAAGCCGCTCAAGCCAAAGGCTCGCGCCGCTTCAATCTGGCCGTGGGGAATGGCCAGGATCGCCGCCCGGAAGATCTCCGAGGCATACGCGCCCTGCACCAGCCCCAGCACCAGAATCGCCACCAGCGGCCCGCTGATATTGACCTGCTCAAATCCCATCCATAGCATCAGCGCGTTGAGGCCCATGGAGCCTGCGTAATACAGCAGCAGGATCAGCAGCAACTCAGGCACCGCGCGAAATACGGTGGTATAGCCGCGCATTACCAGGGCAATCGGCCGGGGCGCACTGAGCTTGGCGCAGGCCACCACCAGGCCGATCAGCAGCCCGACCACAAAGGACCCGGCCGAGATCTGCAGGGTCATCCATAACCCTTTCAGCAGCGCATGGCCCCAACCCTGTTCGCTGAAGCCGAGTAGATCGAACATCGCCGGCATTTCAGGCCTCCTTACTTGGCGTAGGGGCTGTCGCAGACTTTGCTCTCGAACGCCTCGGTGTCGGCCCTTTTGCACGGGCTGACGGACAAGCCGAAATACTGTTGAGACAGGTCGGCGTAGTCCTTGCTCACCAGCAATTCGCCTATGGCCTTGTCCAGCCTGGCTTTGAGTTCGGTGTCCTCCTTGCGCAGGCCGGCACCGACGCCACGGCCGATAATCGGGTCATAGGGCACGCTGGCAATATGGGCCAGGTCCTTGGCTTCAGGGGTTTTAACCATCATGGCGATGGCAGTGTCGTCGGCCATCATGTAGTCAATGCGCCCAGCAATCAGGTCGGCGTTGGCGGATTCCTGAGTGTCGTAGTACTTAAGCTCGGCGATGTTTTCGTAGTACTTCTTCAGGTAGTTGGCGCTGACCGTGGATATCTGCACACCGATCAGCTTGCCCTTGAGGCCCGCCGGGGAGATTTCCACTTCGCTGCCCTTGGGCCCGGCGACGCCCAGCAACGAGTCGTAATAGGCGCGACTGAAAGCGATCTGTTTTTCACGCTCATCGGTGATGGACATCGAGGAGAAAATCACGTCGATCTTCTTGGCCAGCAGCGACGGAATAATGCCGTCCCAGGCCACTTCTTTGATCTGGCATTGCGCGTTCATGCCTGTGCAGAGTTTATGGATCAGGTCCACCTCAAAGCCTGACCATTGCCCGTTGCCGCCCTTGACGGTGAACGGTGGATAGGGTTCCGCCGCCACTGCAAACACGATGGGTTTTTCCGCCGCCAGCAGCGTACCTGCCGCCAGCATCAACACCGCACTGCTCAACCACTTTGCCAGTCGATTGGATTGCATGATCTTGCCCCGTCTTATTATGGAGTTAGCGAGTTTGATGCGCATTGACGAACTGCCGGCAACGCTCACTGCGTGGGTCGATAAACACCGAGTCCGGCGTGCCGGTTTCCTCGATCAAGCCTTGGTGCAGAAAAGCAACTTTGCTGGAAACATCCCGGGCGAAGGCCATTTCATGGGTGACCAGGATCATGGTGCGGCCCTCCTCTGCGAGCGATCGAATCACCCGCAGCACTTCACCCACCAGTTCCGGGTCGAGGGCCGAGGTGGGTTCGTCGAACAGCATGACTTTGGGGCGTATGGCCAGGGCGCGGGCAATAGCTACCCGCTGTTGCTGGCCACCGGAGAGAAAGGCCGGGTACTCGTTGCGCTTGGCCGCCAGGCCCACGCGGTCGAGCAAGGCTTCGGCGCGTTCGATAGTCTCGGCGCGGCTTTCGCGCAGGACCTGGGTCGGTGCTTCGATGAGATTTTCCAGCACCGTGCGATGGGGCCACAGGTTGAAGTTCTGGAACACCATGCCCAGGGTCGAGCGAATCCGCACCAGTTGTTTGGCGTCGGCCACCAGCGGCGCGCCGGGACGCCCGTAATTGAGTTTGATGCTTTCGCCATCGACGTGGATGCTGCCCTGGTCCGGCACTTCAAGCATGTTGATGCAGCGCAGCAAGGTGCTTTTACCCGAACCGCTGGCGCCGATCAGCGAGATCACCTCGCCTTCGTGGGCGGTCAGGGAAATGCCCTTGAGCACCTCGATATTGCCGAAGCGTTTGTGCAGGTTGAGCACCTCGATCATCTTTTTGGCTTCGGCGGGCTGCACGGTAATGATCCTGGCAACCGGGACCACGCGCGGCTCTTGCGCCAACTTGGCAACAAAGCCAGAGATGCGCACGCAGGCCTCGGCCAAGCGCACTTCACCCAGGGTGAACGACAGCCGCACAAAGCCCTGGGCCGGTTCGCCGAACGCGGCGGCATCCAGCACCGATACCCCCGCTTCACGGAACAGCCGCCAGGCAAAATCCAGGGAGCTGAGGCCGGTGTCGCGCACATCTACCAGCACAAACATCCCGGCCTGTGGTGTCTGCACCTTGATGCCTGGGCAACCGCTGAGCCCGGCCACCACTAGGTCACGACGACGAAGGTAGATTTCGCGCATGCCACCGGTCACTTCGTCGTGGGCCAACACCGCCGCAGTGGCCGCTTCCATGACAAAGCCCGGCAAGCCGTAGAACATGCTCAGCACCAGGGTTTCGGCGTGGGCGACCATGGTCGGTTCGGCGATTATCCAGCCGATGCGCCAGCCGGTCATGGCGTGGGACTTGGACAGGCTGCCAATCACAATGCAACGCTCGGCCATGCCCTTTACGGCGGCGAGGCTGTGGTACTCGCCCTCGAACACCAGGCTTTCGTAAACCTCGTCCACCACCACCCACAGGTCATGTTTGATCGCCAGATCAGCAATGGATTGCAGTTCGTCGCGGTTGAGGACTACACCGGTGGGGTTATTGGGGTTGGAGAAAAAGATCGCCCGAGTACGCGGGGTTATTGCGGCGGCCAGCAATTGGGCATCGAGGCGAAAGCCTGACTCGGCCGAGCATGGCACCCGCACCAGTGTCGCGCCGCTGGCCTTGAGGGTGGCCTCGTAGGTGACGTACATCGGGTCAAGGACGACCACTTCATCACCAGGCTGCAACAGGCACAGGGAGGTGACAAACAAGGCGTTTTGCGCCCCGGCGACGGTGATGACGTTTTCAGCGCTCACAGGCCGTGCGAGGGATTGGCTGTAGCGGGCGGCGATGGCGTCCCGCAGTGCCGGGCGGCCGGGAATTTCGGTGTAGTGGGTATCACCCTGGCGCAGGGCGTTAATGGCGGTGTCTGTGATAAAGGCCGGCGTGGAAAAATCCGGGTCGCCGACGCTGAGGATAATGATGTCTTCGCCTTTGCTGCTTGCCTGGAAGGCTGCATGGTGGATATCCCAGGCTGCCACGCCCTGCCCTGCAATTCGCTCAACAAAGGGTGAAAACCGCATGCCAGTGCCTCTCGTTCAATCAGAAAAAGCGCAAGCCCGGCTGTCGCCAGCCGGGGGGTGCAGCCAACATAATTGAAACTGAACACTCGTTCAACGGTAAATTTCACAGGTGTCGTTTACAGCTAAAACAGGTCGTTGTGGTGAGGCGACTCCATCGTCAGTCTTGACGCTCGGCATTACCTGCATCCGCCGCGTCAGCCGGGTCAATGAGGGGTACTTGAGCATCATCCATCAGGGAGCCTGGATCTTCGTTGCCAGGGTCGTTGATGGGTTCTTCGGTTTCACATGACATGGTTTTTTCCTCTAGCCGCCCGGGGTGTCAATATCAGCGTCGGTCTCGGGCTTGGGCTCCTGCTCGGACTTGAAGTCCGGGCTGAACTCATTGTCCTTGGCCACAGGATCACTGGCGGGTTGCGGGTCCTTGGGCGCTTTGGTCGTCGATTCAGAAGCCGGCGCTTCGTTCAAGCCACCGTCAATGGCAGGATCGTTTCTGCCACTCACTTGCGGGTCTTCACCGTAGAGCGGGGTTTCGGACTGATCGTTCATAGCTACCTCTTACAGATCACTCACAAACACATGTGCTTAACGTTAAGGGTCTGCCAGGGGCAATGAAGTTCATTCAAGTTGACCACGACTGATCAGTGGTCAGGAGCCGGGATTGTCCACCTGGATGTAGAACGCAAAAGCCCCCAGCAGCATCCAGAACACCATGAACAGCCAGGGCGTGCGCACCGAAAACAGCAAGGCCTTGCGATAGCCCTTGTGGGACGACTCCGTCTCGCAAAACAGCGGCGATTCGTCATAGGACAGCCCCATCACCGGTTCGCTGCGCAGCAGTTCGCTTTGCTTGAAGTGCCAGTGGTCAATGATGTCGTAGGCCGCACGAATGCCGGGCCAGGCATTCAATGAGCTGAGTACCCCCAGCAACGCCAGGAACGCCGGCACCACCAGAGTGAACAGCTTGCCCCACTCCGGGTTGAGGTTGCTCATGCAAGACACAAAGGCGATCACCAGGAACGACTGCGCCGTTAGATAGGCGTCAGTGCGGTTGGCGAGAATGGTGGTTTCGTACTGGATCTCTCGTCGGTAAAAATCCAGGCGGTCCTTGGGCGAGCCAAATATCTTGGCCGCCTGCTCGGTGAGGACTGATTCCGGGGTTTGCGGAAAAATTATTCTGGGCACAAGCAGCAGTCTCGTGGGGTTTAATCCATTTAGAAGAAGCGCTGTTGTACAAAGTTCAAGTGAGTTCAATGCACCGTCTTGGCGCATCGGCGATACAAAACCCGCACCTGCCTTGGGCAAGCCTGGCCCGATGCAGCCGGAATCGGGACAGCAAGTGGTTTTATTCAGCCAATATGGTCACACGCAGCGCTGTTTATTCAAGGCATATAACTGTCAATTTGGATCATTGATCCCGCCTCGGTGCTGCTCTTAAGGTTGGTCGGGTGCAACGCCCTTCCAATCATAAGAACAGGTGCAGAACATGTCCGACGATTTGAAATTGTCCGCCGAGGCCGCCCACACGCTGCAACGCTGGCACGCCATGCTGGCTGCCGCCGACTTGAAGGCCCTGCCCGAACTGCTGGCTCCGGACGCCGTGTTCCGCTCACCCATGGCCCACACGCCCTACCCCGGCGCGCCGGTGGTGTCGATGATTCTCAATACTGTGTTCAAGGTCTTTGAAGATTTTGTCTACCACCGCGAGCTGGCGACAGCGGATGGCAACAGCGTAGTCCTAGAGTTCAGCGCCCGGGTCGGTGACAAACAACTCAAGGGCATCGACCTGATTCGCTTCAACGAACAAGGGCAGATCATCGAGTTTGAAGTAATGATTCGCCCGCTGAGTGGCTTGCAGGCCTTGGGTGACGAGATGGGACGGCGCCTGGCGCCGTATCTGGCCAAGGCCAAGGGCTGATCAGCCGAGGGAGTTTGTTTGCCTTAGAAAGTCGAGCAGCAGTTCGTTGACCCTTTGTCCCTGCTCGTTCTGAATCCAGTGCCCGCAATTGGGCAGTACATGCTGCTGCAGGTTCGGTACCACATCGGGCATGCGCTTGAGGGTATGGGCTTCAAATACGCCCACCGGGTCGCGGTCGCCAATCAGGAATAACGTCGGTTGCCGCACCTGTTTGCCGGCGAGAAACTCGCTGCGTTGCCAATTGCGCTCAAAGTTGCGGTACCAGTTCAACGGGCCGCGAAAGCCGTCGACGAAGGTTTGCACGTAAATATCCAGGTCGTGCTGGCTGCACCAGTCCGGTAACGCGCCAGGCAGCGCGACACCTTCCAGCAATTTGGCTGTGGCCGGTTTTTTCTGCAAAAACACATCCTGGTCCTGCATGAACAGCCGCAAGGTGCGCTCGATATCGGCATCCAGCTCGCGCTCTGCCACGCCGGGTTCCTGGAAGTACAGGATGTAGTTAAAACGGTCGGCGTACAGCTCGCGCATGATCTCGATCACCGGCCGCCTCGCGCGCCCGGCGAACGGTACAGACATCGTCACCAGGGAGGTAACGCGCGCAGGCTCCAGCAACGCCAGGTGCCAGGCCACCACCGCCCCCCAGTCGTGGCCGACCATGCAGACCTGCTGGTGACCAAACAGGTCCATGGCGCCCTGTATGTCGGCGCACAACGTCAGCACGTCATAGTCAGCGATATCAGAGGGTGCACTGCTCTTTCCATACCCGCGCATCTGGGGCACAAACACTCGAAACCCCGCCGCCGCCAGCACCGGAATTTGCAGGCGCCAGGAGTGCCAGCACTCGGGAAAACCATGGAGCAACCACACTGGCGGACCGCTCTTGGGGCCTGCGATGTGCAGGCTCAAGTCAATGCCGTTGACCTTGACGGTCTGCTGCTCGATGGCGCTCATCACTGGGTTCCTTGTATGGACAGGGCTCAAGGAAGACTGCTGCAACGACCGGGTTTGCACCAGCATCATTGACGTCATCAATGCCCAGGGTGGTGGTCTTGCAACGCCGAGCCGGTCATATTGGCTGACAGTCATTGCCATTGAGCGAGCCTGAACCATGCAACTACGCGCCAAAAGTCTGGTCGCCCTGACCGCCTCCCTGTGTGCCGCCTTCGCCTGCGCCGACAGCCCGGACCCGGTGTTGACACAGCGAATGGACGCAGTAATCGACAGCGCCATCACCGATAAACGCCTGGTAGGCACGGTGGTGCTGGTGCTGCGCGACGGGCAGTTGGTGTACCACCGGGCAGCGGGGTTGGCAGATCGAGAAGCCGGTCGGCCAATGACCGAAGAGACCATTTTCCGCCTGGCCTCTGTCACCAAACCGCTGGTATCGGCCGCCGCGCTGCGCCTGGTAGAGCAAGGCAAGTTGCGTCTGGACGACCCGGTCACCCGCTGGCTTCCCACCTTTAGCCCAAGGCTTGCAGATGGCACCGTCCCGGTGATCACCGTCAACCAACTACTCAATCACACGGCTGGCCTTAGTTACGGTTTTCTGGAAAACCCTCGCGGCCCGTATCGCACCGCTGGCGTTTCAGATGGGCTGGATGAGCCGCAGATAAGCCTGGTGGAGAACCTTACGCGCATCGCCAGCGTGCCCTTAAGCTATACGCCAGGCACCGGCTGGCAGTATTCGATGGCCACTGACGTGCTGGGCGCCGTGCTGGAAAAAGCTTCCGGCAGCAGCCTGCAGGTACTGCTCAAGGAGTCGGTCACCGATCCGTTGGGCTTGCGTGATACCGGATTTGCCGTCACTGATCTGTCACGTCTGTCCGCCGCCTATCAGGACGGCTCGCCGCAGCCGCTGCGCATGGTTGATCAAGCCACCATCACCAGTGGCAACAGCACCGCGCTGTTTGATGTGCGGCGTATCCTCGATCCCCGCGCCTACCCGTCCGGTGGTGCCGGCATGGCCGGGACAGCGGGAGATATTGCGCGTTTTCTGGAAGTTATCCGCCAGGGCGGCGCGCCCATTCTGACAAGCCGCAGCGTGCAGTTGATGATGGCCGACTCGGTCGGCCCACACGCACAAACCCAAGGCCCTGGCTGGGGTTTTGGTTATGGCTGGGCGGTACTGGATGACTGCGCCTTGGCCGATACGCCCCAGTCCAAAGGCACGTTGCAATGGGGCGGCGCCTACGGCCACAGCTGGTTTGTCGACCCGCAGCAAAAACTCACTGTCGTAGCACTGACCAACACCGCCTATGAAGGCATGTCCGGCCTGTTTACCCGACAGTTGCGCGATGCGGTTTACCCGCCGCAGTGATGCTCAGGCCACCGACCACCAACGGGGCAACAACTGCCTGATACGCGATTCGGCAAAGCGATCATCTATCAACATCACCACGCCCTGGTCCTGCTGGCTGCGGATCACCCTGCCCGCCGCCTGCACTACCTTCTGGATACCGGGATACAGGTAGGTGTAGTCATAGCCGGAGCCAAAAATGGCCCCCATGCGCAGCTTCATTTGCTCGTTGACTGGGTTCAATTGCGCCAGGCCAAGGGTGGCGATAAAGGCCCCGATCAGGCGAGTGCCCGGCAGGTCGATACCTTCACCAAAGGCACCCCCCAATACGGCAAACCCTATGCCCTGGCTGTGCTGGGTGAACTGGTCGAGAAAAACCTGGCGCTCGGCCTCCGCCATGCCCCGCGATTGATGCCACAACGGGATATGCGGGTGCCGCTCGGCCAGCAATTGCGCCACCTGTTGCAGGTAATCAAAGCTGCTGAAAAACGCCAGGTAGTTGCCAGGCTGCAGCGCGAACTGTTCGGCGATCAACGCCACGATCGGCTCCAGCGACGCCTGGCGATGGACAAAGCGGGTGGAGATCCGATCAACAATGCGCACCTGCAACTGCTCGGCCTTGAACGGTGATTCGACGTCGATCCACGCCGTATCGGCCGGCAACCCGAGCAAGTCGGTGTAGTAATGCCGAGGGTTCAGGGTCGCGGAAAACAGCACGCTGCTACGGGCGGCGGTCAGCCGTGGGCGGATAAACTCGGCAGGCACCACGTTGCGCAGGCACAGTCTTGATGAACTGCGCTTGCCAGCCAGTTCGCGCTTGCTGATGTCGAAGATAAAATGCTCGTTGAATAGCTCCGCCACCCTGGAAAATTGCAGGGCGTCGAAGTAGAAGGTTTGCAGTTCACCACTGAGCGCTTGCGGGTGGTCGTTGAAATACTGCCCCATGGCGCTGGTGCACAGGGATAAGGCTTGCAGGAGTTTGTCCGGCTTTTGCCCATAGGCCTGGTACGGGGCGATCTGTTCCTTGTGCAGGGCGTTCCACTCGCGGTTCAGGCGCTGCAAGGGTTTCTTCAGCGGTTCGGGGGCCGTATGGCGCAGGGTCTTGAGGGCGTACTGATCAAGGTCAGCGCTGTACATCGAGCGGCCCCGCTCCACCAGGTTATGGGCTTCGTCCACCAGCACGGCAACACGCCACTGGTTGAGCTGGGCCAGGCCGAACAGCATCGCGCCAAAGTCAAAATAGTAGTTGTAGTCGGCGACCACGACATCGGTCCAGCGGGCCATTTCCTGGCTCAAGTAGTAGGGGCATACCTCATGGGCCAGGGCCACATCCCGCAGGTTGCGCTGGTCCAGCAAACGGACCTTGGCGGCGGCTTCGCGGGCGCCAGGCAGGCGATCATAAAAACCCTTGGCCAGTGGGCAGGAATCGCCGTGGCAGGCCTTGTCCGGGTGTTCACAGGCCTTGTCCCTGGCCACCAGCTCCAGCACTCGCAGCGCCAGGTTCGGGTTTGCGTCATACAGCACCTGCGCTGCATCCAGGGCCAGTTTGCGGCCGGGAGTTTTCGCCGTGAGGAAAAACACCTTGTCCAACTGCTGGGGCGCCAGGGCCTTGAGCATCGGGAAGATCGTGCCAACGGTCTTGCCGATGCCGGTCGGTGCCTGGGCCATCAGGCAGCGGCCGGTGCTGACAGCCTTGTATACCGATTCGGCCAGGGAGCGCTGGCCGGGACGAA
Source organism: Pseudomonas sp. HY7a-MNA-CIBAN-0227 (assembly GCF_040310325.1). Classification (NCBI taxonomy): domain Bacteria; kingdom Pseudomonadati; phylum Pseudomonadota; class Gammaproteobacteria; order Pseudomonadales; family Pseudomonadaceae; genus Pseudomonas; species Pseudomonas sp. HY7a-MNA-CIBAN-0227. The sequence continues at coordinate 150,682 of NZ_JBEOPT010000011.1, read as the reverse complement.
AGTCGGCATGGGGAAAGGCCAGGGACTGGGCGGCAGTGTTACGGGCTTCGCGCTGGTGCATCTCCTGCTCGGCCCAGCCAAGAAACAGCGCGCACTGCTGATTGAAGAACTGTTCCAGGTCCGCCGCCTGGAAACTGTGGCTCAATACCGTTTCCTGTTCACCGACAATATCGAAATACACCAGGGCCAGGATAATCTCCGCAAGCCCCAGCTTCTGGCACATCAGCCAGCCGTAAATCTTGACCTGCGCCCAGTGCAATTGCCGGTGGTTGGCCGGCTGGGCGTCGAGGTCGCCACGGTAGGTCTTCACTTCCTCCAAACGATTGTGGTCCGGGTCGTAGCCGTCCGCCCTGCCGCTGACTTTCAACTGTTGGTACTCACCCTCCAGCGTCACCTCGCTCTGGTAGTGGGCGCTGCGCCGCGAAGCGACGGTGCGGTGGCCGACGATACCTTCCTGGGCACTTGGGGACAGGGTAAAGCGCAGGTCGAGGTCACCGACCTTGGCGGTGAACTCGCACAGCGCCCGCACGGCAACCGTGTAGCTCAAGCGCCCTGCTCCGCCCAGCGCACGTAGCAAACCGTCACCGGCATCTGGTGCTCGCCGCAGAACTCCAACCAGCGCAATTGGTTGTCCTGCAAGCGGTCGCCGGGGCCTTTGACTTCGATCATGCGGTAGGTTTTCTGTGCGGGCCAAAACTGGATCAGGTCCGGCATGCCGGCGCGGTTGGCGCGGATGTCCAGCAGCAGGCGCTCGAACCAGTGACGCAGATGCTCGGCGGGTAGGCAGTCGAGGGCCTGTTCAAGCAACTCTTCGCTGAGCACGCTCCAGAACACGAATGGTGACTGTATGCCCCACTTTTCGGCGTAGCGTTGGCGCAGGGTGGTTTTGTAGCGCCCGTCGCTCAGCTCATCCAGGCACCCGGCAAACAATTCTGCACGGCGCTGGTGAAAGTCCTCGCTGTGCAAATCCACCGGGCCACGCTGGAACGGGTGGAAAAACGACCCTGGCAGCGGCGCGAAAATCGCCGGCCAGCACAGCAGGCCAAACAGGGAATTGATCAGGCTGTTCTCGACGTAATGCACCGGTGCGGCGACATCGCTCAAATGCGCCTGAACGCAGTGCTCTACCGACATCATCGGGTCCGCAGGCAGTTCAAGGTCCAGGCGCAGGACTTCCCGTGGCCTTGGCTTGGGCAAGGCTGGCTCACCGAGCTTGCGCCGCAGCCGTGGCAACACTCGCAGCAGGTGCTGCTGTTCGGCGGCGCTTTCCGGTAACTGCTGTGCGAGCTGAGCCAGGCTCATGGCCTGGGCAAAATCTTCCTGGCGCTCCAGCACCCGGATCAACCGTGCCCGCGCACCGGGATAGGTACAACTGCGGTAGATCGTTTCGGCCAGCGCCAGTTCGGCGACTCGCTCACAGTGCTGGCCCACTTGAAACAACAGCTTGGCCCGACGTTTTTCCAGCCAGGGGTTGTCGGTGCTCAAGGTGACGATCTGTTCCAGCACAGTCCCCAAGGCCTCTCCTGCTTCAAAGGCCTGCTGGCATTGGTGCAGAAATAGAAACCCGTGAACATCGTCCCGGCTGCGCAGCCCACGGGATTCGGCGCAGAACGGGACTTTTTCGTAGGTGTAGATTCCCAGGTCCGCCAGCACAAACTCCGACCAGTCCTGGTACAGGTTGCCGAAGAACATCAGCCGCAGCCGGTCGCACAGGTCCATGACGGTGAGGCTGTAGAGCCGGTCGTCCACTTCCGGGCACCAGTGCTGGAAGCGGCGGGTTTCGGCAAACTGCGCCGACAACACCGGTAGCCAGTCAGATTTTTTTCCCTTGGGTTGATCGATCCAGGGTTTGAAGGCCCCCAGAATCTCGCCTTTTTGCAACAGCGCGAACACCTGTTCAAACGGCAGCAGGCTTTGCTCATCTACCCAACCCCGCTCTATCAGGGGCAAGACTGCCGCGTGCACCGGGCCGATCTCGGCATAGTTGAGCTTGCTCGCCCGAAAGTGCACACCTTTACGCATGATCATGCGCACCAGCAGCGCCTGGGAGGCTTGCGGCAAGCTGTCGAATTGCGCAATGAAATGCTGTTCGTCGCGGTCCAGCAAATCGGCATAACGCTGCCCAAGCCAGTCGAGGACTTGGCGCAAGTTATGCAGATAGTAGAACGGGTCTTCCAGGGGGTTGGACATTACGGGCACTTAAGCAAATACTGGTTATGCATACAGATTGCCGCCCCCCGCCAGCCGTTGCAATCAGTAATAGATCAGTGGCGCACGCAACTTTTTGCACAAAAGTGATCAGATGGGGGTGGTTGCGCGTAACATTTGTTGCCCGCAGCCCCTTGGCACGGGACTTTTAAAGGATGAAGGTAAGGGTTATGAACATGAAAAACTTGGGTCTGCCGCTGGTTGTACTCACTTTTCTGGTATTGGCCGGTTGCTCGACGCAGACCGTCGTGACCTTGCAGAACGGTACCCAGTACTTGACCAAGGACATCCCAAAAACCAAGACTGCCGATGGCTTCTACGAGTTCGTCGACATTGCCGGCAAACATGTGCGGGTCAAGGCTGATGATGTAGCGACGGTGCGCAAGGAAGACTGATTCAGCTGTGGCGTGCCTACCCCCTTTCGTAGCAGCTGTCGAATAGAACGAGGCCGCTACGAGGGGGCTGGTTCCTGCCTTTACTCAGGTGATGACGATTCCGTCCGCCGACAAGCTATTGAGCCCCACTCCCACCAACGTCACCGAATCCGCCCCAAAGCTGAGCACCGTATCGCTGCCCACTGCCTTGGCATGCTCACGATAATCCGATGGTCCCTCCACCCCGCTGAACACCAACGTGTCAGTCGCCTGATAACCGATAATTCGATCCTGGCCAAAGTGCCCGCTGAACGCAAAAGTGTTGTGGCCGCTGCTGTCGCGCAGGGTATCGTTGCCCGCGCCACCTTCCAGGAAGTCTCTGCCAGCCCCGCCCCGAATCAGATCGTCGCCGTCGCTGCCAATGATAAAGGTATCGCCCTTATGGGGGTTGGCATTGCGGTTGAGGTCTTGCACCCAGGTATTGGCCCGGGCCGGGTCCGACAGGTTGGCGACAATAATCGTCGAGTCGCGGGTCATCAGGTCATAGAACGTCGAGTCGAGGATACGGGTCATGCCGTCGCCGTAGCCGGTTGGCAAATGAGAAATCCAGGTCGGCAGGTTGACGATGGAGAACGGCAAGACATTCCACAACGTCGAGGCGTAATGATCGTTGAAGCTGACGATATTGTCGGTGGTCGAGTCATGGGGTTTGTCATGCACGCCCAGGGATGACAGGTTGGTCGATGAACCGTCGAGAGCGCGGAACACCGGGTCGTTTTCATAGCCGATGTTCAGTACTTTATCGCCACCACCCTGGGTCGGTGAAGCAAACGCCAGGTAGTTGGCCTCCTTGTAGAAACCCGCCCATTTATTAGTGCTCAAGTCGGCCATGCTGTTGACCGCCAGGCCGCCCAGGCTATGGCCGCTGACCAGCACGTCCTTGCCCGTCAGGCCTTGGGTGCTGGCGTAACTGGCGACGTCCTTGAGCAAAGTGCCGAACGCTTCGCCGACGTAGTTTTTTGCGTAGTCCTTCGGGCCCAGGGCCGCCAGCAAATCGCTGATCAGGTCGCCGAGAGAATCGCTGACCAGGCTTTCCCGCGGCCCCGACGTGCCGCGAAAAGCAATGCCGACTTCCAGCAATTTGCCGGTGTCATCGTACTTGCCCAGCACTTCCACTTGGGCAGTGGTGTAGCCGGCTTTTTCGCCAAAGAACGTGCCTCGGGCGTCGACCTTGCCACCATAGCCCAGGGTACTGGCGCTGATGGGCGTCCAGCCGGCTTTTTGTACGGCGTCCAGGGCGGCTTTTTCCGAATCAGGGTTCCAGGGAATGCCGGGGATTACACCCTGGGAGTTGGTGCTGCCGAGCAAAGCACCCACCAGGGTCGCCGGCAATCCCAGACCCAAGCCATTGTGCTGGTAGCCCACGGCAAAGCCGTTATCCAGGTTGTGGTAGGAGTACAGCGTGATCGCCATGGCATCGGCGAACAGCGCCTTGGAGTCCACGGCTTCGAGGTTTTTATAGTCAAAGACACCCATGGTATTGCCTCTCTTTTGTTGGAATTGTCGAGCAAGCTGAAACACACGCAGATGATCGTTCCCACGCAGGGCGTGAGAACGATCGGTCAACGATTCAGAACGCCCAATCCAGGCTCAACCCCACCCCGTGGACTTTCTCCTTGCTGGCCAGCAGGCCGTTGTAGTCAAGATTGACCCGCGCATCCTTGCTCAACGCCAGGCTGACCCGCGCGCCCACCAACGCCGCATCCCGCACCATCGGCGAGCTCTCCACCGAGAACGGTGTGCTGCCTGAAGCAAACACCAGGTGTTGCTCGGACTCGGTGCCGCTGAGGTTGTGCTGCCAGCCCAGGGTGCCGGACACGTCCAGTTGCTGGTGATCGGTCACGTTGAATGTCTTCAACGCCCGCACACCCAGGGTGCTCAGCACCAGGTCGCGATTGTCATCACCACTTTTCAGCGCCGCAGCGTCACCCTTCTCGGTAAAACCGTCGGTATCCAGATGCACGTAAGCCAGGTTCGCGAACGGCTCCAGAGCCAGTGGTTGCAGGTTCAAGCGGTAGGCTGCTTCGGTAAATAGCTGGGTGCTGCGGGCATCGACCTTGGCTTTCTGTTTGCCGGCCACTTCACCGTATTGCAGCTCACGCTTCACATCGGCGCGATGCCAGCTGTAGGTCGCCCCGCCACTCAGGCGCCAGGCGCCGATTTCCTTACCGGCATAGGCACCGAGGTGGTAGCTGTCCACCGACGCCCGAGAGTGGGTGTCACTGCCCATGTTCAGCGACGTGTCGCTGTAACCGGCTACCAGGCCCAGGCGTGTATCCTCATCCAGCGCACCGTCGACACCTGCGAGCATGCCGCCGATGGAGGTGGTGTAGCCCGCCGTGTCGCTGCGGCTATCGGTCTTGCCCCAAGCACCGAGGGCCTTGACCCAGACGTTGCCACGGCTGTCGACGGTCTGGCTGGCAGCGCCCATTTCCCCTTGTTGCAAACGCTCGCCAACCGCTTCGCGCAGGTAACGGTTGTCATTGATCAGCGCGGTTTGCAGCGCCGGGTAGATTTCCCCGGACAACTGCTGGAACGCCCCTTGGGCCGACGCGGCATTGGGCGCCAACAGCAGGCTTTCATAGACACCATTCCCTGCGCCCAATTGCTCGGCGGCAGCGGCCACTGAGCGCTGGTTGTCGGTGGCGGCAACACTGGCAAAGCTGTTGGCGTTGCGCGCGACATCCAGTTGCACGCCATTGGCGGCGTAGTTCAAGCTACCGCCGACAAACAGGTAGTTCGGCAACACGGCGCCGAAGCTGCCAGTGATACCACCCGCTGCCTGGAGGATGTTGTACTGGCGACCGATCAGGCTTTGGGCCTCGGTCTGGCTGAGCAAGGTCGGACTGTTTTCCAGGGCCAGGGTCACCGTGCCGCCGTTGAGGGTGGCCTTGCCGCCGGCCACGATCTGGTCGCTGCTGGTGTTCGACAGTTCCACCGCGTAGGTGGAACCGGCGTCGAAGCTGACATCACCCGCCACGTTTAAAGTGCCGATGGAGTTGCCCGGTGCCACAGTGCCGCCGCTTTTCGCCGTCAGCGAACCGACGCGCCCGGAACCACCCAGCACGCCGCTGTTGCTGACGGTGACATCGGAGGTGACTGAGCCATTGATCGCCAGCAGGCCTTGATTGACCAGGGTCGGACCGCTGTAGGTATTGCTGCCGGTGAGCACCAGCGCGCCGATGCCTTGTTTGGTCAACCCGCCGTGACCCGAGATGTTGTTGCTCCATACATCCAGCCCGCAATGCGCATCCGTGCACAGCCGTTGGGTCGGCTTGCCGGCGTCCACCACGGCGCCAATCCCTGGCAAGTCCGCGACAAACTGGCCGCTGCCATAAGCACCATCGATACGAAACTCAGCCGGGATATCCTCGGCGGTGATAAACATCCCTGGCCCGTTCACCGCCTTGCCCAGGTTGATCATGCCCCAGCCGTACAGCGAGTCGATGCCGGGGGCGCCAAGGTCGGTGGCGGTGGTTTTCAGCAGCGTGGAGATCTGATCGCCGCTCATGTACGGGAAACGCTCCATCAACACCGCCGCACTGCCCGCCACATGGGGCGCGGCCATGGACGTGCCGTTGAAGTTGGCGTAGTCGGTGGTCAGGTTTTCCAGGGTGGTGCCGTTGATCACCGAGCTGTAGATCTTGGTGCCGGGCGCCGAGACACAGAAGCTGGCGGCGTAACCGCACCGTGAGGAAAAGGTACTGATCACGTACGGATCAGGGCTGGCAGTGTTGGGGTTCTGCTGCAAGGCCGCCACCGACAGCCAATTGGGGGCGATCTCTGGCACGAAGTACGCCAGGCCCGAGATGGCATCCGGGTTATTGCGGTTGTAGTCGTTGCCGGCGGCGAAGATGGTCAGCACGCCGCTGCGGGCAGCGTCGATGGCGCCTTGATAGGCGCCGCCAGCGACAGTTCCGAGGATCGGCCGGATGTTATCGAACTGCGCCTGGGCCTCGTTGACGGTGAAATTGGGAAACGCTGGATCGCGACCGCCCTTGGCATACTGATCACCGATACCGATGCCCCAGCTGTTGTTGATAATCCGCGCGCCACCGGCCACCAGGGCGTCCCAGCCGGCCTTGTACACCGCGCCGTCGTTGCCGAGGATAATGCCGTCTTCGGGGCCGGGGTCGCCGTTTTCGGCGGTAATGATTTGCGCGTCAAACGCCACGCCGTGCATTGGCCCGCCATCACGGTTACCTGCTGCAATGCCGCCGACGTGGGTGCCGTGATTGCCCAGCTTACCGTTGGAGCCCAGGGACGGCGTGCCGTCGTAGCGAAAGGTATCGCCGGCCTTCACCGGAATATACGGGTCGGTGTATTGGCGAATGCCCTCGGTGACAATCGTCACCACCTTACCGGGGCTGGCGAACTCTGGATGCAGGGCGTAGACCGGCTGATCGAAGATCCCCAGCTTCACGCCCTTGCCGGTGTAGCCAGCAGCGTAGGCCGCATCGGCATGCACGGCGCCCAGGCCCCAGTCGGCCTTGAACTCATTGCTGCGCCAACTGGCAGCATCCCCCAGCTTGCCGGTTTCCACGTAGGGTGCGGCCTGGGCGGTACCCAGGCTGGCCAGGCAACACAGCAGCGCGCCGTATGGCACGCAGCTCAGGGCCTTGAGCGGGTAGCCCGGGCCTGTTGGGATGGCGGTGTGTAACCCACGGTTTTTTAGTTTCACGGTGACTTTCCTTAGTTTTTATTGCACGTGTTGAATCACTTCTGTTTCGATCCCCCAGTAGCGAGGCTGCGTACTCAAGTTCAGAACTGCCAGTTCAGGCTTAAACCAACTCCCTGACTTTTCTCCCGGCCACCCAATTGGCCGTTGTAGTCCAGGTTGACCCGCGTGGTTTTGCTCAACGCCAGGCTGGCCTGTACGCCCACCAGTGCGGCATCGCGCAGCAGCGGCGAACTCTGCACCGCAAACGACGGCCCACCGGCGACAAACGCCAGGTGCTCTTCGGATTCAATGGCGCTCAGGCTGTGCTGCCAGCCCAACGAGCCGGAAAGGTCCAGTTGCTGCTGGTCATTAAGGTTGATGGTTTTCAAGGCCCGCAGACCCAAGGTGCTCAGCACTGCATCACGACGATCACTGCCACGCTCCAGCGCGGCGGCATCGCCTTTTTCGTGGAAGCGGTCACTGTCCAGATGCACATAGGCCAGATTGGCGAAAGGCTCCAGGGCCAGGGCTTGCAGGTTCAAGCGGTAAGCGGCCTCGGTGAAGACCTGAACGCTGCGGGCATCGACCTTGGCTTTCTGCTTGCCGCTGACTTCGCCGTATTGCAAGTCACGCTTGACGTCGCCGCGATGCCAGCTGTAGGCCGCGCCGGCACTCAGGCGCCAGTCACCCAGTTCATGCCCGGCATAGGCACCAAAGTGGTAACTGTCGATGGATGCCGAAGAGTGAGTGCCGCTGCCCATGCTCAGCGAGCTGTCGCTGTAGCCGGCCACCAGCCCCAGGCGGGTTTCCTCATCCAGCGCACCGTCCACACCCGCCAACATCCCGCCGATGGAACGGGTGTAGCCGGCGGTTTCGCGGCGGCTGTCAGCCTTGCCCCACGCGCCGAGGGCCTTGACCCAGACGTTGCTTTCGCCGGTGACCGGCACCTGGCGCAGGCGCTCGCCGACAGCATCGCGCAGGTGACGGCTGTCATTGATCAGCGTCGCGCCAATCGCCGGGTAGATTTCCCCTGACAACTGCTGGAACGCCTGTTGCGCCGAGGCCAGGGAGTCCGAACGCAGTACGCTTTCATACACGCGATTGCCCGCGCCCAGTTGTTCGGCAGCGGCCGCGACAGAGCGCTGGTTACGGGTGGCGCCGACGCTGGCAAAGCTGGCGTCGCTGCGGGCGATATTCAGTTGCACGGCATTGGCGGCGTAGTCGAGGGTGCCGCCAAGGAACAGGTAATTGGGCAAGACCGCACCAAACTGCCCCTCAATCCCGCCAACAGCCTGGAGGATGTTGTATTGCCGGCCAATCAGGCTTTGGACCTCACTCTGGCTAAGCAGCGTCGGGCTGTTTTCCAGGGCCAGGGTGACGGTGCCGCCGCCCAACACGGCTTTGCCGCCCGCAACAATCTGGTCGCTGCGGGTGGGCGTCAGTTCCACCGCATAGGTGGAGCCGGCTTGCAGCGCAACATCACCCGCCACCTGCAAGGTGCCCACCGAATTGCCCGGTGCGACGGTACCGCCGTTTTTCACCAGTAACGCAGCAATACGGCCGGAACCTCCGAAGGTGCCTCGGTCATTGACCGTGACGGCGGACGTCAGCGAACCGTTGACCGCCAGCAAGCCGCCGTTGACGGTGGTCGCACCGCGATAGGTGTTATCCCCCGTCAAGACCAGGCTGCCAGCGCCGGACTTGACCAGGCTGCCTTCATACACGCGTTGGGCCGCCGCAGCATCACGGGCCGTGCCGACGGCGTAGTCGGTCTGGTCCTGCTGGCTGGCCGTGGCGCTTAGGCCGTTTTCCCAGCCCTTGTCCTGCAAGGTTTGCTGCCAGGCCGCGTGCTCGACGCTGTCTTCGGTTTGGCGCTGGATCAGCGCCTTGTCGGAGATGGCATTGCTCCACACATCGCCCTGCCCGGCGACCAGGCTCACGTCCATCGGCCCGAGCAATTGCCCCGGCCCATGCATCGCCCTGCCCAGGTCCGGCACGCCCCAGCCAACCTTGCTGGTGGGGGCATCGGTGATCGAGCCATCCAGTTGCGTGGCGGTGGTCAGCAGCACCTGCAAGGCCTGCTCGTTGTTCATGTACGGGTAACGCTCCATCACCAACGCCAGAGCGCCGGTGGCATGGGGCGCCGACATCGACGTGCCGGACTTCACCCCGTAGCCGCCGTCGGGAATGGTGCTGTTGATCAGCGCGCCCGGCGTGGCAATACACCAGTATTTGGCGATGCCGCACTGGTTGTATTTCTGGTTATTGGCCTTGTCCAGGCCTGACACCGCCAGCCAGTGACCTTCCAGTTCAGGCTGAAAGTACGGCAAGGCCGAACGCACGCTGGCGTTGGCATAGCCGCTGTTGCCGGCGCTGAACACGTTGATCACTCCAGCCCTGGCCACATCGGCGGCGGCATCCAGCCAGGTGTTCTGGTTGTAGTGCTGGGCGTAGGCCGCATGCAGGTCGCCAAGGCTCTTGTAACTGACGTCCTTGGGCTGGCTGCCCCAGCTGTTGTTGATCGCCCGCACGCCGGCATCCACCATCGCTCTGTAGACCGCCTTGAAGTATTTCGGGTCTGGGGTCGGGCCAAACAGGAAACTGTCGTTGGCGTTGGTATTGCCAACGTATATTTGCGCGTTGTATGCCACGCCGTGCATGCCCACGCCATCACGGGCAGCGCCCATGGTGCCGGTGACGTGGGTGCCATGGGAGTCGTTGTTGGGGTTGAGCGCGCCAGTGACGCCACTGGCAGTGACCGGGTGAAAGCGATCCTTCGACGCTTCGGGGTGGTTGGGATCAAAGCCCGAGTCCAGCGCGCCGATTTTTACGCCGCTGCCGCTGATGCCGGCGGCGTAGGCCTCATTGGCTTTCATGCGGTCCAGGCCCCAGTCGCTCTGGTATTCGCCAGAGCGCCAGCTGGCGGGGTCGCCACGTTGGCCGGTTTCGCTGTACAGCGCGTGGGCCGTGGCCGGCAGTGCCGCGGTCAACAGCAGCAAGGAGCCGGCGGTGAATCGTGGATTAGTGCTCATGCAAAACTTCCTTTTATTGTTATCCGCCCCTACAAAAAAACTAAAGGCCAAATGCCTCATCCACCTTGGCCAGGTCGGTATCGCGCAGGTTGCCGGCGTAGTAATGCAATTTGGTCCAGGCCATCAGGTAGTCGTAGCGGGCCTGGGCCAGGTCGCGGCGGGTGCTGTAGAGCTGTTGCTCGGCATTGAGGGCATCGAGATTGACCCGCTCGCCGCCGAGGATGCTTTGCTTGGTCGAGACCACCAACGCCTCGGCCGATACCAGCGCCTTCTGGTAGGCGCGCAGCTTGCTCACCCCCGACAGGCAGGCGCTGAACTGGCGGCGCAGTTCGATCAGGGTTTCCCGGGTCTTGCCTTCCAGTTCGTACTCGGCCTGCTCCATGGCACGGCTGGCCTGGCGGGTGGACGCTGAAACGCCGCCACCGGCATACAGCGCCATGCTGATTTCGACGCCAATGGTGTTGGTGTCATAGCGCTGGTTGTAGGTGTTGCCGCTGTCGGATTCCTGCTGCCGGGAACTGGCATAGGCGGTGACGCGAGGTAAGTGCCCGGCGCGGTTGCGCTCCACTTCATAACGGGCCACTTCCAGGGATTGGCGCTGGGAGGCCAGGGTCGGGTTGTTGGTGATCGCCAGCTCATGCCAGGTGTCGTAATTGGCCGGGGCCAGGGTAAACGCGGCAAAGCCTTCGCTCAGCGGTGCAAGGTCGGTGATGTTGACGCTCTGCACGCCGGTCAGCGCGCCAAGCTCGCGCAGCGAAGCGTCTTGCTCATCGAGGGCCTCGATCTCTTCGGCGGTGGCCAGCTCGTAGCGCGATTCGGCCTCCAGAATGTCGGTGCGAGTGCCCTCGCCCTGCTTGAACAGGTGCTGGTTTTGCTCGAACTGTTGCTCAAACGCTTTCTTCTTCGCCCGGGCGATGTCGATCTGGTCCTGGGCAAACAGTGCCTGGGTGTAATAGCTGAGCACCCGCACCAGCAACGCCTGGCTCTTGTCGCGAAAGCTCTCATCGGCAAACAGCGCCTGGGCCACGCCCTTGCGGTAGTTGGCATAGGCTTCGTAGTCGAACAACGGTTGTTGCAGGGTGAAGGTGGAGCCGAAGCTGTTGTAGTTGCGGTCGTCGTGATAATTGCCGCCACGCCCATCGGGCAAGGTGGCCTGGGAATTATTGCGGCCCTTGTTGTAGTTGTAGGACAGCTTGGGCAACAGCCCGGCGCGGCCGATGGTGCGGTTTTCCAGGCCCGCGTCGCGCTCCTTGAGGGCGCCGAGGAATATTGGATCGTTGCGCAGCGCCTGTTCATAAACATCAAACGGCCCCATCGCCGCCTGGGCGCTGCTACACGCGAGCAAAAGGACGAGGCACACTGGTTTCATGCTCATTGCTCGGTCAACGCTGAGCCGGCGCGATCCAGCAGCGGCTTGAACAGGTAGTTGAGCAACGAGCGCTCACCGGTACGCACAAACATCTCGGCCGGCATGCCCGGCTTGATCACCAGGCCGTGGAGTTTTTCCAGGGCATCGTCGCTGACCGTGGTGCGCAGCACGTAATACGGCGCGCCGGTTTTTTCATCGAGCATTTGATCGGCGGAAATCAGGCTCACCTCCCCCGGCACTCGGGGCGTGCGACTCTGGTTGAAGGCGGTGAAGAGAATGTCCACCGGCAGGTGCGTGCCGACCTTGTCCACCAGATTGACCGGCAGGTGCCCTTCCACTTCCAGACGCGTGCCCTGGGGCACGATTTCCAGCAGGGTTTCACCGGCGCGCACCACCGCGCCTTCGGTGTGCACGCCAAGGTTGACCGCGATGCCATCGGCCGGGGCATTGATTTCGCTGTGCTGCAAGTCGAAACCGGCGGAGGTCAGCTGTTGCTCCAGGGTCAGGCTGCGCAGCTGTGCGTCGGCCAGTTGGCTGCGGACTTCCTTTTGGTATTCCTCGCTGTGCTGCTGCAATTTCAGGCGCGATTCAAGAATGCCTTGTTCAACGCGACCGCTTTCCCCGGTGTTCTGCGCCAGGTCCTGTTGCACCTGGGACAGTTGGCGCTGGTACTCCATCAGCCGGTTGCGCGGGATGTAGCCGTTGTCGGCCAAGGGTTGCAGGTTGCTCAGTTGGTCGCGCAGGGATTGCGCCTGGGCGCTCAGGTCGCTGCGCGCACGGCGCATGCCATTCAATTGCGCAGTGGCGCCTTCGATGTTGGCGCGAATGCCGGCCTGCTCACGGGCTAAGGCTTCGCGGCGGCTGCTGAACAGTTGGCGCTGACCTTCAAGCACCAGGGCCAGGGCCGGATCGGGACTGGCGCTCAGCTCGGCCGGGAAGGTGATGCCAGGCAGGCTGTCGCGCTCGCTCTGCCAACGGGCGACGCTGGCCCAGGCCATGCGGTACTGGGCTTGCAAGGAATGGACGTCGGCCTGGTTTTGCGTCTGGTCGAGGCGAAACAGCGGTTGGCCTTGTTTCACCACTTCGCCCTCGCGCACCAGTATCCGGCTGACCACACCGGGGCTGAGGGTTTGTACGGCCTTGCGTTTACCCGAGACCACCACCGTGCCCTGCACCGGAATGCCCTGATCCAGAGGCGCAAGGCTGGCCCAGAGAAAAAATCCGCCGGCGCCGACCACTGTCAACAGCCAGCCCATGCGGGAGAAGAACCCTGCGCCGCGTTCGGGGTGGGTCTGTTCGTAGTCGTGGTTGATTTGGGTGCTGTTGTCGATGCTCATGCGCCTGGATTCCCTGGCTTGATAAAAAACTACTGTAGGAGCGAACCTGCTCGCGAAAAACCTGTGGGCGCCGCGTTGAACCAGACTCCTCGCGTCATCGTTAACGACTATCGCGAGCAAGCTCGCTCCTACAGGTGACTTCGGCCTTTTCACGGGGTGGCTGGCCTGACAATGCCCTGAGCACTTCCTGGCTGGGGCCGAACGCTTGCAAGCGACCTTCGTTAAGCACCAGCAGCTTGTCGGCCTGGGCCAGGGCTGAGGAGCGATGGGTCACCAGGATCACGCTGCTGCCCTGGGCTTTCATCTGCATGATGGCGCTGGCCAGCGCCGCTTCACCGACGGTGTCGAGGTTGGAGTTGGGCTCGTCGAGAACGATCAATCGCGGCCCGCCGTACAGCGCGCGAGCCAGGGCCACCCGTTGTTTCTGGCCACCGGACAGGCCGCTACCGTCGTCGCCCAATACGGTGTCGTAGCCTTGGGGTAAACGCAGGATCAGTTCGTGTACGCCGGCTTGTTGAGCGGCCCGCACCACCAGATCGGGGTCGGCTTCACGAAAGCGCGCGATGTTGTCGGCGATGCTGCCGCTGAACAGCTCGATGTCCTGGGGCAGATAACCGATGTGCGGGCCGAGGTCGTCGCGGTCCCAGCGATGGATATCGGCACCGTCCAGGCGCACGGTACCGGCCAGGGTTGGCCACACCCCGACCAGCACTCGCGCCAGAGTGGATTTGCCGGAGCCGGAGGCGCCCAGCACGCCGAGCACTTCGCCGGCCGCCAGGCTGAAGTTGACTTGCTGCAAGGTCGCCACCCGCCGCCCCGGCGGCCCAGCGCTGACCTGTTCGAAACTCACCTGGCCCTTGGGCGCCGGCAGCGCCATGTGTTCAGCCTGCGGGGGGAACTCTCGCAGCAGGCCGTCCAGGCGCTGATAGGCCAGCTTGGCCGAGCTCCACTGCTTCCACACCGCAATCAACTGGTCGATGGGGCTCAGCACCCGGCCCATCAGGATGGTGCCGGCAATCATCATCCCCGGCGTCATATCGCCCTTGATCACCAGCAGCGCGCCCAAACCCAGCACCAACGATTGCAGGCACAGGCGCAAGGACTTGCTCAGGGAACTGATCACCGAACCGGTGTCGCTGGCCTTGTTCTGCAAGCCAAGAAACCGCGAATGCACCTGGAACCAACGCTTGCGCAGCGCGCTGAGCATGCCCATGGCCTGGATGGTTTCGGCGTTGTGCAGGTGACTGGTGGCCAGTTGGGTGGACTGCTGGGAGTAGCCGCTGGCCTCACTCAGTGGTTTTTTGGTCAGGTATTCGTTAAGGCACGCCAGGGCGATCAGTAACACCGCGCCGGCACTGGCCAGCACGCCGAGCCAGACGTTGAACAGGAAGATCACCAGCAGGTAGATCGGAAACCACGGAGCATCAAAAAAGGCGAACAGCGCCGGCCCCGTAATGAACTGGCGAATGTGGGTCAAATCCCCCAGGGATTGCCCGGCATGACCCTCGCCCCGCTGCAGGTTGCGCTCGAAGGCGGCCTTGTACACCTGCAAGTTGAAGCGCCGCTCCAACTGGCTGCCGATGCGGATCACGATAAAGCTGCGCACCACTTCCAGCACACCGATAAAGGCGAAGAAACCCACCACCATCAGCGTCAACATCACCAGGGTGGTTTCGTTCTGCGACGACAGGACACGGTCGTAGACTTGCAGCATGTAGATGGACGGCACCAACATCAGCACATTGATCAGTGCAGTGAAGCAGCCGACGCTGATCAGGATGCTTTTATAATCGCCAAGCGCTTTGAACAGTGGTGCAACGGGAGTGGTCTTCGCCATATTGCTTGATCTTCCCTGAGCTGAAATACGCACAATAGTTTGCCGGGCGCCCAACTAACGGACGGGCAAAATTTCAAAAACATGAACATCGTTAAAAGTGACAGGCGAGCGAATGTACTGGCGTTAAATCACAACGCTTTATCAACCCAGGTTATGGACTGATAGCTATAAGGATATAACCGATAACTTGCGCTATTAAGGTGCCCGTTTCAATACGAGTACGGTTCCTGACTTGGAACGGCCTTGATATTCGCCCTCTTTCTGGCGATTCAAATGGGTAATGCCTGTGCCCTCGGCATTCATCAGCCAAATGCCATCGGGTGTCGGCGACCAACTCCGCAGGTTATTCCCCAGCCATTGTTCGGCGCAGGCTACGTCACCGCCCAGGGCGCTGGCGCTTTCAATCAAGTCCAGCGCGCAAACCTGCTCCTGCTGGTGTAACTCCCAGTGGCCGGCCAACTGCGCGGTGGTGGGTAAAACAAGACTGCTTGCCATTGCGTTGGCTCCTGCCGACACGAGCATCGCCTGTATGAACCAGGCGACTGCATTGCGATATATGTTCATCACCATTACCCGTTTGCGGGGCTGTTGCAAGGAAAGAGCAGCGCCTGAGCGCCGCTCCCCTTTACACATGCATCCTTACGCCTGAATCAGGCCACGACGTCGCTGAACGCTGCCTGGCCTACGGTGGTGACGAGGAAATCCGCCACACCGTGCCCAGAAAAGTCCACGGCCAGCGTGCCCAGGTTGGTACCCGAGGTATAGCTGAGCACCGCGTCGCCGGCTGCACCAGTGAACGCGTTAACAAAGTGCAGGCCCGCGCCGTTGGTGATGCCGGTCAAGTCGATCTTGTCCGACCCCGAGGTGAAGTCGAGGATCTGATCGGCTGCGCCCGGCCTGGAATCAGAGCTGGCACCGAACACAAAGGTGTCCGAACCTGCGCCGCCCCACAGTTTGTCGGCACCTGCTCCGCCGTAGATCAGGTCGTTGCCGGCCCCACCCTTGAGGGTGTTGGCCGCTGCGTTGCCAATCAGCAGGTCATTGCCTGAACCGCCCAGGGCGTTTTCCACGGTCACGCCCTTGGCAATGGACACGTTACCCACCAGGCCGCCAACGTCGGAGAACGAGGTCTCATTGAGGTTGATTTTCTGGTTCTGGGTGAAGCCGGAGAAGTCCAGCGTGTCGTTGCCGCCACCGTCCCACACCGAGAACACCAGCTTGTCGGCATTCGAGGAAGCACTAAGGAAATCACGCCCAGTGTTGGAGTTGAAGCCGTAGGTGGTGTCGCTGGCGCGGGTATTGAAGTTGGCGCCGTAGAGCTTCTGGATCGCAGCGATGTCGTCGATCAGCGGGCCGGACGCGTAGGCTTCCACACCGCCTTTGCTGAAGTTCTGATTGGTGTTGCTCTCGCTCCAGTAACTCATGAGGCTGTAGCCGCGAGTGTCCTGGCCGTAGGTGGCATCGTTGTAGGTTGGGTTGCCACTCCCGGCGTTGTAGTCGCCAGGGTGGGCCAGGCCCAGGGTGTGGCCGATCTCGTGGGTCAGCGTCTGGCGGCCATAGTTGCTCAGGCCCGGAGTCTTGTTTGGCGTGTAGCTGTTGTTGATCAGGTACCACGACGTACCGTCATAACCGGTGCCGGTACCTGGCAGATAGGCAAAGGCTGCCGCGCCGTCCTGGCCGCCGCTGTAATTGCCGAAGGTCATATGCCCGTCGCCGCCGCTGGCCTTCTCGGTGAAATTGACGTTGGCCACGTCCGCCCAGGACTGCATGGCCAATACTGCCTGGCCTTTTTGCAGGGTGCTGAACTGGCTGAACCCGGAGATACCATGCTTGTTCATGGTGCTCGAAGAGGCCGAGGTGAGGAAGGTGTAGGTCAGGTCAATCTTGCTGTTACCGTCAAAATCCCGGTACGCAGCGCCATCTCGAAGCAGCTGGGTGGCTGCCTGGTCGACGGTGTAGGACGGTTTGCCATTGACCGTGAGATTGCCGCCGCGGTCATACAAATGGCTGAAGCTATCGATTTGCGTATAAGCAGTACTTGCTTGGGCCGCCGATACAATAGCCTTGTCTTTAACTTTCGACATAAACGTACTTCCTTGTTTGCAACTGGAACAGTTTTTGTCCGACAGGACCCTCTCTGGCGAGATTGTCCTATCACTCGCCTCTTATGAAGGCGAAAGAAAACTGACACAATTGGAAATCAGTCGTCCAGCACTTTTTTTGTGATAAAAGTGCAATGGGCGAATAACGCCTGCAAACAATGGGCAATATGTCTTAATATTTATTTTGATTGGCCTTGAGAGGCCAAGCCCGATATTTAAATATTAAATACTACTAAATCGTTATTTGTTGAGCAGCTCACACTTCTGACTATTTTGAATGGATCAACTATATTGCCTGGGGTGCACTAGCAAAGTGTCACCGTGTCATTGGCAACATTAAAGAGCCACTACCTTTAATAATATTGACAGTGCGTCCCCAATGACAGGGACGGCACAGAACCCTTTTTACCGAGCATGCCAGCCGGTAGTGCGCAACGCCTCAAGCAGCGTTTGCGCATCCAGCCCCGGCACCCGCACGCCATCCTCGGTGGTCATGTCTTCCCCGGCCAGCAGCGCATTGATGATCGCCTCTTCTACTGCCTCTGCCGCCGCGCTGAACAAGGGCGAAATATGATCGTTATTGACCATGGCCAACGGCGTACTCAACGGCAAATCCTTGCGCCCATAATCCGCCGACGGTAAATCCTGGTTGCCGGTAGCAAAGGCCAGGAACAGATCGCCACTGGAATCCTCGGTGCCACCCCCGGTGCGGGCGATGCCGATAGACGCTCGCTGTGCCAGGCGCTGGCACTGGTGCGGCAGCAACGGCGCATCGGTGGCCAGGATGACCACGATCGACCCCATTCCCGGTGTTCCACGGTCGGCAAACGGCGACGGGATCTCCAGCAAATACCGGCCAACCGGGTAGCCGTCGACGCGTAACTCCTGGCGTTTGCCATGGTTGGCCTGCACCAGCGCGCCAACAGTCCAGCCGCCCTGCTCCGTCGACAACTTGCGCGATGCCGTGCCGATCCCGCCCTTGAACTCATGACAAATCATCCCGGTGCCGCCACCTACCGCGCCCTCTTGCACCGGGCCCGGCTCGGCGTCGGCCAGGGCCTCGCGCACGTGCTGCGGGCCGATGTACTGGCCCCAGATATCGTTGAGCAGGCCGTCGTAGGTTTCCATCACCACCGGCATACACCAGTACACCGCAGGGTCCGCAAGTGTCTCTCGCTCCAGGGCAATCAGCGTGTCCCGCACAATGCCAATGCTATGGGTATTGGTGATCGCCAACGGCGTGGTCAGCAATCCTGACTCGCCAATCCACTCCAGCCCGGTGGCGTCACCATTGCCGTTGAGCACGTGGTAGCCGGCAAAGCATGGCTGTTGCCGGGCCGCCCCGGCTCGGGGCTGGATCACCGTGACGCCAGTGCGGACCTGTTTGCCGTTGACCTGGGTCTTGACAGTGCTGTGGCCAACCCGGACACCGGGAACGTCGGTAATGGCATTCAACTCGCCGGGCGTGCCCAACCCCAGCTTGATGCCCAATTGACGTGCGCGCATAACCACTCCTTACAGTTTCTGAAAAGCCGGACTCGACCGGCCACTGACACAATACAAAATCACCGACACCGCCAGCAGGCCGATGATGACCATGATGTCCCGACCCGATGCCTCAAGGATCAGGTTGAACAATAGATAACCGGCACCCAATAGCACCAGGATCGCCGGCACCGGCCACAGCGGCATGCGCTAAGGATGCTCGCGGATGACGAACACCGAACTGGCCGGGGTTACTGCGCAGACGGTAATGGCCACGACATCGAACACACTCAAGGTTGGTTTCAGTACGCCATCGGGCGCAGGGGAAGCACTCATATCGTTATCCTCGTGTTTATTCTTGTTATTGGAGAGCTGGTTTGAGGCAGAAACGAAAACGGGATGCCGACGCGGGATATATTTCCCACTGACTGCCTGGGAATGTAAAGGCTGTGCAGCAGACGGCCAATTCCCCTATTGGAGTACTCCCCCTTGACGGGGCCTGGCAAAAAGCCGAACCCTTGCGCGGTATTTCTATATAGAGCAGCGCACATGAGCCTATTCAGGGAAGTCGGCATGCACGCCGGCCTGGGCCGCACCCTTTCACGGATCGGCAGCGACAATTTCTGGAAACAGTTGGTGTTGTTGCTGCACCAGTGCGTGCCGTTCGATAACGCCCTGGCGATCTTCTACCCGCTGGAGGGCCCGCCCGAGGCGCTGGAGGAATACGACGCACAGCCCAGCAGCAAACCGGCGTCGATGCTGGTTTACCTCAATGGCCTGTACTTGCTCGACCCGTTTTTCCAGGCCTGCCGTGAGGGCTATGCCAGCGGTGTGTACCGTCTTGAGGAAGTAGCGCCCGATCATTTTCGCCAGAGCGAATACTTCCTCAATTACTTCCACGACAACGTGCTGGAGGATGAGGTGCAGTTCATTCTGCAGCTGCCGGGTACGGGAACATTGTCCCTGTCATTGGGGATGCAGCGGCTGTTTACTGGCGAAGAAACGGGCCTGATGACCACTCTGGCAGCCTGGGTTTTGCCGTTGATGCAGCAGCATTGGCAACAAAGCACCCAGCGGGCGCCAGCCTCCACAGCCATGGCCAGCCAGATTCGCGATGCGTTGAGCCATTTTGGCAGCGGCGTGCTCTCGGAGCGCGAACTGGAAATCGCCCGCCTGGTATTGCGCGGGTTCTCCTCCAAGGCCATGGCCGAACGCCTGAGCATCTCACCGGACACGGTCAAGGTTCATCGCCGGCACTTGTATGCCAAGCTCGATATCTCATCGCAGCCGGAGTTGTTTTCGTTGTTTATCCAGTCGTTGGGGCATGACCTGGAGAATCCGTAGGCGGCGCCCTGATCGTTCCCACTGCGTGGGAACGATCAACTGCCAATCAACTCCCGGTACGAATCTTGTTCCAGGTGCGCGTGCGTATCCGGTCGATGTTCAGCGGCATCGCTTGCAGCGCAAACAATTTGCCCGTCATCTCCTCGCTCGGATACACCTTGGTGTCACTCTTGATCGCCGGGTCCACCAGGCTGTCGGACGCCGCGTTGCCGTTGGCGTAATGCACGAAGTTGGTGATGTCGGCCATCACTTGCGAGCGCAGCAGGTAGTTCATGAACGCGTAGCCGGCCTTCTCGTCCGGGGCGTCGGCAGGCATGGCGACCATGTCGAACCAGATGGCGGCGCCTTCCTTGGGAATGTTGTAGCCAATGTTCACGCCGTTCTTGGCTTCCTTGGCACGGCTTTCGGCCTGCAGGACGTCGCCGGAGAAGCCGACCGCCACGCAGATGTCACCGTTGGCCAGGTCGCCTGGTGTATTTCGAGGAGTGGAAGTAGGCGATGTAGGGCCGCACTTTCATCAGCAGCGCTTCGGCTTTCTTATAGTCCTCGGGGTTCTTGCTGTGATGGGGCAAGCCCAGGTAGTTGAGGGCAATGGGCAGCAGTTCCGGACCGTTGTCCAGGATTGCCACCCCGCACTTGCTGAGTTTTTCCATGTACTCAGGCTTGAAAATCAGATCCCAGGAATTCACTGGTGCGTCGCCCCCCAGGATCGCCTTGACCTTGTCGATGCTGTAGCCAATGCCGGTGCTGCCCCACAGGTACGGGAAGCCGTACTCGTTGCCCGGATCGTTGGTTTGCAGGGCCTTGAGCAGCACCGGGTTGAGGTTCTTCCAGTTGGGCAACTGGCTCTTGTCGAGCTTCTTCAACGCCTTGCCCTGAATCTGACGGGCCATGAAGTGGTTGGACGGGAACACCACGTCGTAGCCGGAGTTACCGGTCATCAACTTGCCATCGAGGGTCTCTGGGTCTCATGGTTCGATTTCCTGGCAGTTATAGGGATGTTTTTATGGCAGGCGATCAAAGATCAAAGGGTTACAGAATCAGCACGTAGGTTTTGCTCATAGTCATACCTGTGGTGATTAAAACGGCTTAGTGCATAAACCCTTCCATGAACCCGGCGACGCTGCTGGCCAGCTTGCGCCGCCAGGGCGCGGTATTGGGGTTGGCCAAGGTCTGGTCTTCGTGGACAAAGCTGCGAATGATCGCGTTATAGCCCAGCCAGCGGCAGGGTTCGGGCACCCAGGCCTTGAGAGCATTGAGGCCGCCTTGTTTGAGAACCCAGGGCTGATGGACCAGCGGCGTGTCGTGGCCCAGGATCAGGTCCGCCAGGGTGCGGCCGCCGAGATTGCTGGCCCCTACCCCTTCACCGCCGTAACCGCCGGACAAGGCGATGCCGGTCTGCTGATCGCAGAGCATGTGCGGCTTGAAACGCCGCGACATGCCCAGGTTGCCGCCCCAGGCGTGGCTGATGCGCACCTTCTTGAGTTGGGGAAAGAGTTCGCCGAACAAGTAGCGGCGCAGTTCCACTTCATTGTCGGTAAGGTCGAAGTTGTGCCGCAACTTGCCGGCAAACTGATAACCGCCGCGGGCGCCGAATACCAGGCGGTTGTCGGCGGTGCGCTGGCCGTAGGTCACCTGGCGGCTGCTTTCGCCAAAGGCCTGGCCACGGTTCAGGCCAATTTCATCCCAGGTGCTGGCCGGTAGCGGTTCGGTCGCGACGATCAGGCTTTGCACGGGCAGTTGATAGCGGCCCAATGGCGCCAGCGTGGTGGCATAACCCTCAACCGCCGGCACTATCCAGGAGCCGCGAACCTGAGCCTTGTCGGTACGTAAGCTACCGGACTGCCAATGGGTCACCGGGCTGTTTTCGTAGATCTGGACTCCCATGTGCTCGACGACCCGCGCCAACCCCCGCACCAGTTTGGCCGGTTGAATGGTCGCGACATGGGGTGCATAGATGCCGCCGTAGGGCTTGGCGATGCGAATCTGCTCGGCCAGTTGCTCAGGGCTCAGCCAGCGATAGTCGTCGTCGGTGAGGCCTTGCGCATGGAGCTTGAGGTAATAGGCGGTCCACAGTCCGGTATAACCAGCGCCGATGATGGCCACGTCGACGTCCAGATCCTGTTCCAGGGACGGGCGTGCCACCAGCGGTTCTGCCAACTGGTCCATCCATAAACTGATATTGCGCCATGCCGGCATGCCGAACTCCACCACCAAACGTCGATGGCGTGATCCTAGTGCCTGATATCAGGGAGCGTCTTGCGCGCGTGCACGCAAAGAAATTTGCTTGACGTAGGCCTTGGGCGACAAGCCGGTGTGTTGGCGGAAACAGCTGTAGAAAGCCGACAGGGAATTGAAGCCGGCGGCAAAGGCCAACTCGTCGATACGAATCGGCGGTGTGGCTTTATCCAGGGTTGCCAGCAAATGCTGCAAACGCGCCTGGTTGACGTAGCGGTAAAAGCTCTGGCCCAGCACCTGGTTCAACAGATAGGAAATCTGGTTGCGGCTGTAGCCGCACTCCTTGGCCACCCGCTGCAGGTCCAGCTCGGGGTCGAGATAAGGTTGCTGGTGCTGGAAGTACTGCTGCAAATCGTTGGCCAGGTAGCTCAACTGTTGGGGCGATAAACCCAGCCGGCTGACTGTCGGGCGCATGGCCTGGTCGCGGGGCATGCTCGCGCGCAAGTACTCACGCAGCTCAGCAAACCCAACCACGCGGTTCTGGAAGAAGTCGTTGTATTGGATATCCGGGTGATAGTGCGCCATCACGCCATCCAGGTCCCGCCGTTTCCAGCACAGGTGATGACGCAGGACGATCTCGCCGGTGGCTTGCGTCTGTTGGTGGGTATCGTCCGGGACGGTGTCGGGCATACAACGCTCTAATGCAGGTAAAGCCTGGAGCTTGCCCAACGTTACAGGCGCCTTCAATGGCAAACGGGTGGTTCCGACTAATGGCCTTTTGCCTAAATTTTTGTGAAACATGACCTACGTCAAAATAATGGAAAACAACTGCCGAACGGGCACAAAAAACTGCCTCGGTGTTGCGAGTGAGTGCTATTTTTAACTCTCAATGGTCAGGACCATAGAAGGACCTGGCGCCCCTGTCGCGAGCTAAAGGAAGCGCTCAATGAACAAGGTGGGCAACATGAATAAAGTGACGTTCCCCAACGCCTGCCAGCTGATGCGCTGGCATTTTCACCCACTGGGCTTTGAAGGGAGTATGGACGCCCCGGCAAGCATGATCGCCCGTCTGTTCAACCGGGAAAGCGGCGAAACCCTGATCGCCATCGCCGGCCTGCCCTGCGCCACGGTAATGAATGCGGCGGATGTCGAGCGCATCATCGAAGCGATCGAGGACGAGTTGGAGTCGTTTGTGCCGTCGGCGTCTCTGCGGGCCTGAACTCCACCGATTTTTCAGGAGCGAGCAAGCTCGCTCCTATGCTTTTTATCCGCGCTGATCATCAAAAAACGGCTTGTCTCCAGCAACCCGATCCGATGCCTTGGGCACATTCGCCCCTTGGCCGTCCTGCCCCTCGACGTACCAATAGCAATGGCTCACCGCCCGGGTAATCCCGACATAGGCAAGGCGCAGCACCTCATCCTTTTGCGCGGTGTCATAGGCCTCCATATCGCCATCCTTGCCCAAACCCGCCATGCGATAGACCTGGTTCTTGTAAGGCGAACGGGTCAAATGCTGGCAATCCCCCAACAGGAAAACCGCATCTGCCTGCAATCCCTTGGCGCTGTGATAGGTCAGTTGCTTAAGCCGCCGCGCCGCTGGCGGCAAGCTAGAATCAAGATTAACTACAGACTGAATGTGCTCTTTAATCAATAACTTATCGCTACTTTTTCGATACAGCATTAATACAGAATCGCCCTTCTGATAGTGCGCCGATAGCTGCCTTGCCAGGCTGGCATCATCCCGCTCACGCACCGTTACTGGCACCAGTGGCTTGGGCGTGCCGCTGGCCTTGGCCTTCTTGCCACTGATGGCTGGCGCAGCTTTAACGATGTACTCGGCGGCATCGATGATGTGCTGATGGCTGCGGTAGTTTTCCCCCAGCATCACCCGCGTCGTACTGGGCGACGGAAATTCCTTGCTGAACTCCATGAAATACTTGGGCGAACTGCCGCGCCAGCCATAGATCGACTGCCAGTCGTCCCCCACACACAGCAACGAGGAGTGCTGGGCACCGCGGCCGACATGCATCGCAGGGCCGCGACTGCGAATTTCTCGCAGGCTGGCACGGACCCACGAGACGATCTGCGGCGAGACGTCCTGGAACTCGTCGATCATCAGGTGCGACATCGGCCGCAGCAGCCCGTCGCTGAGCAACTTGAGGTTTTCCGGGGTGTTTTCGCCAAACAGCGAGAACATCCGGTTATAGGTCATGACCGGCGGCGACTGGTCCAGCAGGTGGTCTTCCAGGGCTTTCCAGAAAACACTCAGGGCTTCGAAGAAGAAGCGATCCGGGTCGTCCTTGGCAAAACTCATCTGGCCTACGGCGGTGGGCACATCCAGGCCCAGGTTCTCGATAAACCCGGCGGCGGTGACAAAACTGTCCAGCAGCGGTGCCGATGCCAGTTCGCCCTTGACCTTGTAATCGAAGCCCGGGCCGGCAGTAGCATCCCCGGCAAGGCTGCTTAAAAGACGCTTTGATGATTCATAACTTTCAAGCCATATCAATGGCTTACGACAGAAAGCTTGAAACAGAGTGCGCTTCACCGCCCACTCCGCTCGTACCGACAACTTGGCGCCTGGACGGCTGACCTGGGCATTCTCCCGAGGATCGAAGCCCAGCACCACCCAGGCGTCCAACTCGGCAACGTAGCCATGGCAATGGAACTGCGCGCCGTTGATTTCAACCACTTGGCGATTCGGTTCAATACCCTTGATCGGCCAGGCGCCAGCCCGGAACCACAGGTCTTCAATCACATCGCACAGTTCTTCGTCGCGCTTGGCCGCCAGTTCCGTCACCGCCACGCGCTTTTGCACGTCGGGGTGGTCTCGCTCCAGTTCCTTGAGTTGCAGGGCATGGCGAGCCAGTGGTGCGATCAGCTCGCGAAAGCGCTCGTGTCTCCCGTAAAGCCCGTGATAGCAGGCGTTCAGCTGTTGACGCTGGGTGTCGTTGATGCGCAGTTCAAAGGGGTTGCTGTCTACCTCATCAAAACCCGCCTCTATGCGCGCATTGAGATTTTCAAACGCTTGCAGTCGCTCAAAGCCCGGCAGACTGCGAACCATCGGCAGGATGCGCGAGTGAAAGGTGCGCACCACCGCTTGGGCCTCTTTGATTCCAATGGCTTGGCCCCAAAGGCTGAGAACGTCCATGAGTTTGCTGATGAAGTCCTTGCGTGACTCACGGGTGAAGGTCACCACCGTCATTGAACTGAGCTCAAAGCCCAGGTAATGGGTCAACAGCAAGATACGCAACACCAGCGAGGTTGATTTACCCGCGCCCGCTCCGGCAATCACCGACGTGGACGGCGTATCGCTGAAAATCATCTTCCACTGGGCGAGGCTCGGCTGGGCGTGAGGCGGCAGTAATCGTGCAACGTCAGCCTTGATGCGTTTTTTCAGTTCCGCCGTCAGAGGCAGCCGCCAATCGTCGAACAGGCTGTCGTCGACGCCTGGAGCACGATGCTCGTCGGGGCGAAAGTCACGTATCAGCAAGACCTGCCGGCCTTCCTCGATGCCGTCGAGCTTGCCTTCCTGATAGCCGTACTCCACGCCCGCCGTGTGACCGCTGCGAAAGCCGTCTGCCTGACCGTGCAACCAGGAGAAGCGGTGCTGGGCGCGCAGGCGTGTCAGGCCGTGACCGAACAAGCGTGCGGCAAGGCGTTTCAACAGGGGCATTTCGGCCAGGGGCCGCAGTTCGGGAGGAAGATCGGGGGTGTGTTGCGGCACGCGGACTCCTGCGACGGCTTGATACGGACGGGAAGCCTATGGTCGCCGGAATCCGCTATCAGTTCTAGTCAATTGCTTTGTGCTCATGCAGTTAGGCGATGAAGTGAAGCTTCAGCCATAAGTCATAACCCGGTACAAACATCGAAATAATCGATCGAATTCAGGCACTTTTTACGCTTTTTATCGATTGTGAGTAGGTGGATGATTGCCGGTATCAACAGGAGACGATCATGCTTGAACTTCGACCTTTCAGCTCCCTGGGCGGCGCCAACCACGGTTGGCTCGATGCCCATCACCACTTTTCGTTCGCCGAGTACCATGACCCCGAGCGTATGCACTGGGGCAATCTGCGGGTGTGGAACGACGACATCATTGCCCCTGGCACCGGCTTCCCGAAACACCCTCACCGGGACATGGAAATCATCACCTATGTGCGTGAAGGCGCCATCAGCCACGAAGACAACCTGGGTAACCGCGGCCGCACCGAAGCCGGCGACGTGCAGGTAATGAGTGCAGGCACCGGCATCGCCCACAGCGAATACAACCAGGAAGCCACGCCCACCAAGATATTCCAGATATGGATCATCCCCAATGAGGCTGGCTCCCCGCCTTCCTGGGGTGCCAAGCCGTTTCCAAAGGGAAATCGCGAAGGATTTGTGACCTTGGCCAGCGGCAAGGCCGGCGACAGTGAAAGCCTGCGTATTCGTGCCGACGCTCGTCTGGTGGCGGCCAACCTGAAAGCCGGGGAAAGTGCCGAGTACCGGCTGGACAGCGGGCGCCGGGCGTATTTGGTGCCGGCTACCGGGATAATTGAAGTCAATGGCTTGCGTGCACACGCTCGGGACGGTGTCGCGGTTGAGGACGAGCAGGTGCTGCGGGTTACGGCGCTGGAGGACAGCGAGATTGTGTTGGTGGATCTGGCCTGATCGCCCCCTAGAACGCTATCAGCAACCTTAAGAACTGTGTAGATACCCATGCATATCACGGGCAAGCCTGGAACAGTCGCCGCAGGAATAGGTTATAGGTAAGATATCGGCCTTTCGCGCAGCCCTTTTCTGCGCCTTGCCGAAAATAAGTCGCCTCCATGCCTTTCGAACTCAGCGTTGACCTCACCACCCTGGCCATTTTGGTCGTTGTTGCTTTTGTCGCCGGTTTTATCGATGCCATTGCCGGGGGTGGCGGTCTGTTAACCACCCCCGCACTGCTCACTGCAGGCATGCCACCTCATATGGTGCTGGGCACCAACAAGTTGAGTTCGACCTTCGGCTCGGCCACCGCCAGCTTCACCTTCTACCGCCGCAAGCTGTTTCATCCACGCCAGTGGGTACACGCCATCGTCGGCACCTTGATCGGCGCCTTGGTTGGGGCCGTCGTTGCCCACTACCTGCCGGCCGAATGGCTGAACAAGATGTTGCCGGTGATTGTCTTCGGCTGCGGCGTGTACCTGTTGTTCGGCGGCACACCCAAGGCGCCGCTGGACGCTGATGCGCCGATCAAGAAGAAATGGCAGTCGACCCAGGGCTTCGGCCTGGGGTTCTACGATGGTGTGGCCGGGCCGGGTACGGGCGCGTTCTGGACCGTCAGCACCCTGCTGATGTATCCCGTTGACCTGGTGAAGGCCAGCGGCGTGGCCCGCAGCATGAACTTCGTCAGTAACGCGGCGGCCTTGTCGGTGTTTATCTTCAACGGCTCGGTGGACTGGGTTGTCGGCCTGAGCATGGGCTTCTCGGTGATGGTGGGCGCTTTCTTTGGCGCCCGCAGTGCCATCAGCGGCGGCGCCAAATTCATTCGCCCGGTGTTTATCACCGTGGTCCTGGGCCTTACCGTGCGCCTAGCCTGGCAGCACTGGTTCAGCGTGGCCTAAACGCTGGGCCAGGTAGAGGTCAATCAGGTAGCGGGCAATCGAGCGGGATGCTGGCAACGGCGGCAGCTCGCGGATGTTGAACCACTGCGCGTCCTCGATCTCATCGGCCTGGGGCACGATATCGCCACCCGCGTATTCGGCGTGAAACCCCAGCATCATCGAGTGCGGGAACGGCCAGCACTGACTGCCCACGTACTGGATATTCTTTACCTCTACCTGCACTTCTTCGCGCACTTCGCGGATCAGGCAGTCTTCGGCCGATTCCCCAGGCTCGGCGAACCCGGCCAGGGTGCTGTAGACGCCCGTGACGAAGCGCGGCGAACGGGCCAGCAGGATCTCGTCACCACGGGTCACCAATACGATCATGCTCGGCGAAATACGCGGGTAACTGCGCAGGTCGCAAGCCTGGCAATACATCGCCCGCTCATGTGGAACCTGGGCCATAGCCTGGCCGCAACTGCCGCAGAAGCGGTGTTCACGGGCCCATGTGCCGATTTGCGCGGCATAACCCAGGACTTTGTACAGGGTGTGGTCGCCTTGCAGCATAAAGGCGCGCAAGCCCTGCCAACTGCAGCCTTGCACGTCGCTGGGGCTGTTGAGTTCCAGCAGGTACACAGGCTCGCCATTCAGATGACCGATGCCGTGTTCGGCAAACACTGACAAATCCTGGCGCGTGAGCCATTCCCTGGGGAACAGCGGCCCGTTGTCATCGCGCAGGAAACCCTCGCGACTACGGGCTACGGCCCAGCCGCCAGGCGTGTCATTGTCCAGCAACGTTGTGGTAATCCAGCCTGGGGTCATGTTCAGTCAATCCACGAATTCGGGTTTCTGCTTGCTCATATGGGCCGCGATGGCCACGCGCAGGTCGTTCGATTGCAGCATAGCTGCGTTCCAGGTGGCAACGTATTCCAGGCCGTCATTGATGGTGTGATCACGCATATAGCTGATCATCGCCTTGGTGCCGGTCACGGCAATCGGCGATTTGGCGGCGATTTCCCGAGCAATGTCCATCACCCCGGCCAGCAGGCTCTGTTGATCGTTGTAGGTGCGATTGACCAGGCCAATACTGCGCGCTTCCTCGGCGCCGAAGGTGCGGCCGGTGTAGGCCAGTTCACGAAGCATGCCGTCGCCGATGATCCGTGGCAGACGTTGCAGGGTGCCGACGTCGGCAGCCATGCCGATGTCGATTTCCTTGATGGAAAATTGCACATCGTCGGCGGCGTAGCGCATATCGCAGGCGCTGATCAGATCGATGGCACCGCCAATGCAGTAGCCCTGAATCGCTGCCAGTACCGGCTTGCGGCAGTTGTCGACGGCGTTGAACGAGGCTTGCAGTTGCAGGATCTTGCGCCGCAGCAGGCGCGCGTTGCGGCCGACGTCCTTGCCAAACTCATTGGCCACCGAGGCCAGCATCATCAGGTCGATGCCGGAGGAAAAATGCTTGCCGGCACCGCTGAGCACCACCACGCGCACGGCGTCGGTGTCTTCGACCCATTGAAAAATGTCAATGATTTCGGTCCAGAACGCCGCGTTCATGGCGTTGATCTTCTCCGGACGGTTGATCTGCACATGGGCAATGTTGTCGTTGAGTTCGACAACAAAGGCTTGGTATTCGGACATGGCAGTGATCCTTGACTGGCGGCTGAGATAAGGGCCGAACTATAACAAGGCTGTGTGATGGGGGGTAAGGCTGTGCATCGGCCAAAAGCGGGACTACACAGTGGGTAACCACAACCTGAACCGCGCTCCGCCCAACGGCGATGCCTGGGCCCGCAACGTCCCACCCTGCGCTTCCAGCGCCCGCCTGCTGATTGCCAGCCCCAGCCCAAAACCACCGGTTGCACGGTCACGGCTGCGATCCAACCGGTAAAATGGCTCGAAGATTCGTTCGCGTTGATCTTCGGGAATACCTATGCCGTCGTCATCCACCCAGATTTCACAGCCCTTGGGACACACCTTGACCCCCACCTGAATTCGCTGCTCGCAATAGCGCATGGCATTACGCAGCAGGTTTTGCAGGGCGCGGGCGGTGAGGCGCGGGTCGAGGGTGAAGCGTTCTACGGCGCAATCGAGCGCCACATCAATGACGATCTCGGGGTTTTCCAGTTCATCGTCGACGCTGCCCAGGATGCTGTCGATAAACTCGTCGAGCACCACCTCCACCTGCTCCGGCAGGTGTGCCGGGTTTTGCAGTCGGCTGTAGGAAAGCAATTCCAGCACCAGTTCATCCAGTTCACGGATGTGTGCCACCAGGCCCTGCAAGCGCTCGCGGTTGGGGGCCGGCAAGTCATCGGAGAGCGCCAGCGCCAGGCCGAAGTCCAGGCGGGTGAGCGGTGTGCGCAGTTCGTGGGAGACCGCGTTGAGCAAGTCACGCTGCTGGTTGAGCAGGTGTTCGATGTCGCTGGCCATGGTGTCGAACACGGCGGCCAGGCTGCCGATGTTGGAACTGGGGGGGATCTGCGTGCGTTCACCGAGGTTGCCCTTGCCCAGTTGCGCCGCCGTCGTTTTCAGCCGCTCCAGGTCTCGCCAGTGCGGGCGCAGCCAGAACAGCAGGCAGGCCAGCAATGCTGCACCGATCAATACGTTCATGGTCCAGTACAACAGGTTCATGTCCAGCGGGTCTGGCGGGATGGTCAGTTTGACTGCCAACTGCTGGTTGAGCGGCGAGCTGATCTGCTCCATCCAGCCCCACTCCCCCAGGCGGATGACCGGTTTACCTTGCTCCAGCAACTGTTCTTCGGCCGGGGTATAGCTGGCGTCCTGGCGGTGCAGCAACTGCACTTTCAACGGCGCGAAGTCGCGCCCCAGCTGTTCGGTGACATGGGACCAGTGTTCTACCGGCACGGCGTGGTACTGCCTGACGATGAGGCTTTGCAAGCCCCGGGACTGCTCGATGTTGTAGCTCATGTAGCGGGTGTGGAAGACCTCGATGATGCCTTTTGGAATCAAGTAGATCGCCGCGCTATAGGTGACGATGGTCAGCAGGTAGAGGCGGATCAGAACCCGGAGCATGGTGTCAGCATTCCCACTCGGAGCGACTGAACAGATAGCCCTTGCCCCATACGGTCTTGATCTTGCGCGCTTCGCCGGCATGGTCGTCGAACTTGCGCCGCAGCTTGGAGATCGCCACGTCCACCGAGCGGTCGGTACCGTTGAACTCGATACCCCGCAGGCGTTGCAGGATCTGGTCGCGACTGAGCACTTCACCGGCGTGACGGGCCAGGACTACCAGCAGGTTGTATTCGCCGCTAGACAACTCCACGGCCTGATCGCGCCAGGTGACCGAACGCTCGGACAGGTCGATGCACAGGTTGCCCATCAGGATCTGGTCATTGGCAACTTGGGGCTCGGTGAGGCTGCTGCGGCGCAGCAGGGTGCGCACGCGGGCCAGCAACACCCGTGGCTCGCAGGGTTTGGTCACGTAGTCGTCGGCGCCCATTTCCAGGCCCAGGACCTGGTCGTGGCTGTCGTCGCGGGCGGTGAGCATCAGAATCGGCAAGCTCGCCGAGTCGGCCCGCAACAGGCGGCAGACTTGCAGGCCATCCAGGCCCGGCAGCATCAGGTCGAGGATCACCAGGTCCGGCGGATTGAGCCTGGCGCGCTCGCGCACGTGGTCGCCACGGCTGATGACGCTGACGTGATAGCCATTGCGTTCCAGGTAACTGGCAATCAGCTCGGAGAGTGCAGCGTCATCTTCGACCAGGAGGATGTTGGGCATTGAAGGTGTTTCCAGAGATTACGGTTTCTGTAGGAGCTGGCTTGCCTGCGATAGCATCACCGCGGTTTTTCAGATATACCGAGTCGCCTGCATCGCGGGCAAGCCCGACTCCCCAGGCTTGCTAGCCGTGAAGGATATACACCCACGCGCATCACGTGCATTGCACCTTACATTTCTTCACACACCACCTACACAGCTTCACAGCACTGTGGCGGAGGCGCCCGTAGGATGCGCCAGTCAATATTGGGATATAAGCATGTCGAAGAATCTGTTTGCGCCTTTTTGCCTGTTGGCACTGACACTGGCCTTGAGTGCTTGCGACAAGTCCGCAAGCAGCACCCCGCAAATGCCGTTGGCCAAGGTACGGATCGAAACCCTTGAAGCCAAGCCCCTGTCCATCACCAGCGAGCTGAGTGGTCGGATTGCCGCACCGCGCATTGCCGAAGTGCGCGCACGAGTCGCCGGCGTGGTGCTACAGCGGGTATTCAAGGAAGGCCATGACGTCAAACAGGGCGACGTGTTGTTCCGTATTGATCCGGCGCCATTCAAGGCCGATCTGGACAGCGCCCAGGCCAGCCTGCGCAAGGCCGAGGCCAACGCATTCCAGGCGCGCCTGCAAGAGCAGCGTTACAGCCAGTTGGTGGAAGGCAATGCCATCAGCGGCCAGGAATACGACAACGCTCGCGCTGCCGCCCGGCAAACCGCCGCCGATGTAGCCGCCAATCAGGCTGCGGTGCAGCGGGCCAAGTTGAACCTGGGTTACGCCACGGTTACCGCGCCGATTTCCGGACGCATTGGCCGCGCATTGGTGACCGAGGGCGCGCTGGTGGGCCAGAACGAAGCCACACCGATGGCCGTAATCCAGCAACTGGACCCGATCCACGCCGACCTCACCCAATCCACCCGCGAACTCAATGACCTGCGCCGCGCTTTCCGCGCCGGGCACTTGAAGCAGGTCGGCCAGGACCAGGCCAAGGCCACACTGATCGAGGATGACGGCAGCCTTTACCCGCTGCCGGGCGAGCTGCTGTTCGCGGAGATTTCCGTCGACCCAGGCACCGGCCAGATCATCCTGCGCAGCGAATTCCCCAACCCTGACCTGGACCTGTTGCCCGGCAGTTTCATACGTGTACGCCTGGAACAAGCCGTAGACCAGCAAGGCATCAGCGTGCCGCAACGGGCCATCACCCGCGACAGTGCCGGCATCGCCATGGTGTTGCTGCTGGACGACGAGCACAACGTCAGCCTGCAGCCGGTGGAACTGGGCTCAGTGATCAATGATCGCTGGATTGTCAGCAGCGGCCTCAAGCCCGGAGACCGCATCGTCGTTGAAGGCCTGCAACACGCCAAACCCGGCGAGAAAGTCCAGGTCGACGACAGCCCCGAGCCACTTGCCCACGCTTCTGGCCAGGCTTTTGACCAGTAAAGATTAGGGATAACAAATAATGCCGCAGTTCTTTATTGATCGCCCGATCTTCGCCTGGGTGGTCGCGCTGTTTATCCTGCTGGCTGGCGCCCTCGCCATCCCGCAGTTGCCGGTGGCCCAGTATCCCAACGTCGCACCGCCGCAAGTGGAGATCTACGCGGTGTACCCAGGCGCGTCCGCCCAGACCCTGGACGAAAGCGTGGTCAGCCTGATCGAGCAGGAGCTTAACGGCGCCGACCACCTGCTGTATTTCGAATCCCAGAGCAGCCTGGGCGCTGCCACCATCACCGCCACCTTCCAGCCGGGCACCGACCCGGAAATGGCCCAGGTGGATGTGCAAAACCGGCTCAAGGCCGTAGAGCCGCGCCTGCCGCAGGCGGTCACCCAACAAGGCTTGCAGGTGGAGAAAGTCTCCGCTGGTTTCCTGCTGCTGGTAACCCTGACCTCCAGCGACGGCAAGCTTGATGACGTGGCGCTCAGCGATTACCTCGCACGCAACGTAATGAACGAGCTCAAGCGCCTGGACGGCGTCGGCAAGGCCCAGTTATATGGCGCCGAGCGTGCCATGCGCATCTGGATCGACCCGCAGAAGCTGATCGGCTTCAACCTGACGCCCGCTGATGTCAACGCTGCGATTACCGCGCAAAACGCCCAGGTATCGGCGGGCAGCATCGGCGATTTGCCAGGCCCTGCAACCCAGGAAATTACCGCATCGATCCTGGTCAAGGGCCAGTTGTCGACGCCTGCCGAATTTGCCGACATTGTCCTCAAGGCCAATCCGGACGGCTCCACCGTGCGCATCGGCGATGTAGCGCGGGTCGAAATCGGCAGCCAGGAATATCAGTTCTCCACGCGCCTGAACGGCAAGCCGTCCACCGCCGTCAGCGTGCAGTTGTCGCCAGGGGCCAATGCCCTGAGCACCGCGACCCTGGTGCGGGCGAAGATGGATGAGCTGTCGCGCTACTTCCCAGCCAATGTGGAATACAAGATTCCCTACGACACCTCGCCATTTGTCAAAGTGTCCATCACCAAGGTGGTGTACACCCTGGGGGAAGCGATGTTGCTGGTGTTTGCGGTGATGTTCCTGTTCCTGCAAAACATCCGCTACACCCTGATCCCGACGCTGGTGGTGCCAATTGCGCTGATGGGCACCTTCGCCACCATGTTGTTGCTGGGCTTCTCGATCAATGTGCTGACCATGTTTGGCATGGTACTGGCCATCGGCATCCTGGTGGACGATGCCATTGTGGTGGTGGAGAACGTCGAGCGGATCATGGTCACCGAAGGCCTGTCGCCCAAGGAGGCGACGCGCAAGGCCATGGGCCAGATTACCGGCGCGATTGTCGGTATCACCCTGGTGCTGGTGGCGGTGTTCCTGCCAATGGCGTTCATGCCCGGCTCCGTAGGCGTCATTTACCAGCAGTTCTCGCTGTCCATGGCCACCTCTATCCTGTTCTCGGCGTTTCTGGCCCTGACCTTGACCCCGGCCCTGTGCGCCACCTTGCTCAAGCCGATTGCCAAGGGTGATCACCACGCCAAGGGCGGCTTCTTCGGCTGGTTCAACAAGCGCTTCGAACAACTGACCGACCGCTATGAAGGCTGGGTGGCCTATGCCGTCAAGCGCACAGGGCGTTATCTGTTGATTTACCTGGTGCTGCTGGTGGGCCTGGGACTGTTGTTCAGTCGCCTGCCCTCCTCCTTCTTGCCGGTGGAAGACCAGGGCTACACCATCACCGATATCCAGTTGCCGCCGGGGGCCAGCAAGAACCGCACGGTGCAGGTGGTCGAGCAGATCGAGGCGCACAACGCCAGTGAGCCGGGTGTCGGCGACACGACGATGATCATGGGCTTCAGCTTCTCCGGCTCCGGGCAGAACGCAGCGCTGGCGTTTACCACGTTGAAGGACTGGTCTGAGCGCAGCAGCGACGATTCCGCCGCCGCTATTGCCGACCGGGCGACTATGGCCTTTACCGAGCTCAAGGATGCGATTGCCTATTCGATCCTGCCGCCGCCGGTGGATGGTCTGGGCACCTCAAGTGGTTTTGAGTTCCGCTTGCAGGACCGTGGCGGCGTCGGCCATGCCGCACTGATGGCAGCACGTACCGAGTTGCTGGACACCGCCGAGAAAAGCCCGATCCTGGCCAATGTGCGCGAAAGCGCCCTGGCCGAAGCGCCTCAGGTACAACTGGAAGTAGACCGCAAGCGGGCCAATGCGCTGGGGGTTTCCTTTGCCGATGTGGGCAATATCCTGTCTTCGGCCATCGGCTCGGCCTATATCAACGACTTCCCCAACCAGGGCCGCATGCAGCGGGTGGTGGTGCAAGCCGAAGGCGATCAGCGCAGCCAGGTGGCTGACCTGATGAAGATCCATGTGCGCAACAACGCCGGGAAGATGGTGCCGCTGTCGGCCTTCGTCGAGGCCCGCTGGATTCAGGGGCCGGCGCAGTTAACCCGTTACAACGGCTACCCGGCCATTGCCATTTCTGGCGAAGCATCGCCTGGACACAGTACCGGCGAGGCCATGGAGGAAATCCAGCGGCTGGTGAGCCAATTACCGGCCGGCCTGGGCCAGGAGTGGACGGGGTTGTCGTTACAGGAACGGTTGTCCAGTTCCCAGGCACCACTGTTGCTAGGCCTGTCGCTGCTGATTGTTTTCCTGTGCCTGGCAGCGCTGTATGAAAGCTGGTCGATTCCGACTTCGGTGCTGCTGGTGGTGCCGTTGGGTGTGCTCGGTGCGGTGTTGGCGGTGAGCTTGCGCGGGATGCCCAATGACGTGTTCTTCAAGGTCGGGCTTATCACCATCATCGGTCTGTCGGCGAAAAACGCGATCCTGATCATCGAGTTCGCCAAGGACCTGTATGACCAGGGCGAAGACCTGATCGACGCCACCCTCAAGGCCGCGCGCCTGCGTCTACGGCCGATCATCATGACGTCCCTGGCGTTCATCCTCGGCGTGGTGCCGTTGGCCATCGCCACCGGCGCCAGTTCGGCAAGCCAACAAGCCATCGGCACCGGGGTGATTGGCGGGATGATTACCGCGACGCTCGCCGTGGTGTTCGTGCCGGTGTTCTTTGTGGTGGTGATGAGGTTGGTGCGCAAGCGCAGCGACAAGCCATAAGCTTCAAGCAGCAAGAAATCGCCAACCCCCTTACAGCTTGAAGCTGGCTCTGCTGCTATGGTGCTCATAAATCCCGAATTTGTGAGCACCATGCCCTTCCTCGCCCGTACCCACCCTCGCCTTTCTGCCGCCGCCGTCCTGGGCCTGGCGGTTGGCATCCTGGCTCCCACCGATTCAATCCTCAGCAAAGTCCTTATGGGCTGGAACGCCGGCGTCTGGACTTATCTGGTGCTGATGCTGTGGCTAACGATCCGCGCCAAGGCCGAGGATGTGAAGCGCATTGCCGAGGTCGAGGATGAAAACGCCGGACTGGTGCTGTTCATGGTCTGCATTGCGGCCATCGCCAGCCTGGCGACCATCGCCTTCGGGCTGGCGGGCAGCAAGGACCTGGACACCGCTGCACGCCTGCTGCATTACGGCTTTACCGGTCTGACGGTGATCGGGTCGTGGTTGCTGATCGGCGTGATCTTCAGCGTTCACTACGCACGGCTGTATTACACCTGTGAGGGCAAGGAACCGGCGTTGCGTTTTGCCGAAGGCCCGATCAACCCCAATTACTGGGACTTTCTGTATTTCTCTTTCACTATCGGCGTGGCGGTGCAGACTTCCGACGTTGGCGTGGCCACCCGCAGTATGCGCAAGGTGGTGTTAGGGCAATCGTTGATCGGGTTTCTGTTCAATACGGCGATCCTGGGCTTCTCGATCAATATCGCGGCGGGGTTGTTCAGTTGAGACTGCTCGGTTCTACTTGCCTGAGTGTGCTGGTGTAAGCCAACTCACACCCACAAAAAAGGAAGCCGAAGCTTCCTTTTTTATTTAGCTGTGTATTTTAGAAGTCGTAACGAATACCGACGTTGACACCCCACGGCTGGTCGATGGCCTTGCCTTTGCTGTGCTCGAAGTCGGCATGCAGCTTGAGGTTTTTCGACATTGATACCGCCATACCCGCAGCCAGCTCAACCCGCGAACCCGAGAGGTCGTTGTTGAAGCTCTGGCCGTTGATGAACACCTTGTTGCTCTGGTCGAACTCATGGGCCAACGCGGTACGCAGATACGGCTGCAACACACTGCCGCTGTCCAACTGGATATTCTTGCCCGCCGTCACACCCACCTTGCCAATCACTGAACTTGAGCGATCGCCTTTGGCGTGCAGACCGTTGTCCAGGTCATAGCTCTGGGCCTGAGTGATTACCGTCGCCAACTGCGCATAGGGCTCAACGAAGAAATCATCGGCCAGCTTGATGTGGCGACCGAACTCGGCAGAAGCACCCACGGCGTTTTGCGCGTAGTTGCCCTTGGCTTTCTTGCCATCGCTCATGGTCACGTTGTTGTCAGTGTGCAAGCGGTTGAGCTTGACCACACCGTCGAAGTACAGGCCACTTTCGGCATCAATCCAGGTGGCATATGTACCGACGTAGTAGCTCTTGACCTCGCCGCTGCTGCCACGAGTCAGGCTCAGGTCAGAGGTACTGTGACCGGCCATCACACCGGCCAGCCATTGGCCGTCACCGCCGGACAATGGAGCATCTGCACCGATGGTGAAGCCCTTCTGGGTTTGCGAGTAGCCCGCGCCATTCTTGTTAGCCGCCACGTCATATTTGTTGCCGTAGCTGCGCATCCACAGGCCGTTGCTCTTGCCGTCACTGAAGCGCAACTCGCCCATACGGGTACGCAAGTTGGTCATTTCTCCGTACAACACGGTGGGTGCGGTGTTAAACAAGGCCAGCACCGAGTGGGCGCTGGTGCTGGTGCCCTTGCGGGTAGGGTCGAGGAACCAGTCGGTGCCTTCCTGTTTCAGCCCATAGGCAAAGGCACCCACGTCAACGGTGCCGCCGACCAAGGAGAACTTGCCAGCGCCGCCTTCGGTGTGCACCACGTGAACCGGTTGGGCGTTGGACAACTCCGAGCCGGTGGCGGCCAGCAGTAGGCTGTGGCGGCCTTCGGCCTGGCCTTCGACGTTGAGGAAGTCGGTTTGGCCGTTGGAGAAGTCGGTGTGCATGATGTAAGTGCCGTCACCGGACAGGCTTTTGACGTCCAGTTGATAAAACTCATCCGCCCCGCCGAAGTGCACGGTACCGCCGCCCATTTTCAGGTCGCCTACTTCACTGTTGCCTACCAGCACCCAATGAGAAGCCTCGTTGACGCTCAGCTCGGCAACATTCTTCAGTTGGCCGGTCAGCCAGGAACCATTGTTAAGCTGTAGCTTGGCGGTACTGCCTTCTTCAACCTCAACGTCGCCCACCAGCGAGCTGTTGTCGACGTTCATATTGGCAGTGGAACCACCGATGACTTCCAGAATATTGCCGTTGCCGCCGGTCAGGGTCGAACCATTGCGCACCTGAATGTTTGCCTCAGTGCTTCCATAGGCGTCACCTTCAACCAGCAGAGCGGCGCCGTTACGACCTTCAACACTGGTGCGGTCCAGCACCAGGGTGCTGGTATTCAGATCGTCACTTTCATAACTCAGGCGTACGCCATTTTCGCCGCCGATGATATGGCTGTTGATTGCGTTGGCTTCGGCGCCCCACAGCAATATGCCGACACCATCCTCATCGGTACCGATAACCTGCGAGTCGGTGAAGTTGAGCTGGCTGAACGCTGTGGCAAACGCCCCTCGGGTAGATCCTTTGATGATGCTGTCGAAGACATTGACAGTGGAGCCATCATTGGTGAGGAAGTTACGCGCAGCAGAAATGCCTATGCCGTTGGTGTGAGTGATCGTACTACCATGAATATCAGCTTGACTGCCTTGCAGGTTGATAGCAGATGCAGCCGAGCTTCTCGCCACGACTGTCGTGCCGTTCAGAGTGACTTGCGAACCCCGCGCGGCATGAATGTCCTGCGCGGTGGTGCCCGTATTAAGGGTCAGTTTGCCAGCCGTGACCTTGGACTGCCTCAGCGTGGCGCCGTTGGAGGTCAGGTGAGCGTTCTCTCCGATGACCCAGTCGTCCTCCCTATGGCCTTGTTCGATGGTGCGTTCCATGCCTGGATGGAGCTCGGAGCGAGCCTCCACCAGTGGCGTAGTCAACATCAGGAAACTGACTACAGGCACCTGAAGCGCGATTGCCAGCGGATGTTTTTTAAAAAGTGCGTTGATACTCATTGCATGCATACCCGTACATAGACTTCCCAAAGGAACGAATTGACCGGCACCCAGCGAGATGGGACCAGGCCTCGACGGGCCGAAGATTAGGGGCGGAGGGAGAATGGGTATGTAGGACTTATCTGCACGTAATGACTGAACGAATGGACGAAAGAGGTAGGGCTGATAAAAAAGAGGAGCTTTACGCTCCTCTTTTCCTTTGCACATAGCGTTTTTTACGTCGGCCAAGGCGAACCATCGCAATAGGCAGGACCCGCTACGACACCACGAACCAACAGAACGGCCTCGGCCGAGACGACAGGAGAAGGACCAATGATTGGTACGGTATAGGTGATGTGCACTGAGCCCCTACTATGGTTAGCCAGATTGATGGGCTTGATGTAGGTCGCAT
The DNA here is from genome assembly GCF_040310325.1 of Pseudomonas sp. HY7a-MNA-CIBAN-0227. Lineage (NCBI taxonomy): Bacteria > Pseudomonadati > Pseudomonadota > Gammaproteobacteria > Pseudomonadales > Pseudomonadaceae > Pseudomonas > Pseudomonas sp. HY7a-MNA-CIBAN-0227. The sequence continues at coordinate 111,352 of NZ_JBEOPT010000011.1, read as the reverse complement.
AAGGCCCGACGGACACCGTGAAGCCGATTTGCGCCTCCTGGAACGAAATAGGGCCATAAGGAAACGTCCCGGTGGCCCCCGCAATTGGCATCGCACCGGCATCATCGCTGCAGCCGGTCCAGTTCACCGTGACGATCATGCCCTGCGTCAGCAAAGGATGGGGCGGCACAAACACACGGGCGTTTCTCGCCGGCACTAGTAACGCCCCGCAACGTATTTCCCCAGGCAATGGTGGCGTTCCGGGTACAGCGGGCAAGGCTCCTGTGACGCTGGGCGCCAGGAAGGCAGTCACGTTGGCATTAACGTTGATATCCTGGGGCGGCGATGAGGTTCGGTTGTGGGTGGAGGCAACCGCAATTTCGTAACGCAGCGGAATCAACCCGTTGGAGTGCCGCTGGATATAGGGCCACGGTACCGTCATGGCGACCGTGTCACCCGGCATCGCGGTGGTAGGGTCCACAGGTTGTCTATCGACCTGTTCGTTCATGTAGTACAGAACGATATCGAATGCGCGGGCTGACGGAAGTGGTGTAGCACTCCACAACGTCACCTCGACATCCGCATCCAGCCCATTATCGTCCTCATCAAGCTCATTTACCTTGCCTGAGCCTCGCCCTGTCAGGACGGGTAACAGCAGGGTGATATTGATCGGGTCGGGGTCATGGGGGTTTGTCGGGCCACCCACCTCTAATTCCAGTTCGATATTGGTGGCTGTTGGTACCCAGTTAAGCACCTCATGGCGGTTCACTGCGTACTCTACTGCCAGGTTGAGCTTACCGGTGCTGGTCCCGTACAACACTAAAAGCGTTGGGAAATCCACATGGAAATTATAGGGCAGTTGAGAACCACCCAAAGGGTAAGGGCCCAGTTCACGTATGCCATGAGTGGTGGTCAGGCGGACATGAAACTGATCTATTGCACGGTCCTCATCATAGTCAGGGATGATCACAAACATCCCGGAGGACACCGCGGTGTCTGCACGATCGATCAGCCGGTCGCCAATGCCGGTCAGTGACACGGCATCCCTGACGCCCGCCGGAGCAAGCGTTGGGGCTGGGTTGAGCGCGATAGATATTGGCAACTCGAACGAGCGCTCACTGATATTGCCCGCGACATCAACCAGGCGGTACTGCAGTTTTTTTGACCCGTCCGACACCTCAGCCAGCGCTCTGCTGTAGCGCACGACCCTATCGGGAAACGCCGGGCCTTCTGCAACAGGGACGTCGGACTCGCCGTCAAATAGACGCCACCTGTCACCTGGGTCTGCACCCTCTGCCGCATAATCAGGGATTCCAAACGGAACACCACCGGCAGCGTCGTGGGAAGCCATGAACACCTCTGTGAGGCTCCCCGGCCAACCCGCTGGCAGCGTTAACATACGCGGGCCATCGGGAATGCTGTCGTAAGGTGCCGTACGGTCGATAACCAGCGGCACCTGGGGTGAGCCTGACTCATTCCCCCCCGGCCCACCCGAGGTGATTTTGTAACTGAAATGATGGTTCCCCTCCGTCAGCAACCTTCGCGGGACTCTTGTTGCATAGGAGGCTGGAATAATGCCAGGGAAAAAAACCGGCTCGCTAAGGATGAGGCCGCTCTGAAAATCCCCGATATCGTCAAGGTACGTGTCCAGCACATCTGGCCTACCTGGATTTGTGGGTGTCGGAACCCAGCTAGAGGTAGGAATATTCACCTCCAAAAAAATAGCGTCTGCCTTATCGCGGAAAATCAGGCCCGGATAGTTGACGTCATCCACCAGGCCATCGATAACAGGATCATCTAAAGTGATAGGCACCGCCTGTATGTTCGCGCCTGACTTTATCTTGGTACGATTGATGTTTTTCATCGTTTATTCACTCGCTATTGTTAAGTAGGTCGCCTTACCGATTAATGCACGCACGCGCACGCCCCTAGCCAATACGCACTTCGCCTTACAGATGCCTTCATGGCGATTGGAATTATCACCTATCAAAAAGCAAGTACGCCTTAACGTGTTGCGTACGATATTTTTTATTTATCAATGGTTACCCGAACAATCACCCTGCACGTTATCGCAAAACCCTTCATCGCCTGGCTGGCAAACTTTTCCGGAGCCGGAAAACTTGCGGTCGATTCTGACGCGGCCTGGCGTTGACTCTCCAACGGGAGCTCCGTTGCGCACTAATGAATAACCAGAAGTTGCTGAAGCAAAACTGCGCATCGGTTCGATTTTCGTGTCCCAAGGCAGAACCGTTATATATACACCGGCGTTCAGGTGGTTGGCGTCAAGCGGGAGAGAAAATGAAAAGTCCGTGTCATCAATGGGGTCCTCCCAGTTGTTCTTGGAGTAGCCTTGCCAAAAAAATTGAATAATGTCATTCAATTGAAAAACAGGATCAGGACGCACCCACCAAATCACACCATGACAAATAGCCGGAATAGAATCACAAGTAAGATAATTGGCCCCACCATGCAGGCTGTGCTGTATCACGGGGGGATTCAGACGCACCAACGGCTCAACATGAACATTGACCAGCGTGTTCCGAGCGTCTTGTTCATTCACGCCATTACTGGTGATGTAAAAGACTGGAAGTTGCGGGTGGTTGCCTCCGGCAACAATGACACTGCCGGGCACATCGGTAAATCTGACTGGCTGGTCGAATACATCGCCTGGCTGAACGTCATAATGCGCAACCGGCCCTGCACCGCTCCAATAGAGCTCCAATCGCTCTCCAGCAACAGGGCCGACATATAGCCGCACCCACACCTGCGCACCCAAGTCGCGATCCCGCAAATCAAGTTCGTTGTGCAATCCGGAGCCTAAACCGAAAACGTCCACTCGTGACAATGTCTGGTTGAGCCTCGCTGGCGCAAGCGCGTGGTCTTGCCCGGCGATCGTCAAGTCAACCCAGAAAAAACCAGACGGTGAAGGAACATCCGGGCGACCAGTGCGTTGAATGGTGTACTTCACTTCCACCAGTTCGCGAACCAAGGGAGTCGGGCCACGCAGAGTGTCCCAGGGTATCGATACCGTAAACGGAAAGCCGGTAATGGTCTGCGCTGGAAGCACGTCGCGACCGTCCCAACGCATCACGACACGGTCTCCCGGTGCAAATCCATCGTATTGATGCGGGATGACAGCCGCGACGATCGCCCGCGCATCGTCACGCTTGATGAGAAAATCGTTATAGGCCGGAGGACGTATTTGAGGAGCGGGTAGATTGCTCGGGCCCGCAATCAAACTGACCTGAAAAGACAATGGCGCGCTGAACCCGGAGAAATTGCCGGCGCGATCATAAAGGCGGTATTGCAGGTGAGCCGCACCGTTTGGCAGTGAACGGAAATCGTCCGCAGGTATCCTCAGAACCAGAGGTTCAGCAATAAAAGTGAACTCTTGAATACCTTTCTGTATCGCAGGAACTGGTGGGGCATTGTCATCAAGATAGTAGCCAACACGGTCACGCCCGGCTCGACCAATGAAATCAGGGACAAGGACTTCGATAAAGGGATTGTTTGCTAGCACCTCTTCGGTGATGCCTGTCGCCTCGATACCCGGATCAACGAACTGCGCCTTGTCATCCGGGTCTTGAAACCTAGGTGGGTTGTTGTCCACCCTCAACGTAAGGGGAAGCGAGGGAGTAGAGAAACCAGTCTCATCCACAATCGTGAAGTAGATTTGTACTACTGCATCGATCTCCCTCATGTAATCCACTGGCACATACAGTGAATAAGGAAAGTCCGCAGGATTCAGCGGGCCGGGAAAAGGCTGAGAGTCAGCCTCAACGTCAATGCCCTGTATTCTCCACCACAGCTTGAGGGTCTCGACCCTGCCCGGTGACGGCCCGGGTATCCATTGGGGAATACGACACTCCAACGGTTGCAATGAGATAGCGAGTGGGATCAACCCTTCGGGATCGGTTGGGTCAACGCCGACGATCTCCGCAAAGTCTCCGTGCATGTTAATCCCTTCGGCCCTGCGAGACAGAACGGTGATGTGGGAGGCAGACGCGTCAGAGCGATACATTTTGGCTTCCTTCCTTCACAAGGTTTGGGAAGAATTAAATGCCTAATTTTCTCCTTTCGATACTGTCAAAACTAACAGGTAAGGCCCGCCACTCGTCGGTTTTGCCCTCCCTGCTTCCACGCTGCCTTGTTCGACAATCGCTTGACGAATTTGCGCGCTTGGTGTTTCCTGAAACCGGTTTCAGTGCTGTGATTCAGTACTGACACCCCATAAATCCAATAAGAAAGGCCCGCTACCGTGACAACCTTTTCCGCCGCCCAGCGCAGCCGTGTAACCATGCTTGACGTGGCCGAGCGCGCCGGTGTGTCCAAAGCCAGCGTATCGCGCTTTATCGGCGATGACCGCACATTGCTGTCCGACGCCATTGCCTTGCGCATCGAACAGGCCATTGATGAGCTGGGCTACCGCCCCAACCAGATGGCCCGTGGCCTGAAACGTGGGCGCACCCGCCTGATCGGCATGCTGGTGGCCGATATCCGCAACCCTTATTCGATTGCCGTGATGCATGGTGTGGAAACTGCCTGCCGCAAGCATGGCTACAGCCTGGTGGTGTGCAACACCGACCGTGATGACGAGCAGGAGCGCCAGCATCTGGCTGCGCTGCGCTCGTACAATATCGAAGGCCTGATCGTGAACACCCTCGGTCATCACCTCGACCAATTACTGGAACTGCAACGGGAAATACCCCTGGTGCTGGTGGATCGCAAGGTCGAACCGCTGCACAGCGACCTGGTGGGGCTAGATAACCCGGTGGCCGTGCGCATAGCTGTCGAACACCTGGAACAGCAAGGCTATCGTGACTTGCTGCTGGTCAGCGAAGCGGCAGATGGCACCAGCTCACGGGTTGAACGCCTGGACAGCTTCAAGGCCCAGATCAACCAGCGCACAAGCCTGCGCGGCGCCGTGCTGGAAATTGATGCGCACTTGAACAGTCATCTGCAAAGCTTCCTGATGAATCCTAAAAACGGTCCCAAGGCGCTGTTCTGCGCCAACGGCATTGCCGCCCTGGCCTGCACGCGAGCGCTGCAGGAACTGGGCTGCACTCTGTTCACCGATATCGGCCTGATTGCCCTTGATGACCTGGACTGGTACCCGCTGGTAGGCAGTGGTATCACCGCCCTTGCCCAACCCACCGAGGCCATTGGTGCCAGTGCGTTTGACTGCCTGCTCAAGCGCTTGCGCGGTGACGATTCGCCGGCGCGAACCCTGGATTTCCTGCCGCAACTGATTGTCCGCGGATCAACCCGTTCATGTTTCAAAACGCCGCAACTCTCTGTGGGAGCCGGGCTTGCCCGCGATGGCGGTGTATCAGTCACCAAAGAGATCGACTGACAGGACTCCATCGTGGGAATGCAGGGCTCCAAAATTTAACTTTTGTCAAAAAATGAAACCGGTTTCAGAGGTCAATAATAATGTACAAATACCCCGTTTCCATCAGCCTCTCCAGCTACGGCGCGGACGTCGTCCGCCAGCGTGGCCAACTGAGTTTTGTCCAGGTGTTGGCGGATGCCGGCGCACAACGTATCGAATGGCGAGAAGAGTTACTGACCACCGAGCAACCGGCCGATCTGACGCAAACTGCCGCAGACCAAGGTCTGGAATGCGTATTTTCCTCGCCACTGGAGCTTTGGGTCGCCGGCCGCGCACAGCCCAACGCCGAACTGGCCGCCACTCTCGACCGCGCCCAGGCCTTCGGGGCTCGCTGGCTGAAAGTCTCCCTCGGTTATTTCACCGATACCAACGACCTGCAAAGCCTGGCGGCCCTGCTCAACCGTCACCCTGTTCGCTTGCTGGTGGAAAATGACCAGACCCTGCACGGCGGACGTATTGAGCCGATGCAGCGCTTTTTCAACGAGGCCGAGCGGCTCGCCGTGCCGGTGAAAATGACCTTCGATATCGGCAACTGGCAATGGCAGGACCAATCGGCCACCACGGCCGCCCGCCTGTTGGGTCGGCATGTCGATTACCTGCACTGCAAGGCAGTGGCCCGCCGCGCGGATGGCAAGTTGGTAGCACTGCCGCCGAGCGCCGCAGACCTGCATCTATGGGAACAATTGCTGCGCCACATGCCCCAAGGTATTACCCGGGCCGTGGAATTCCCCCTGCAAGGCGAAGACCTGACACAGGTCACCGCCCAACAGGTCGCTGCCCTTACTGTCCTTGGCCAGCCCCGCCTGGAGAACGCTCATGTCTGAGATCGATATTCTGTCGTTTGGTGAAACCATGGCGATGTTTGTCGCCGAGCAAACCGGCGACCTGGCCCAGGTCGGCCAGTTTCACAAACGCATCGCCGGGGCCGACAGCAATGTCGCCATTGGCCTGTCGCGCCTGGGTTTCAACGTGGCCTGGCTGAGCCGGGTGGGCGACGACTCCCTTGGGCGTTTCGTGGTGGACACCCTGCAGAACGAAGGCCTGGACTGCAGCCATATAGCGATTGACCCGCTGCACCCCACGGGCTTTCAGCTCAAATCACGGGAAGACACGGGTGCCGATCCGCAGGTGGAGTATTTTCGCCGTGGTTCGGCGGCTAGCCATTTGTCGGTGGCGGCGATCCGTCCCGAACTGCTGCAGGCGCGTCATCTGCACGCCACCGGTATCCCGCCAGCGCTGTCGGATGCCACCCGTGATCTGTCCCGCCAATTGATGACACAAATGCGCGAGGCCGGGCGTAGCGTCTCGTTCGACCCCAATTTGCGCCCGACCCTGTGGGCCAGTGAGCAACGCATGATCAGCGAAATCAACGCCCTCGCCTGCCTGGCGGATTGGGTTCTGCCGGGGCTCGGTGAAGGCCGCCTGCTGACCGGTTTCGAAGACCCAGCGGACATCGCCGCGTTCTACCTGGACCAGGGCGTGGAAGCCGTGGTGATCAAGCTGGGGCCTGATGGTGCCTATTACCGCACCCAACTGGACGAAGGATTTGTCGCCGCCGTACCGGTAGCCAAGGTGATCGACACCGTGGGCGCCGGCGATGGCTTTGCCGTAGGCGTGATCAGCGCCCTGCTGGAAAACCTCAGTTTTGCCCAGGCCGTACAGCGCGGCAATTGGATCGGCAGCCGTGCCGTGCAGAGTCGAGGAGATATGGAGGGGTTGCCGATGCGGGCTGACCTGCCCCTTTCACAAAAAGCCGGTTAGTCAAAAACACCCAGGTTACCTGTTGCCACAACTACAACAAGCTCAGGAGCACTCTCATGCAAACGCTGAAACTAGCCACCCGTCGTTGGTGGTACATCATGCCCATCGTCTTTATCACCTACAGCCTGGCGTACCTGGACCGCGCCAACTATGGCTTTGCCGCAGCCTCCGGGATGGCCGAAGACTTGATGATCACCCCCGGCATGTCGTCGCTGCTGGGTGCGCTGTTCTTTCTCGGTTACTTTTTTTTCCAGGTGCCAGGGGCGATCTACGCGCAAAAACACAGCGTCAAGAAGCTGATTTTTGTCAGCCTGATCCTCTGGGGTGGCCTGGCGACGCTAACCGGCGTGGTCTCCAACGCCTACATGCTGATCGCTATCCGCTTCATGCTCGGCGTGGTGGAAGCCGCCGTGATGCCGGCGATGCTGGTGTATCTGTGCCATTGGTTCACCCGCGCCGAACGCTCCAGGGCCAACACCTTTCTGATCCTCGGCAACCCGGTGACCATGCTCTGGATGTCAGTGGTGTCGGGCTACCTGGTGCAGCATTACAGCTGGCGCTGGATGTTTATCATCGAAGGCTTGCCGGCGGTGCTCTGGGCGTTTATCTGGTGGCGCCTGGCCGATGACCGCCCCGCCGATGCCAAGTGGCTCAGCGACGCACAGAAAAAAGACCTGGAAACTGCCCTGGCCGCCGAACAGGTGGGGATGAAGGCAGTGAAAAACTACGCCGAGGCCTTCCGCTCGCCGAAGGTGATCATCCTGGCACTGCAATTCTTTTGCTGGAGTATTGGCGTCTACGGCTTTGTGCTGTGGCTACCGTCGATCCTCAAGAGCGGTTTGCAGATGGACATGGTCGAGGCCGGCTGGCTGTCGGCTTTGCCATACCTGGCCGCAGTGATCGCTATGCTGGCTGTGTCCTGGGCGTCGGACAAGCAGCAAAAGCGTAAACGTTTTGTCTGGCCGCCGCTGCTGATTGCCTCTATTGCCTTCTATGGCTCGTACGCACTGGGCGCCGAGCACTTCTGGTGGTCGTACACGCTGCTGGTGATCGCCGGGGCTTGCATGTACGCGCCTTATGGACCGTTTTTCGCCATCGTCCCGGAGATTCTTCCGGCCAACGTTGCCGGCGGCGCCATGGCGCTGATCAACAGCATGGGGGCGCTGGGTTCGTTTGGCGGGTCGTATCTGGTGGGTTATCTCAACAGCAGCACCGGTTCCCCTGGCGCTTCGTACCTGCTGATGAGCGGCGCATTGATGCTGTCGGTGATCTTGACGATCTTTCTCAAGCCCGGTGCCAGTGACCGTGAACAGCCTCAGGCGGATTCTTTGCGCCCCCTCGAATTGAAGGTAAGAACCTGATGAAAAAGCATGTCGTGCTCTACAAAAAACTCTCCGCGCCACTGATGGCCCGCCTGCATGAACAGGCGAACGTCACGCTGATTGAATCGCTCGACGAAGGCGGCCTGGCGCAGCTGCGCGACGCCTTGCCCAGCGCCCAGGGCCTGCTGGGAGCCAGTTTGCGCCTGGACGCAAAGTTGTTGGACCTGGCGCCACACCTGGAGGCAGTGGCCAGCGTGTCGGTGGGTGTCGACAACTACGACATCGACTATCTGACCCAGCGCGGCATCCTGCTCAGCAACACCCCTGACGTGCTCACCGAAACCACCGCCGACACCGGTTTCGCGCTGATCCTGGCTACCGCCCGACGGCTGGTGGAGCTGACCAATATGGTCCGCGCCGGCAACTGGAACCAGAACATTGGCCCGCTGCATTTCGGCAGCGACGTGCATGGCAAGACCCTGGGCATCATCGGTATGGGCCGCATCGGCGAAGCCTTGGCCCAGCGTGGGCATTTCGGTTTCGGCATGCCGGTGATCTACCACAGTCACTCGCCAAAACCCTTGGTGGAGCAACGTTTCGGCGCGCAGTACCGCAGCCTGCCGCAGCTGTTGGAACAAGCCGACTTTGTTTGCCTGACGTTGCCGCTGACCGCTGAAACTCAGGGTTTGATTGGTGCTAAAGAGTTCGCACTGATGGGCCCAAAGACAATCTTTATCAACATCTCTCGCGGCAAGGTGGTAGACGAAGCGGCGCTGATTGATGCCCTGCAACAACGCACGATCCGCGCCGCCGGGCTGGATGTATTCGAGCGCGAACCGTTGAATCACGATTCGCCGCTGCTGCATCTGAACAACGTGGTCGCCACCCCGCACATCGGCTCGGCCACCCATGAAACACGGGAGGCAATGGCGCGATGTGCGGTGGACAATCTGCTGACGGCGCTGGCGGGAGAGCGGCCGAAGAATCTGGTTAACGAAGCCGCCTGGAAACACTGACACCAGGAACAATACTTTTAAAATCAAGGGGTTGGTATTGGCGTCTCACCACGGGCTGACCATCTCATTAACGCTCCTGCCCTACCTATCGGCGCCTCGCTTAGGCTCAGCGTGCCCGAACGAAGGCATTGCTCCGTGGGCCGCCGCGATGGGCCATCCTTGGCCCAGCGCGGCTAAACCGGCGTCCTGCCGGTTTACCCACTGCGCAACACCTGCGTTCGGCCTCTGGTTTTATGGGCAGGCAGATCAAGAGCCAGCGCCATCCGCTTTTCTGTAGGAGCGAGGGGGACGCCTAGTTCTTGCTCGCGAAGAACCTGAGGGCACCGCGTTCATCCAGGAACCCAGCGTCATCGTTAACGACCATCGCGAGCAAGCTCGCTCCTACAGTCAGTGGGCAGTGGATCCGCTCTTGCTTCTCACCACTCAGGTCGGCTACCAGGCCGCCGTGCTTTTGCTTTTGATCTTAGGCGCCCCGTTAACCACGATGGCTGAACGCAGGCATGCCAAGCCTAAGCGAGGCACCAAGTGGTGGGGCAAGAGCGCTTTGGTTACTTTCGTCTGGGCCGGCATTCCGGCTTTTCGAAAGTGACACGCCGTAAGGGCGTAACCCTAATCCGCCCTGACCAAAATAACGGATATGCCCCCAGCCCACACTAACCCTGCGTACGCTACAGATCAGGTCAGATCACAAACCTTGCAACCATCCCACTCAAATCCACCGCCAGCCTCGACAGTTCATGACTGGCGGCGCTGGTCTGGTTGGCGCCCGCCGCCGATTGGGTCGCAAGATCGCGAATATTCACCAGGTTGCGGTCCACTTCACGGGAGACCTGGGCCTGTTCTTCCGAAGCGCTGGCGATCACCAGATTGCGTTCGTTGATCAGGCTGATGGACTGGGTGATCTGCTCCAAAGCCACCCCGGCAGCACGGGCCATCACCAGGGTGTCTTCGGTGCGCTGGTTGCTTTGCTGCATGGACTGCACCGCTTCCCCGGTGCCGTTCTGGATACCGGCGACCATTTTTTCGATTTCCTGGGTCGACTGCGCAGTGCGATGCGCCAGCGCCCGTACTTCATCGGCTACCACGGCAAAACCGCGTCCGGCTTCACCGGCCCGCGCCGCTTCAATCGCCGCATTGAGGGCCAGCAGGTTGGTCTGCTCGGCAATCGCGCGGATCACATCCAGCACCTTGCCGATATCGCGGCCTTGAGTGGCCAGGCCTTCGATCATGACTGAGGTGTTCTGCACGTCCTGGGTCATAGTCTGGATCGCGCCGACGGTTTCCACCACGCGATCACGCCCTTCCCGCGCGGCCTGGTTCGACTGGCTCGACGCCTCGGAGGTGGATACAGCGTTGCGCGCCACTTCTTCCACGGCGGCGGTCATTTCGTTGACGGCGGTGGCGGCCTGGTCGATTTCGTTGTTCTGCTGCTGCAAGCCCTTGGAGGCTTCTTCGGTGACGGCACTGAGTTCTTCGGCAGCGGAGGCCAGTTGCGTGGCCGAGCCCGCAATGTGCTGGATAGTCTGGCGCAGATTGGTCTGCATGGAGGCCAAGGCGCCGAGCAGGCGGGCCGGTTCGTCCTTGCCGTCGACCTCAATGACTTTGGTCAGGTTGCCAGCGGCGATGGTTTCGGCAACTTCCACTGCTTTGCGCAACGGGGTGACGATGCTACGGGTCAGCAGCCAAGCCAGCAGTATGGTCATCAGCGCCGCCGCCACCGATACCACGATGATGCCGGTGATGGCGTCTCGATAGCTTTGGCCCGCATATTCACCGGCCTGCCTGGCGTCGGCGACATTGATGGCAATCAATTTGTTCAACTGCTCGCCCATCTGGTCGGTGCCGTCCTTGATTCTGCCGTTGATCAGGGCGCGCATCTCTTCCACCTTGTTCTGCTGGGACAGTGCCAGCATCTCGGCCTGGGCCTTGAGGTAGTTATCCAGGGTGGTGACGAATGTTTTGTACAGCGCCGCTTCTTCATAACCGGCAGGCAGCGCCGCGTAGCTGGTTTGTGCCTGCCTGAGCTTATCCAGCAGTACCCCAATGCGCGTCTGAGCTTCCTGCAGCGCGGCGGGCTCGCGATTGACCAGTACACGAAATGACAAGATCCGCAGGCGCAGGACGTTTTCGGTCATGTTGCCGAGAAAGCCGACGCTGGGCAGTTGGTTGGCCCCCATGTTCACCGAAGTCTGGCGAATCAGGGTCATGCGGTTGACCGCAAACACCCCCAGGGCAATGACAAACAACGCAATGAACGCAAAACCGAGAAAGGCTCGAGGTGCAATATTCAGATTACGCAGGGACATAGGACGACTCTCAGAAGGTGATGGCTACGAGCATCCTTGCCGCGACACGGCCATCGAGCGTCAACGCGCTACCAATGACCGTTCGGCGCCACTGTTGTCATTAGTGTGTGGACCTAACAAGAGGTATCGGCAGGCTTGAGCATTTTATGCAGGGAGCGGAGAAATATATTTTCACACTTTTGACCGTTGACGCTTTCTGGCATCCTGCGCCTCCACTTTCTGACCCGAGCCTGAATTTTGTCTGACGCTCAAGCCCCTCGCCCCCGCTATAAATCCGACCTGATCTATGGCCTCGAAGACCGGCCGCACTTCACCGCGGCAATGTTTGCCGCGCTGCAGCATGTGCTGGCCAGTTTTGTCGGCATCATTACCCCGACCCTGATTGTCGGCGGCGTACTGGGCCTGGAAAGCGAGGTACCGTACCTGGTGAGCATGGCGCTGTTCGTTTCGGGGCTGGGCACCTTTGTCCAGGCACGGCGCTTTGGCCCGGTGGGTTCCGGGTTGCTGTGTCTGCAAGGCACCAGCTTTTCCTTTATCAGCGTGATCCTGAGCGCCGGCTTCATGGTCAAGGCCCGAGGTGGCGGCACCGATGAAATCCTCTCGACTATCTTTGGCATTTGCTTCTTCGCGGCCTTTATCGAGGTGGTGCTTAGCCAGTTCATCGGCAAGTTGCGCAAACTGATCACCCCGGTGGTCACCGGCACCATCATTACGCTGATGGGCCTGTCGCTGATCAAGGTCGCGGTCACCGACATGGCCGGTGGCTTTGGCGCCAGCGACCTGGGGGCGGCCAGTAATATGGGATTGGCAGCGCTGGTATTGCTGACCATCGTGGTGCTTAACCGTTTCAACAATCCGTTCCTGCGCCTGGGCTCGATTGTGATCGGCTTGACCCTGGGCTTTGTGGTCGCCTGGTGGATGGGCCGCGTCGACCTGGCAGCGTTGCCACAACTGCCGCTGATCAGCGTGCCGGTGCCGTTCAAGTACGGCTTTTCCTTCGACTGGGTAGCGTTTATCCCGGTAGCGGTGATCTTCCTGATTTCGCCCCTGGAGGCAGCGGGTGACCTGACCGCCAACTCGATGATTTCCCAACAGCCGGTCAAGGGCCCGCTGTATATCAGGCGCATCAAGTCTGGGCTGTTGGCCGACGGTCTCAACTCGGTGATGGCCGCCACCTTCAACAGCCTGCCGATGGTGACCTTTGCGCAGAACAACGGTGTGATCCAGTTGACCGGCGTGGCCAGCCGCTATGTGGCGTATTTCATTGCTGGCCTGCTGGTGATGCTGGGGCTGTTCCCGATGATTGGCGCGGTGCTGCAATTGATGCCCAAACCGGTGTTGGGCGGCGCGACGCTGATCATGTTCGGCACGGTGGCAGTGGCCGGGATCAAGATCCTCGCCGAGGCCGGTCTGCATCGGCGCAATATGCTGATCGTGGCCATCTCCCTGGGGATGGGCCTGGGCGTTGCGGCAGTGCCGGAAGTGCTGCGCGAACTGCCCAAGGCGCTGCACAACATCTTTGAGTCGCCGATCACCGTCGGAGCGTTCTGCGCTATCTTGCTGAACATCTTCCTGCCTGAGGAGTTCATAACGTTGCAAGAAGATGAATTTGATCCGGAGTCGTCGACCCTCAAGGTTATGCAGGACCCGGACGTCACGAAATAGGAGCACCTTGTCATGCGCAACCTCGTTGTCCTGTCCCTGCTGTTGTTTACCCTGAGCGCCTGCGCGTTATTCCCCAATCGCGACCCGGTGAACATCAATGTAGTGGGTATCGAGCCGTTGCAAAGCCAGGACCTGGAAGTGCGCTTCGCGGTGAAACTGCGGGTACAGAACCCCAACGAAACCGCCATCGACTACAACGGCGTGGCCCTGGACCTGGAGGTTAATGGCCGGCCGCTGGCAGCTGGGGTCAGTGATCAGCAGGGTTCCATCCCACGCTTTTCCGAGACCGTCCTGACGGTGCCGGTAAGTGTTTCAGCTTTTTCTGTGTTACGTCAGACCCTGGGCCTGAGCCAGACCCAGAGCTTGAACAACCTGCCCTACGTCTTGCGGGGCAAGCTGGCGGGCGGGCTGTTCGGGACCATGCGCTTTGTCGATCGCGGCACCCTCGACCTGCCGAACGCGGCCGCTACCTGGTAAACAAGGAGGTCACCACTACATGGACGTACTACCGACGCTGTACACCGAACGCTTGATCCTCAAACCCCTGACCCTGGACGATGCCGAGGGTATCCAGCAGCAGTTTCCTCACTGGGAAGTGGTGCGCTACCTCAACGCCATGGTGCCCTGGCCCTACCCGGCCGATGGTGCTCGAACCTACCTGGAAAAAGTCGCCCTGCCCGCTATCGCTGCGGGTTGCGAATGGCATTGGTCGATCCGTCTTAAAACCGCACCTGAGCAGTTGATTGGCAACGTCAGCCTGATGGATGAGCTCGACAACAACCGTGGTTTTTGGTTGGGCCCGCACTGGCAAGGCCAGGGCTTGATGGCCGAGGCCAGTGCAGCAGTGACCGAGTATTGGTTCGACGTGCTCAAGCGCCCGCTGATGCGGGTGCCCAAGGCCGCGCCTAACCTGGCGTCGCGGCGGCTTTCCGAGCGCACCGGCATGCGCTTGATCAGAAGCGACGAAGGCAGGTTCGTCGCAGGTAATTTTCCTCGGGATATCTGGGAAATGACCCGCGAGGAATGGCTGCTTAGTCAGCGATAAAACGCAGTTACTTGGCCGCCATCAACCGATTGACTTCACTACGCACCATGTTGGCGAACTCCGGCGGCGATATGCCGTCCAGCTCCGAGCGCACCCATTCAGCCCATTTGCCCTTGCGCTTGGCGCGCTCGCCGAACAAGCGGGCCCCCTCGCCCTTGGCCTTGCCCAGGTTGCTTTGCCACAAGTCATACAGACGGGACTTTTCATCTTCGAGCTCAGCGCGCTCGGCAAGGGGCTTGTTGGCCAGATTGAAGCTCATGTGGAATTCCCTGCGGTACAAATAGGTGACATCTTACACTGTAGGTCGAAATTTCCCGCTCTGGATTTTGCTCAGTCCAGGCCAGCGGAAAAAAAAGCTGCAACTTTTTCAGCCGGCGAATACTCCATTGTTCGCTGTCACATTCACCTGCAAGGAGTCACCCAATGGCCCGCAAAACTGCCGCGCAAGCCGTCGAAGAACAAATCAAGGATCAAGCCTTCAGCGAACTCCAGGCGCTGATCGAGGAATCGGACAAGCTGCTCAAGAGCAGCGCCTCCCTGGTGGGCGAAGAAGGTGAAACCCTGCGCGAGCAGGTAGCCCTCAAGCTCAAGCAGGCCCTGGACTCGGTGTCCAGCGTGCGTGAGCGCAGCAAGCCAATGGTGGACGCTACCGAAACCTATATCGGTGGTCACCCATGGCAGACCGTGGCAATTTCTGCAGGCTTCGGCCTGGTGGTCGGCCTGCTGTTGGGTCGTCGTAACTGAGGTTTTCCCTGTGGAGCGAGTTTGCTCGCTCCACAGTCGGCCGAGTTAACCTTGCACCAACCGCCGCAACCGCGCCAACTCCGCCACCTCGATAACAATCCCCTCCTCCTCGGCCCTCGCCCGTGCGCGATGACGACGATCGCCCGGCAAACGCCGCAACCCCGCAGCGTGCATCTGCCGCACCAGTTCCTGGCTGCGCTCGGCAAAGTTTTGCCCGGCGGTTTTGCTGGGGTCGATGACGATCAGTAACTGGCCGGTCCACGGTGTTTTGGCACCAGGATGATTGGACCAGTCGAACTCGAACGAAAAATTCCCGCCGGTCAGTGCTGCCGCCAGCAACTCGACCATCATCGACAACGCCGAGCCCTTGTGCCCGCCAAACGGCAACAAGGCGCCGCCTTCGAGGATGGCCCTGGGGTCCAGGGTCGGCTGGCCCAGGCTATCGACCCCAGTACCGGGCGGCACACGCTCACCCTTGCGCGCGGCGATCTGCACATCACCATGGGCGATGGCGCTGGTGGCCAGGTCAAAGACAATCGGTGGGCCGTCGGCCCGTGGAGCGGCAAAGGCAATCGGGTTGGTACCGAAAAGTGGCCGATCAGCACCGTGAGGCACCACGCACGTCATGCTGTTGACCACGCTCAGGGCCACCAGACCTTCGTCGGCGAAGGGTTCGACATCGGGCCACAGCGCCGCAAAATGATGTGAGTTACGGATGGCCAGTACTGCGATACCGGCGCTGCGGGCCTTTTCCACCAGCAACGGGCGGGCGGCGGCCAGGGCTGGCTGGGCAAAGCCATTACAGGCATCCACCCGGACAAACCCCGAGGCGACATCCTCGACAATCGGTACAGCCTTGCCATCCACCCAGCCGCTGTCCAGGGTCGATACGTAACCGGGCATGCGAAACACCCCATGACTCTGGGCGCCGTCGCGCTGGGCGCTGGCACAGTTGTTTGCCATCACGGCGGCGACGTCAGGCGAGGTGCCGTGGTTGAGGAAAATCTGCTTGAGCAAGGTAACCAGTTCGGGAAAGGCAATAGTCTGCGAGTCACTTGCAGCAATAACGGGCGTGGCTGACATCTGAAGCTCCAGAGTAATTATTGGAGGGGGCAACAGCCTGCTGGATTCAGCCTCTGGATTAAACAACGCCGAGCGAGTGGCCTGTCAACCACCCGTTTCGGTACAACGCTGTTTATTTAACGCTGGCGTTACACCACTCACTCCTGGGCTGGGTGGACTCCCAGGCTTGAGAGAGAATGACTTACATATCCTGATTTTTAGGGTGCCTGGGGCAAGAATTAGTTCCACATTGATGCTCATTCGCCATGATGGCTGTTCTCGGCACCGTGCCGGGAAGGTTAGAATGCATGAAACTAGGAAGAGCAAATGACCGAACAGTCCCTTTCAGAAGCCGAATATGACGCCATCACCGATGCCGCTGCGCACTGGTGTATGCGTCTGCATGCTTTCGATTGCACGACTGCCGAACGTCAGGCTTTTGAACAGTGGCATGATGCACATCCGCTGCATGCCTTCGAATACGCAGCCATGCTGGAAATCTGGGACGTCGCCGATCATTTGCCTCGCAACGAAACAGCGCCGGTGGCACGAATCGCACCGCGCAGCCTATTGCGTACCTATGCCATAGCCGCTGCGGTATGCCTGGTGGCGTTGCCGTTGGCCGCGTTCACGGGCTGGGAAGCTGGCTGGTTGCCCAACTCGTATAAACATTACGAGGCCGAGGGCGGGCTGCGACAAGTCACCCTGGAAGACGGCAGTCAGGTGGAGCTGAACCTGGGCACCGAACTGGTCTACAGCAACTACAAGGACGAGCGTCGAGCCACCCTGAAAAAAGGTGAAGCATTCTTCAACGTCAGCCATGACCGCCTGCGCCCTTTTGTGGTCCGGGCCGGTGATGGGCGGATCAGGGTTACCGGTACCCAGTTCAACGTCTGGAAATACGAAGACCAGGTCCGGATCATGTTGCTCGAAGGCTCGGTGCAGGTCACCAGCGATGTGGGCCACAGTGGCCTGAGCTTGTCCCCTGGCATGCAGGCCCGCTACGACCATGGCGACACCCGCCCTCATGTGACGCCGATCGCGCCAGACGATTGCGCCCTGGCGTGGCGTACGGGCAAGTTGATTCTCGACAACCTGGCCCTCGCCGATGCCTTGCCGCTGATCAATCGTTACCTGAGCAAACCGATGATGCTGGCAGACGCCAGCACCGGCGCCATTCGCATTGGCGGGATCTACAACATCCATGAAGTCAACAACCTCGTCTCCTCCCTGCCCAAGGTCCTGCCGGTTTACCTGACCCAGAACCAGGATGGCAACCCCGTAATCAACTCGATACCGGGCAAAGCGCCCAAGACTTGAACTGCCCCTGCGGCGCACACCCCCTGCCATAAGCCAAGTGTCCACTTTTGAGACACTTGGCCTGCCTGAAACGTCCGCCGGCTGCGGGTTCATTGTTTTGTCATCATACGTGTTTCATCTCTGATACAGGTAACGCCCCGCGACGTGCCCATGCCCGGCAAGGGCGACTGCTGGGCAGATCGACGTACTGTTGTCTCAGCGCTGATACACACGGGTTGCCTGCATCGCGATGATAAAAGCCAACCCATTGAATAATATATAAAAATAAAAAGCGGCACAGCTCCTGCTCTGTTCCTGATAACGCTGTTTAGGGTCAGCGTTAAAAACAAGGAATGCTGCCGTGGTCACTCTCAATTCAGGCTCGATGAGCCTACTGCTGATCAGCTGTGTACTCAGCACCAGTGTGAGTCTTCCAGCCCTCGCGGGCGACGGTGTCATCGTCATTGGTCGCAACGTGCAGGGTCATATGGCTGGCCGTTCCTCCTTCGCTCCTGACCCTTATCCAACCACCGTTAACGTCAACCCCGCGGCACAAGTACTGCGCGCCACCAGCGGCGAACTCAGCGATAACGATATCGCCGGGGTCAGCAGCGGTTCCACCATCACTCGCGCCATTCTGCCCAACGGCAACCTTCCCGGCCTGAGCACGTCCCACGGGACCAGTTCGTCCACCCTGGGAGCTGGCGCAGCGGCAGGTCATGGCGGCGGCGGTAGCAGCATCTCCGGGCAAATAAACGGTTCGATCCAGCGTGGCATGGCCCCGTTGAGCAATATCGGCAGCATGATGGGGGCGCAGCAATGAGCCGCTCATGGTTGCTTCTTCTCGCGCTGGGCTGCTCATCAGTCATGGCCGACAGCAACAACAATGCCGTGATCGATAACTCCGGCAAACAGTACAGCGGCAATCTCTCAGTCAACCAGGCCGCCGGCAATCAGCAACAACAAATCAACAGCCGCGCCATCGCCATCGGTGCCCATGCCCAGGTCGGCGGCGCGCTCATCCAGAAACTCGACGGCAAGGCCGATCCATCCCTGAATGCCAAGGCGGTGATCCAGGGTTCTTCTTTCAGCAATGGCAGCGGTGTACTGGGGGTCAACCAGTCGGCCGGGGCCAACAACCAAATGATCAATGCCGTGCGGATCAGCATTAGTGCTGGCCCGCAGGGCATCGATGACAGCGTCCTGTCGCAACAGAACATGACGCTGTTACCAGACTCAGGGCTCACCTCACCCACTGGCAGCCGCCAGGTCGTTACCAGCGACCAGGCCTTCACCGGCAGCCGGGGCGTGATTCAGGTGAACCAGAGTGCAGGGGTGGGGAACCGAGTGGCTAACACCCTGAACGTGAACATCAGGTAACCCCTGATGGTTGTGTGCAACACCGTACCAACACTTAACCAACTAATTAGAAGCAAGGAGATACACCATGAAACCTACAATGGCTCTTAAACCACTGGTTTTTGCTCTGGCTGCGCTCATGGCTGTTGCTGCACAAGCTGACACTAGCGACAAATACAAACCCACTCCAACCGGTGTCGTCGCTGCGGTGGTGACTGATTCTCAAGTCAGCAAAAACAACAAGTTCGACGACACGAAAACCGCCAACAATGCAGCCGCTAACGGTTCGCTGAACAACAGCGACGGCAACCTGGGTGGTAACGTGGCCTCTGGCTCCGGTAACCAGCAAGACAATGCCGCCGCAATCACCAGCAGTGCCGGCAAAGCCGGGTACGTCCTCGCCGAGGCCGATATCTTCCAGCAAAGCAAACACAACAACTTCGTAAACAAAGGGACGCAAAACAATGCATCCCTGAACAACTCGGCCAACGACAGCTCCGGTAACGTGGGCGTCAACGTCGCAGCCGGTCAAGGTAACCAACAGAAAAACAACCTGACTATCGTGACCGCCGATGGCACCTCGATTGCCGCTGTGGCAAACACCGAGCAAGTGTCGCTGAACAACAGCTACCTCAACCAGGCTGCTTCCAAGCACGGCTATGGCAAGCCTCAATACGTCACCAACAACGCCAGCCTGAACAACTCTGGCAACAACGCTTCCGGCAACATCGGGATCAACGTTGCCGCGGGTTCGGGCAACCAACAAAGCAACACCTTGTCTCTGGGCAGCGGCTGCACTGTATGCGCAAGCGGCAGCAAGCTGAGCTTCTGATCCAACTAGGGCCTTGGCAACAAGGCCCTTTTTAATTCCAGTGTCCATCAGGTCATTCGATCATGCGACTCGCCACCCTCACCTTCCTGTTACTGCTCGCCGGCCCTACCTGGGCAGGGCAAATGGCGATCTCCGCCATGCCCGGCGGTGCGGTGATCTTCAAGAAGGTCGAGAGCATTCGCGAGCGCCGGTTCGCCAACCTGGTGGAACAGAAAACCGATTTCAGCTGCGGTGCCGCGGCACTGGCAACCATCCTGCGCCAAGCCTTCTGGCTGGACGTCGATGAGGCTCACGTCATCAAAGGCATGCTGATCAACGCCGATCAGGACCTGGTGCGAACCCAGGGTTTCTCCATGCTAGACATGAAGCGCTACCTCGAAAGCATCGGCATGCGTGCAAAAGGTTATCGGATAGCGCCAGAAACCTTGGTCACAGTGAGAGTCCCCGTCGTGGTGCTGCTGGAAATTCGCGGCTACAAACACTTCGTGGTGATGCAGCGGGCTGACAAGGACTGGGTCTATATCGGAGACTCTGTCTTGGGCAACAAACGCTACTCCCATGACGACTTCATCAAGGGCTGGAACGGCATCGTGTTCGCGGTGTTGGGCGAAGGCTATGACAAGGCCAACGCCCTGCTCGACCCACCGACGCCCTTGACCGCCAAGAACAAACTGAACGAGTTCAGTCCTGTTCGGGATTCAGAGCTGATGGACTTCGGTTTCATCCAGAGCGACTTCTTCTAGAAGCGCAATAAGGGGCAGGACGCTCCAGGAGCAAATGATGAACACTTTCCGTTGGCTGACGGTCATGTGCCTGGCAGCCTCAATGCCCGCTTATGCTTCATCGGTGTTTAAGCCAATAGAAATGAAAGACTCGGAACTGGCCGAGCTGCGCGGTCGTTTTGTGATGCCCGGGCGGATCATCAGTTTCGGCATTGTCATGAGCAGCACCTGGACCAACGCTGCCGGTGACAGCATTACCGGCAAAGCCAGCATGAACATCGACGCATCCACCATTACCCCGCAATTTTATGTCTCCGCCACCGCAGACTCCGGCAAGGGTCCAACTTCGAATCCAACCATCGGCAGCGGCACAGTGGTCGGCGGTGCGGGCCTGGGCAGCGGCACAGGCGTAACACAGAGCGTACGCGCGGCCGGGGATGGCAACAGCGCCTACAACAATGTCGGCATCAACATCAGCGAAAACGGCTTGGCTGCGGGCAATGTCGTGCAGTCGGGACAGGTATTGATGGCCGGCGGCACCCTCAGCGGTTCCAGCGGCGCAGGTCAGGTCAGCATTTCCAACGCCGGGGGCGGCATCAATATGGCGATCCAGGCCCGCAATGGCCAGGGCGATTCCCTGCAAAGGATTGCCCAAGGCGGCATGCAACAAGCGGTACGCCTGACGGGCAATATCAACCAGGTACTTAATACCACCACCCTCAATGTGGTGATGAATAACAGTGGCCTCAACAGCGGCGCTCTGAACTGCAACCTCGATCAACTCAAGGGCCTCCGCACTCTCGGTTATTGAACTACGCTGACCCTCGACACCTACGTATTAGAAAAGGACGGCTTATTTCATGCATCGATCGTTATCGCTACGTGCCGTTGTTTGTTTAAGCACGCTCTTGCCCGCAACCATGTTGTACGCCGCGCCGGACGCAGATATCGAAACGCTCAAACAGGAGCTCCTGGCACTCAAGCAACGCTATGAAGTGCAGCAAAAAGCCCTCGCGGTGCTGGAACAGCGGGTTCGCCAGGTCGAAGATCAACCCGCAACGCCTGCGCCCAAACGCCTGGCCAAATCACCAGCCGATTTCAAGAAAGGTGGCAGCACCGTTGCCGCCAGCAGTTCCGGCGCTGCGGCGGGTGGCAGTTCCTATGGGCAGTCGCTCAAGGACGATTCGGCCCCTGCGCAAAGCGTGAGCAACCTGTACAACGAGGCCAGCGGTTTCTTTGGCAATGGCAAGTTCAGCTTTGAAACCGGCGTCACCTACGCCCGCTACGATGCCCGTCAGTTGACGCTTAATGGCTTCCTGGCACTGGATTCGATCTTCCTCGGCAATATCAACCTGGACCGGATCAAGGCCGATAACTGGACCCTGGACATGACCGGGCGCTACAACCTGGATAATCGCTGGCAGTTCGACGTGAACGTGCCGGTGATATACCGCGAGTCGACGTATCAGTCCGGTGGCGCCAATGGCGGCAGCGGTACAGCAACTTCAGAGGAGTCTGTCACTCGCGACCCGACAATCGGCGACGTCAACTTCGGGATTGCCTACAAATTCCTTGATGAAACGCCCAACCTGCCGGACGCCGTGGTTTCGCTGCGGGTCAAGGCCCCAACAGGCGAGGAACCATTCGGCATCAAGCTGGTGCGTTCGCCTAATAACAGCAACCTGTATGTGCCAGAAAACCTGCCCACCGGCAACGGCGTCTGGTCGATCACACCAGGCATCTCCCTGGTCAAGACCTTCGACCCGGCGGTGCTGTTTGGCAGTTTGTCCTACACCCATAACTTCGAAGACTCGTTTGACGACATCAGTTCCACGGTCAACGAAAAAATCGGTGGCAAGGTACGCCTGGGTGACAGCTTCCAGATAGGCGTGGGTGTCGCCTTTGCGCTGAACGAGAGAATGAGCATGTCGTTCTCGGTCTCGGACCTGATTCAGCGCAAAAGCAAGCTCAAGCCTGACAGCGGTGACTGGCAATCGGTGGTGTCCAGCGATGCCAACGCCGGTTATTTCAACGTCGGCATGACCATTGCGGCCAGTGAAAACCTGACCATCGTGCCCAACCTTTCCATCGGCATGACCGACGATGCGCCGGACTTCACCTTCAGCCTGAAATTCCCGTACTACTTCTGATCAGCCCGCAAAGGGAAAAGCCCCGCCGCGATAAGGGTCGCGACGGGGCTTTTGTTTACCCGCCCTAGCGGATCTGGTGTTTGTGCAGCAACCGGTAGAACGTGGGCCGGGAAACCCCCAGCACGCGGGCCGCGACACTCAGGTTGTCGCTGTGCCGGTTGAGCACATCGCACAGCGCCTGACGTTCGGCGCGGTGTTTGTAATCTTCCAGTGTAGCCATAGGTAGCGCAATTGCATGCTGGCTTTGCAAGCCCAGATCGAGCGCTTCAATCTGCCGCCCTTCAGCCAACACCAGGCCGCGCCGTACCCGGTTGGCAAGCTCACGTACATTGCCCGGCCAGCCGTGTTTGCCCATGGCTACCAACGCATCCTCACTGAAACTGCGGGGGCGCCGGCCGGTTTCCTGGCTGTAGAAATGAGAAAAGTGGTTGGCCAGCATCCCGACGTCGCCGTGACGCTCACGCAAGGGCGCGGTCACCACTTGCAGGACATTGAGCCGGTAATACAAGTCTTCGCGAAAGGTGCCCTTCTCGATTGCCGCTTCCAGGTCGACGTGGGTAGCCGCCAATACCCGTACATCCACTGGAATCGGCTGGCTGCCGCCGACCCGCTCGATGTGTTTCTCCTGGAGAAAACGCAGCAGATTGGCTTGTAATTCCATTGGCAGGTCGCCAATTTCATCGAGAAACAAGGTGCCGCCATGGGCGGCTTCGATACGACCGACCTTGCGTTGATGGGCGCCGGTAAACGCACCTTTTTCATGCCCAAAGAGTTCGGACTGGATCAGGTGCTCAGGGATAGCCCCGCAGTTGATTGCCACAAATGGCTTGGCATGGCGTTGGGACTGCCGGTGCAGGGTCTTGGCCACCAGTTCCTTGCCGGTGCCGCTGTCGCCACGAATCAGGATGGGCGATTCAGTGGGTGCCAGTTTAGCCAGCAGCTTGCGCAGTTCGCGGATCGGGCGGCTGTCGCCCAACAATTCGTGCTCCGTTTCATCGACATGGGCGTTGCCTTTACCGCGCAGCCGCGCCATGCCAAAGGCCCGGCCCAAAGTGACCTGGACCCGGGAAACATCAAACGGCAAAGTGTGGAAGTCGAAAAACCACTCGCAAACAAAGTCACCGACCTTTTGCAGGCGCAACACGTCCTGGCTGAGCACCGCGATCCATTCCGTACCGCTGCGGCTGATCAACTCCTTGATCGCCTCGGGCCGCTCCAGGTGAAACGGCTGCAGGCGCAGCAGCCCCACGTCGCAGGATCGGTCACCGACCGCTTCCAGGGCGCAGCTGTCAACTGCCCATCCCGCCATGCGCAAACCGGGTATTAGCCGGTCGCAGTCACCACAGGGCTCGACCACAAGCAGACGACGCAGGGCAGGTGTAACAACCATGACTATTCCTTGGCGTCAAAATCATTAAGTTATTTAGAAACAACAGTTTGGAAGGGTTGTTGCTAACCCTAGCAAGATCTTGACGCCCCCTTGTATCGTTTCGCTATAAGTCCGCTGACAAATACTTCCTTGAGCAGCCAACAAATAGAAAAACCCATTAGTTCAAACTTTCAATGAGCTTTCAAAACCACGATTTACATGACTTTAATCAGGGAAAGTTGAATTTTCTTGCTCTAGCATGTGACCCGTACCCCGCCTTCGTGCATCAGTACAGGTACTAGCCGAACGGTAAGCCCAACCGACGGCACATCTTTTGATTGGGCATTTAGAGAGAAGACCCCATGAACGCCCCGCTCCGTTTCAACGAAGCACTCTTGATCGCCGGCCACGCCTTTGAACCCTTTCAATGTGTGGCGTGGGCCCCGCAAGACGGCAATGGCGAACTCAGCCTGTCCGTTGTCGACCGCACCAATAACCGCATCGGGCGCAAACAGATCTCCCTCAGCGCGTACTCCGATCCCAAGCAACTGGAATCCCTGCTGCTGCAAGCGCGAGCCGAACTTGATAAAAACGGCTACCAGTTACAATCCTGGGCAATGCCCAAGTAACGACTCGCAGAGCCTGGAGTGCGGTCTCATTGATCTTCATTCCAGGCCCTGGTTGATCTAACGATTAACGACCTCGATAAAGAACACCGTTGCGCTACTTCATAAGAAATGTTCGTGCGAAGAACATAAAGCAGTTGTTCGGGATTGGATGCACGCCTTTTCAACTGTCAGCCGTGGTAGCGCGTCACCACCCCACGAAACGCCCCATCCCGCCCATGACCGGCCAGCAGGATCTTGCCATCTGGTTGTAGAACCAGTGCCGTCGCGGTGTCCACGCTACGCCCCAGTCGCGTGCGGACCCAACCACGACCGCTGGCAAAGGTCGGGTCCGGGCTGCCATCTGGCAGATGCCGGGCGACAACAAAATCCGCAGTAAAACCACCAATTGTTGCGCCGGCCATGACCAGCTTTCCATCCCCCTGCTCCGCCACCGCTTGCCATTGGCACGGGCTGTCGGCAATCGCCGTCAGTGACGGTTGGCCGTGATTGAATGCCGGATCACCCTCACCGTCGGCATCGACGGCCAGGGCCATGGCATGGATCGGCTCACGGCTGCTGCCCACACCATGCAAACGACCGTCACGGCACTGGATAACCTGGCTAAAATGGGCGTTTCGCCCTTGCGCCGAGATTCGTGCGAAGCCCTGCTCGGCAAACGTTTCATCCAGACTGCCATCTGCCCGATAACGGGCCAGTAGCGCCTGCTGGGGAAAATCGATAGAGCCTGCCACAACGATGGCGCCATCCGACTGCAGGTGGACGCTGGACAACCAAGTGCTGAGCAGCAAACGCCGCACCATGACAAAACCACGGCCATTGAACGTGGTATCGAGGCGACCATCAGGCTCCAGGCGAATCAGCAGCCCCGTGTGATTGGCCAGCTCAAAAGAATGATTGGCTACCAGCAGGATTCGACCGTCAGGTTGCACACACGCCGCGCAGGCCTCGGCGCCGGGTATACCTGGCGGTAGCCACGTATCGCGAGTGCCGCTGGAGAGCCCGCCCGGCAATCGCACTACCTGCTTGCCGGCATCACCAAAACCTGGGTCAAGTTGCCCGTCCGGGTGAAACATCGCCAAGGCCGGTAATAACTGATGGCGACATTCGTAATGCAGCCCAACCAACAGGATTCGCCCATCCGGCAACTGAATCACTTTGTCAGCCATGGCGTCCCCCTGGCCTTCAAAACAATCGACCACCGCGCCCGACCGACCAAAGCGCTGATCCAGCGAACCCTTGGCGTCAAGCCTGGCCAACCCCAAGCCCGTCCTGCGGCCCCGATAGACTTTAGCCGCCACCAGCAAACCGCCGTCCGGACACAACGCCAAGCCGTTGACCTGGCAGGAATCAACCCCATGCATAATCACGGCCGCCTTGCCTGACTCGCCAAAACTCAGGTCAGGCTCGCCCGCTGCGCCTGGCCACCAGGCATTTGCGGTATTTGCGAACATACACGCCTCTGGGTAAAACAATGGCCGAGCCATACACGTCGGCAAGTGACAACTGTCGGGGCTTATTCAATCGACGCCAAAGGGTTTTCGCAACTATCAGAAATAACAGTTTTCATGGTTTAGCAGCCAATCCAGTGTCTTTATGGGACGCTTGGTAGTGAGGCAAACAACAATGCCTCAGCGCTGGCTAGGGGGGAGTTATTAGCGGTGAAGATCGTTCCCGTTTACGCGGGAACGATCAACTGGGTCAGGATGACGGCAGCCTATCGCAGGGCGTTGCGCCTCAGCGCGCCGAAAGAATAAACCGCTCAATGGCCTCTGCTGCGCCGTCCTCGATATTGCTGCCGGTGACCACGTTGGCCTGGCGCTTGACCGCCTCTTCGGCCTGCCCCATGGCAATCGACAAGCCAGCCACATGAAACATTGCCGGGTCATTGCCGCCGTCGCCGATGGCTGCCGTCTGCTCCAGGGGAACACCCAGGTGGGCCGCCAACGTCGCCAGCGCCTCACCCTTGTTGGCCTTCATCGCGGTCACGTCGAGGTAGACCGGCTGTGAGCGCGATACCTGGGCCAGTCCTTCAACCTTGG
Source organism: Pseudomonas sp. HY7a-MNA-CIBAN-0227 (assembly GCF_040310325.1). Lineage (NCBI taxonomy): Bacteria > Pseudomonadati > Pseudomonadota > Gammaproteobacteria > Pseudomonadales > Pseudomonadaceae > Pseudomonas > Pseudomonas sp. HY7a-MNA-CIBAN-0227. The sequence goes on along the minus strand of NZ_JBEOPT010000011.1, from coordinate 84,661 downwards.
GCTGCAACTGCGCCTCCAGTTCAATCAGCAACTGGGTATTGGTGCTGGCGGCGACGATCTTGTCGATCCGGTCCAGGAACGGCTCGAAACTTTCCACCACCACCGGCGCATACCCCAGGCCATGCTGCTCCCGAGGCACCATGGGGCCCGCCGGATCACGCAACATCCAGTCGCCATCGGCAAATACCCAGGTTTCCACATCAGGTTGATCGCAGAACAACGCCAACGCGATCAGCGCCGCGTCTGCCGGCAACCAGTGAGCAATCAGGATGCTGCCATCCGGATTGACCAGGGTGCCGCCATTAAACCCCGCCGTGGGCACGTCAACGCCCAAGGCTTCGATCTGCTGCAACATGGCCTTGGGTGGCCGCCCGGTGGCCAGGCTGAAAAACACCCCGGCTTCGCGCAGGGCGCGGACCGAGTCAATGGTGCGTTGGCTGAGGCTGTGATCCGGAAGCAACAGGGTGCCGTCCATATCACTCAAGACAAAACGGATGGGATGGATCGCGGCATCACTCATCCGAGGCTGCGCCAGGTCCGGCCATCGCGGGCCAGCAACGCATCGGCCGCCGCCGGGCCATCTTCACCGGTTTTATAGGCTTGAACGCCATCATCTTCCTTCCACGCATCGAGGAAAGGCTGCACCGCACGCCAGCCGTTTTCGATGTTGTCGGCGCGCTGGAACAGGGTCTGATCGCCGGTCAGGCAGTCGTAGATCAAGGTTTCGTAGCCAGTGGACGGCTGCATCTCAAAGAAGTCCTTATAGGCAAAGCCCAGCTCAATGTTGGCCACGTCCAGAGTCGGCCCAGGCTTTTTCGCCAGCAGGTCGAACCACATGCCTTCATTGGGCTGGATCTGGATCTTCAGGTAAGTGGGGTTGAGCTCATCAACTCCGGTGTCACGAAACTGCGCATAAGGCGCGGGCTTGAAGCAGATGATGATTTCGGTGTCACGGATGCTCATGCGCTTGCCGGTACGCAAGTAAAACGGCACGCCGACCCAGCGCCAGTTGTCGATCATTACCTTGAGGGCTACGAACGTCTCGGTGTTGCTGTCGGGTGCAACGTTGGCCTCTTCGCGGTAACCGGGCAATTGCTTGCCGCCAATCTCACCTGCGGTGTACTGGCCGCGCACCGAGTTGGCCCGCGCATCCTCCAGGGACCAGGGGCGCACGGCGCCAATCACCTTGGCCTTCTCGCCACGTACCGCATCGGCGCCAAAGGCAGCCGGCGGTTCCATGGCGATCATTGCCAGCAGTTGGAACAGGTGATTGGGCACCATGTCACGCAAGGTGCCGGTGTGTTCGAAGAAGCTGCCACGGGTTTCCACGCCAACGGTTTCGGCGGCGGTGATTTGTACGTGGTCGATGTAATGGTTGTTCCAGAACGCTTCGAACAGCACGTTGGAGAAACGGCTGATGAGGATGTTCTGTACCGTTTCCTTGCCCAGGTAATGGTCGATGCGGTAGATCTGCTTTTCACTCATGACCTTGAGCAGGCAGGCGTTTAGCGCTTCGGCGGTGACAAGGTCAGAGCCGAAAGGCTTTTCGATCACCACTCGACGGAAGGCCTCGGGGGTTTCTTCCAGCAGGTTGGCCCGGCCCAGGCGTTGTACCACCTCACTGAAAAAACGCGGCGCGGTGGCGAGGTAGAACACTGCGTTACCGGTGCCGCTCTCGGCAATTTTCGCCGCCAGGTCGCTGTAAGTGCTGTTGTCGAGGAAGTCGCCCTGGACGTAGCTGATGCCCTTGGCCAACTGGCCCCACAAGGCTGGGTCCAGGGCGTTTTCGGCATTGCCCTTGACCTTGCTGGCGGCCTCGGTGCGAATGAAGTCTTCGAGTTTCTTGGCGAAGTCGGCATCGCTGATGGCGTTGTGATCAACTCCGACAATGCGCAGGCCATCGCCCAGCAAACCGTCGCGGCTGAGGTTGTACAGCGCCGGCATTAGCAGGCGCTTGACCAGGTCGCCATGGGCGCCAAACAGAAACAGAGTGGTGGGTGGAGCGGGTTCGGCCTTGAGTTTCTTGCCGTTGGCAGTCATTTTTTTGAAGTCTCCACATGACCGCCAAAGCCGAAGCGCATGGCCGAGAGCAGTTTGTCACCGTAGGTGCTTTGCTGGCGGGAGCGGAAACGGGCGAACAACGAGTTGGACAGCACCGGGACCGGCACCGACTGCTCCATGGCCGCCTCGATGGTCCAGCGCCCTTCGCCACTGTCGGCGACGGAACCTGAATAGCCGTCGAGTTTGGGGTCAGTGGCCAAGGCGTCGGCCGTGAGGTCCAACAGCCAGGACGAGACCACACTGCCGCGACGCCAGACTTCAGCGATGTCAGCCACGTTGAGGTCGAAACGCTGCTCTTCAGGCAGGTTCTCCGAGTTTTTGGTCTTGAGGATGTCAAAACCTTCGGCGAACGCCTGCATCATCCCGTATTCGATGCCGTTGTGGATCATCTTGACGAAGTGCCCGGAGCCGGCTGGGCCGGCGTGGATGTAGCCACGCTCGGCACGGTCATCAGTGGCGGTACGGTCCTTGGTGCGTGGGATGTCGCCCAAGCCTGGGGCCATGCTGGCGAAGATCGGGTCCAGGTGTTTGACTGTCTCGGCATCGCCACCAATCATCATGCAATAGCCGCGTTCCAGGCCCCACACGCCGCCGGAGGTGCCGACGTCCACATAATGCAGGCCTTTTTCCGACAGGGTTTTGCCCCGACGGATGTCATCTTTGTAGAAGGTATTGCCGCCGTCGATGATGATATCGCCGGGTTCCATCAGTTCGCTCAGATCCTGGATGGTGGTCTCGGTCGGATCGCCCGCCGGCAGCATCACCCAGACCGCCCGGGGCTTTTGCAGCCCGGCCACCAGGGCAGCCAGGCCAGCAACGCCGGTGGCGCCCTCTTCACTCAAACCTTTGACGAACGCTTCATTGCGGTCGTAGACCACGGTGGTATGCCCATTGAGCATCAGGCGGCGCGCAATATTACCGCCCATGCGGCCTAGTCCAATAATCCCCAGTTGCATGTGCTGATGCTCCTTACTACGAATAATAAATGTGTGGCACAGTTTATCCGTTTGCGCGAAAAACCTCGCCCTTCAGGGCAGGGATGGATAGCGCGGACGGCGAAGCTGTCCTAAAGAGGTGTTCTCTGCTGCTCGATGTATCGGCGAATGACACCGATGGAGGCCCCACCGCAGCTACCGGCGAAGTAGGACGGGGACCACAAAGCTCCGGCCCACAGTTTCTTTTGAATGCTCTGTGAGTGTTTTTTGCGGATCATACGGCTGGATACCCCTTTAAGGCTGTTCACCAATGCTGAGATGGCCACTTTCGGTGGGTAGTTAACCAGCAGGTGTACATGGTCGTCCTCCCCATCGAATTCCACCAGTTCAGCCTCGAAATCGTGGCATACACTGGCGAAGACGATTCGCATGTCATCCAGAATGGGTTTTGTGAACACATCTCGGCGGTATTTTGTTACAAAGACCAAGTGAGCGTGCATAAAAAAAACACAATGTCTGCCATGCCTAATATCATTGTCATCATTCATAGGCCAAACTATAGTCGAGTGATGAAACGACTCCAAGCCTTTAAGTACGAACTGATGCCAGACGGCAATCAAGAGCGGCAAATGCGCCGCTTTGCGGGGTCGTGTCGGTTCGTTTTTAACAAGGCGCTGGCTTTACAGAAATCCAACCATGAGGCCGAAAACAAGTTCATCGGCTATGTTGAAATGGCTGCCCGGCTACCCATATGGAAGCGAGAGGCAGGCTTTGAATGGCTGAAAGACTCGCCATCCCAAGCACTTCAATACGCCCTCAAAGACCTTGAGCGGACCTATTCCAATTTTTTCGCTAAACGTGCCGACTTTCCACGCTTTAAGCGTAAAGGGAAGAGCGAGAGCTTTCGTTATCCGGACAGCAAACAATTCAAGATCGACGAAGCCAACAATCGTATTTTCCTGCCCAAGCTGGGCTGGATGCGCTACCGCAACAGCCGCGATATTCTGGGCAAGGCCAAGAACATCACCATCAGCCTGTCTTGCGGCAAGTGGTACGTCAGTATCCAGACGGAGCGTGAGGTAGAGCAGCCATCCCCACAAGGCAACGCAGTGGGCATCGACCTGGGAATCACGCGGTTCGCCACGCTTTCAGATGGCACTTTCTATAAGCCGCTCAACAGCTTTAGGCAGCATGAGAAACGCCTAAGCAAAGCTCAGCGGGCGATGAGCCACAAGGTTAAATTCAGCAACAACTGGAAGAAGGCGAAAGCCCGCGTCCAGCGTATTCACGCCCGTATCGGCAATTCTCGCCGCGACTACCTGCACAAGACGACAACCACCATCAGCAAAAACCACGCGATGGTGTGTGTCGAGGATTTGCAGGTTCGGAATATGTCCAAGTCATCAGCAGGCGATAGTGAGCAACCGGGAACGAATGTTCGGGCCAAGTCTGGCCTGAACAAATCCATCCTCGACCAAGGATGGTTCGAGTTTCGGCGACAACTGGACTACAAGCTGGCATGGAATGGTGGCTACCTCGTTGCGGTCCCCCCGCACTACACAAGCCAGACCTGCCCATGCTGTACTCATGTCTGCAAGGACAACCGGCAGACTCAAGCTCAGTTCCGATGTGTCGAGTGTGGCTTCGAGGAAAACGCCGATGTAGTCGGTGCGATCAATGTATTAAGGGCGGGACACGCCCGGTTCGCCTGTGAAGTGAGCGGCGCTGTCAGGCCGTCAGCAGCAGGAACCCGCCGAGGTGAGTCAGCCCTAACAGGCTGAACACGGTAGGAATCCCCCTCCTTTCCAGCGTGTCTGGGGAGGTCCTGCGTAGCAGGCCGAGAGGTGGGGAGGATGTCAAAGTGCAATGAGGCTAATGAGGGTTAGTCCAGAGCCATTCACCATAGTTTCATGACAAAAAGTTGCCACTGTTTCACCATCACTGGCAAAAAAGTCACAGGACAATAAAAAATAAAAAAGTTCCCTTGCGTCGAAAAAGAAATCAGAATTGCCCTGACTGTTGCCGAGAACCTCGATTCAAGCGCTCTGGCACCGCGATACACCGGCTATTTGCGAGGTAAGCAATGAGCACTGTACACATGACGCGTCCGCCACAAACCCTCTATGTCACCATCCGTCGCGATGAGTTACGCCAGTTGAAAGACGAGCGCGACCAGTTGCAGCAGGAAGTCATGCGTCTGCGCTCGCACCTGCAAGCCCAGCTCACACAACCGTCAAACGGGCAAGCCGCGATCTGCTGAACCCTCGTTTTACTGTGCTGTAGGCAATATCACTCAGACAGAACTCACAAAGTTTTCACACGTCCCTCCTGATAATCCCGCGCAATAAAGCCGCACCCCGTACGGGGGGCCGCTGTCGTGTGCCTTCAGTGCGCGACAAATGGAAAAATTATCGGGTGGAGCGCTGGATGGCGATGTTCAAACGCAGCACTAAGTCTGCGAAAGGTTTTGATTGGGCCGGCCTTGGCTGGATGTTCCTGTTTTTTTGGTACTTCTCGGGTATTACCCAACTGCTGATCCAACTGACCGGCACCTCGGGTTTCAGCGGTTTCCGCCAAGCCTTCTTCATGAGCGCGCTGTGGCTGGCGCCCATGTTGCTGTTTCCCAAGCGAACCCGCTTGCTCGCTGCGCTGATTGGCGTGGTGCTGTGGGCCTGTTCCATGGCCAGCCTCGGTTATTTCTTCATTTACCAGCAGGAATTCTCCCAAAGCGTCATCTTCATCATGTTCGAGTCGAACATCTCTGAAGCAGGTGAGTACGCCACCCAATACTTTGCCTGGTGGATTGTGCTGGCCTTTATCGCCCACACCGCCGTTGCGGTCTTCCTTTGGACTCGTGTGCGTGCGGTCTACCTGCCACGAGGCAAGGCGATACTGGCTGCCACCGCCATTCTGATCGCCGTTATCGGCTACCCGCTGGTCAGGCAGATCGCCAAGAGCGAAACCATGGAATTGGCCATGGACCGCTTCGAGACCCGCATCGAGCCGGCAGTACCATGGCAGATGATCGTCGCCTACCGCCGCTACACCGAACAGTTGGACAACATGCAAGGCATGCTGGACAACGTCAGCAAGATCGCGCCCCTGACCAATCTCAAGGACAGCATGGCCGGCCAGCCGTCGACCCTGGTGCTGGTGATCGGCGAGTCCACCAACCGCCAGCGCATGAGCCTGTATGGCTACCCGCGCAGTACCACGCCGGAACTGGACAAGCTGCGTAATCAACTGGATGTGTTTGACAACGTCATCACTCCGCGCCCGTACACCATCGAAGCACTGCAACAGGTGCTGACTTTCGCCGACGAAGATAACCCGGACCTGTACCTCAAGACCCCGTCCATCGTCAGCGTCATGAAGCAGGCGGGTTACAAGACCTTCTGGATCACCAACCAGCAGACCATGACCAAGCGCAACACCATGCTCACCACGTTCTCCGAACAGGCCGACGAGCAGGTGTACCTGAACAACAACCGTAACCAGAACGCCCGTCAGTACGACGGCGACGTATTGGAGCCGTTCTCCAAGGCTATGGCCGACACCGCCGAGCGCAAGTTCATCGTCGTGCATCTGCTGGGCACGCACATGAGCTACCAGTACCGCTACCCGCCGACTTTCGACAAGTTCACGGATCGCCAGGGCGTCCCTGCTGGCATCAGCGATGACCAGTTGCCGACCTACAACAGCTACGACAACGCGGTGCTGTACAACGATTTTGTGGTGTCTAGCCTGATCAAGGATTACGCCAAGACAGATCCCAATGGCTTCCTGCTGTACCTCTCCGATCACGGCGAAGACGTGTTCGACTCTGCGGGTCACAGCACCCTGGGCCGCAACGAAGGCAAGCCGACGGCGCCGATGTACACCATTCCGTTCATGACATGGGCCTCGCCCAAGTGGCGCAACAACCATGACTGGAACGTCGAAGGCGACCTGCAGCGTCCCTACAGCAGTTCGCAGTTGATCCACACCTGGGCAGACATGGCCGGCTTGAGTTTCGATGAGTTGGACCGCAGCAGGAGCCTGGTCAGCGACAGCTTCAAGCCGCGGCCCCTGATGATTGGCAACCCGTATGAGCGCCAGCAGAAAGCCTTGATCGATTTCAGCCTGATGAAACCCAAGAGCGACCCGGCCAAGGTGGTCTTGAAGTAGCACCGACGAACCCGGGGTTCACACGCGCAATGCGGTGAAACCCGGCTCGACGAAACACAAAGATAACAATTATTCTCGTTTGACCCTAAAGATCCCCTGCCCCTTTCGTCTTTGAGCCAATGGCATTTTTTTCATAGACGACAAGGAGTTCGCCGCGATGTTCGCGCCTATTACCCGTTGCATGACCTTGACCCTGGGGCTTTTCAGCGTTGCGCTGAGCCCGGATTTACTGGCTGAAAACGACGCTAATCAGAAAGTCAACGAGACCGCCAAGGACCTTGAACTAGCCAGTACCAATATCACCGCTGATAGTCTGGGATCGGATACCGAAGGCACTGGATCCTACACGACCGGAGCCATGAGCACGGCGACACGCCTGAACCTGTCGATCAAGGAAACTCCGCAATCCGTTTCGGTCATCACCCGCCAGCAGATGGATGACTTCAAGCTCGGCACCTTGAGCGAGGTGATGAACCAGACCACAGGCGTGGTGGTACAGCGCAACGACTCCGAACGCTTCAACTTCTATTCACGTGGCTACAGCATTCAGAACTTCCAGATCGACGGGATGCTAAACACCTTCTCTGGATTGAAGTCCGACTCCGACACGGTGATTTATGACCGCATCGAAGTGGTACGCGGTGCCACCGGCCTGACCACGGGCGCAGGCGACCCGTCAGGCACCATCAATATGGTACGAAAACGCCCTACCCATGAATGGGCGGCCAAGATCGGTGGCAGTGCAGGCAGTTACGATAATTACTACAGCTACGTCGATGTTGGCGGCCCCCTGGGTTTCGATGGTCGCTTACGCGGGCGTACGGTATTGGCCTACCGCGACAGTAAATCCTTCCGCGATCGTTATGCCCTTGAGCGTAAGGTCGGCTACGGCATTCTCGAAGCGGACCTTAGCGAAGATACGGTGCTGGCAGTGGGTTACGACTATCAGGACAAACAAATCGAGGGGGCTACCTGGGGCAGCGTGCCCTATTGGAACTCCTTGGGTGACAAGGCCAATATGCCGCGCTCCAACAATATCACCACGCCCTGGAGCAATTGGCCACTCACCGATCGCACCCTGTTCGCCACCGTGGATCAACGATTGGCTAACGACTGGCGCCTCAAAGCAGCCTATACACACAGGGAAAGCGAAACCGACGGCAAGGTCTACTACGGCGGTGGCGGCTATCCGAATCCTGACCGAAGTGGAATAAGTGCCTATAGCAGCCATTTCAGCGGCGACGACAAAATGGATGCCGTAGATTTCAATATTGCGGGCGCCTATTCGCTGCTGGGGCGTGAGCATGAGGCCATGATCGGCTATGGCCAGGCCAGGCACCGGGATTCCTCGCCGTACATTATTGAGGGGGACATGCCGGATAATTACCTGGAGATTCCAGACTGGGCAAATACAGGTGACATTCCTGAGTTTCCCGATGAAACCACCAGCATGGACGCGAACAACAGCAGTACCTATCAAAAAGCCGGCTACTTGGCGACCCGCCTGAGTCTGAACGATGCTTGGCATGCTGTGCTCGGCAGTCGATATGGCAGTTGGAAAACCAGCAGCTCCAACTATGACTATGAGGGCCGACAGTTGGTAAAGGTGCACCCCAGCAGCCAGACCCAGAATGATGTCTGGACGCCATATGCCGGCTTGCTTTACGACATCAACCAGGATTTCACCGCCTACGTGAGTTACACCGATATCTTCAAGCCGCAGACGCAAAAAGACGTGAGCGACAAATACCTGGAGCCTATCGTTGGCAAGAGCTACGAATTGGGACTCAAGGGCAGCCTTTTGAATGATCGACTAACCTTCTCCAGCGCCGTGTTCAGGACTATTCAGGACAACGTGGCTGAAATAGATGACTCCATACCGCTGGGCCCCAATGGTCAGCAGTACTACAAGTCCGGCGGCGTGGGTAACAAGGTACAAGGGTTTGAACTGGAGATCGCAGGCGAAGTCCTGCCCGACTGGAATGTTAAAGCGGGTTACACCTACACCCACTCCGTGAATGGTGAAAAGGAACGCAACAACACGGCGCAACCCCTAAATCTGCTGCGCACCTCCACCACCTATCGTTTGCCAGGTCAGTGGCGGGCGCTCACCGTAGGCGCTGGGGTCAACTGGCAGAGCGACATCTACCGCTACGCCGGCCGTCCCGTTGGGCGCGATGCCGACGGTGACATCATTACCCAGAGCACTGCAATCCGTCAGGAGGCCTACGCTCTGGTCAATCTCATGTCTCGGTATGAGTTCGACAAGCACCTATCGGCGTCACTGAACGTAAATAATTTTTTCGATAAAAAGTACTACAACAATGTCGGTTTCTATAACGGCGTTTATTGGGGTGACCCACGTACCATGACGTTGAGTTTGGACTGGAAGCTTTAATCGCACTTGAGCCCCCTCTATCCAAAGTTAACAAAATCGCTAACTTTGGATTCGCTGACGTTAACTTCCACTTAATACAAGTGCTGCAGAGTACGCCCATGAATCTGATCAAGGACGGAGCGGATACCGATTACTCTTAATGGGAACACACACGATGAAACTTTCGACATTGATGCTTGCCGGCCTGATGGGCCTGACCTCCGTCGCAGCCCTTGCAGAAGGCGGTAGCGAGCGCTCGAAGGAGTTCTACAACAACTTTAGCTTCATCCAGGAACAAACCCACGGCACGACAGAACAGACCGCCTCCACCGATGCAAAGAGCAAAAAAACCGGTGCGACCGAGCAGTCTACCGATGCGCAACAACCCAATAGCTGATTTAACCGTACTACCCTGCGTCATTGTGCTCCGATGGTGAAGGTCAACTTGGCGCCCGAAATCGGGCGCTTTTTTTATGTCTGGAAATTACCACTGGTCGATATGACTAACTTTAACGCCTTTCTGACAGTTAATAACTAGACCAAACGATTCAAGTGTTAACGCCAAGTTAATCCTGGCTATAGCGCACTCATTAAAGCGCCTTGCTCCAGAACAACATTCGACCGTGGACCGGATCAAAGATATTGTCGTCGAACCCAAACTTGCTATACGCCCCCTGAGCCACGGCATTACCTTCAAGCACCTCCAGGGTGATCTTGCAGCAGCCGCGCTGACGGGCGATTTCCTCGACCTTTTGCAGCATTTTCTGACTCAGGCCCAGACCGCGAAATTTATCCATGACCGCCACGTCGTGGACGTTGACCAACGGCCGACAGGCAAAGGTCGAGAACCCTTCGAAACAGTTCACCAATCCGGCTGGCTCGCCGCCGACAAAGGCCAGGACACTGAAAGCGTGAGGGCGCTTGGCCAACTCGGCCGGCAGTTGCAGCAGTCGATCGGCAGGCAAGCCCTGGCCACCGCCCATGGGGTCTTGCGCGTAGTGGTTGAGTACCAGGCCAATGGCCTCGGCATGCACGGGATTGCTATAGCTTGCTTGCAGCACCAGTATTTCTGCGGCGTCCATTTCCTTCCTCGATAACAGCTTGATGGGGATGACCTCCCCTGGGAGGCCTGATTGTAAGCATGGCGCAGGCATTAGATGAAGGAGATTAACGACATCTTCGCGCAGGAGTCTTCTTTCACGGCTGGCCGAAGCGCTGTAGCTGCATCTCTTGCAAACGACTCAAGGTGCGGCGGAACGCAAACTCCAGATACCCTTCGGTGTAGAGCGCTTCCAGCGGCACCTTGGCTTCGATATACAGCGCCACCTTACGGTCATAGCACTCATCCACCAACGCGATAAAGCGACGAACGCTGTCGTCATGCACCGATAACTCGGGCAGTTGGCGATCTCCAGCATCCACACGCAGGGCGCCGTCTTCGGTGCCGCGAGCGATTCGTCCAGGGCGTTTTTGCGCACTCAGGTTAGGCACTTCACCGAGCAAAATGGCCTTGAATCGATCACACAGCAGCATGAAATCCATGGCCGCCAATGGCTGTTCGCACAGGTCGGCGTAACGGCACCACAATACGGTGTCGCTGGACTGCACCACGGCGATCGAACGGTAGCCAACAATAACTGGCTCGTCGCTGGTCTGCTGCCCATTGCTCATGCCTTGAAACAGCTCAACCAGCGCCTGCGGCTGGTCAACCCAGTAACGCTGTACTGCCGCGCCGGGGTGCAGCCGATGGTCTTCGCTACCGTCTACCGCCACCACTTGCATATGCCGCTTGATCGCGTCAATTCCAGGCAGGAAGCGATCACGGTTGAAACCGTCGGCATAGAGTTGGTCTGGCGGTTGATTGGAGGTGCAGACCATCACCACCCCTTCCTCGAACATCACCTGAAACAGTCGACCAAGGATGATGGCATCGCCGATGTCATTGACGAACAGCTCATCAAAGCACAACACCCGCACATCTCGGCTCAACTCCCTGGCCAAAGCCTGCAAAGGGTCATGGGTGCCGGTCAACTGGAACGAGCGCTGATGCACCCACCCCATGAAATGATGGAAATGCTGGCGCCGCGCCGGCACCCGCAGGCTCTGGTAAAACTGATCCATCAGCCAGGTCTTGCCACGACCGACCGGCCCCCACAGATAAACACCGGTGATGGGCGTGCGGCCTTGATGCAAGGCTTCGTGACAGTGTTGCAGGGCTTGCACGGCCTGCCATTGGGCCTTGTCGGGGACAAAGTCGTTTTCATCGAGGGCATGTTGATAAGCAGCGAGTGGCGAGTCGAAAGTCATAAGAGGCAGTATGCCATGGCGGCGCCATGCCTCGAAGACTGCGTTACAGGGAAATATCCAGCCGCGAGATCTTGCCCTGCTCATTGAGCCGAAAAGTGTAGCGCAATTGCAATGGGCTACCGGGAAAGCTGCCGGTGATCAGGTTGTTCACCAGCACCTTGCCGGTGCGCTGCTGAACATCGAGCACTTCGACCCTGGGCTGGTAACGACGGCCGTTATCTTCCATCCAGCGGGCGATGGCGGCGGTGCCAACCTGGTGTCACCCTCATCGAATACATTGGCATCGTCGGCGAAAAAATGAGGCACAGCTGATGTATCACCGGCATTGGCGGCAGCAATGTAAGCGGCAATCGCCCTGGGCAATAGGATCGAGGACGGCTTCGATTTTCGCCAGTGCATTCGCGGCCGCCTGACTCAGCACCTCATCGCCGCGCTGATCAACATAACGCAAGCCCAACACGATGGCTTCCGTCTCGTCGGCGTTAAGCATCAAGGGCGGCAGGAACAACCCGCTGCGTAGCACATACCCGACGCCGGCCTCACCGAAGATCGGCGCACCCAGCGCGGTCAATTCAGCAATATGGCGGTAAAGCGTGCGCTCGGACACCTCCAACTCCGTGGCCAGCACGGCGGCGGTCACCGGGCGTTTTTTTGCCCCGCAGGAGTTGTAGCAAGGTCAATAGACGGCTGGTCCGCGACACACTCATCACGCTCGAAGAAAGGGAGACGGCGCAGCTTAGCAAAGAGTCCTGCCAGGAAGTGTCAGTAGCGAGCAGTGGCTCAAGGTGATGGGCTGGGCTGGGCCGGCCCACTCACCAAAATGGGTCGACCCAGAGGACGAGGATTACGCCAGGCTTTTGCTGACCACCTCAAACACATCACTGGACAGTTCGCCGCAAGAACGAATCCGCTCCAGCTCAGCCTTCATCAGCGCCTGACGAGCGCTGTCGTATTTGCGCCAGCGAGTGAGCGGCGCCAATTGCCGGGAGGCGATCTGCGGGTTGAAGGCGTTCAACTGGATCACCATGTCAGCCAGGAAACGATAGCCTGAGCCGTCGGCTGCATGGAAGTTGATCAGGTTCTGCCCGGCGAACGCGCCCACCAAGGCCCGCACCTTGTTCGGGTTCTTGATATTGAACAATGGGTGCTGCATCAACGCCTTGACACGCTCCAGACCGCCCGGCAAGCCGCTGCCAGCCTGAACACTGAACCATTGGTCCATGACCAGCGGGTTGTCCTTGAAGCTCTCGGCGAATACTGCCAGAGCGTTGGCCTTTTCTGTTTCAAATGGCGAGTTGACCAGTACGGCCAATGCCGTCAGGCGCTCGGTCATGTTGTCGCAGGCGTCGAACTGCTCAAGGGTCGCGACCAGCACTTCAGGTTTGCCGCTGAGCATCAGGTACGACAGTGCGATGTTCTGCAGGGCGCGTCGGGCAAAATGCTCGGCAGCGGCCACGTACGGCGTTTGCTTGGACAGGTCGCGGTTGGCCTGGTAGCGCAGCCACAGGCCTTCGAACAAGTTATCGGCCAATTGCTTGCGAGCAAATTCGCGTGCAGCGTGGATGGCGTCGACATCTGCCACTTCACTGATTTGCGCCAGGTAGGCTTCGCTCGGCAACGACAGCATTTCCGCCACCATCGCCTGATCCAGGCTTTCGTCACTCAATACGCTGCGCAGTGCGGTAATCAGACGTTGATCAAGCACCAGTGTCTTGCCTTGCTGATGTTGACCGATCAGCTCCTGCAACACCTGCACCGACAGTTGCTGGCCGGCGTCCCAGCGATTAAAACCGTCGCTGTCGTGCTGCATGAGGAACATCAACTGGTCGCGGCTGTAGGGAAAGCTCAGTTTCACCGGAGCCGAGAAACCCCGCAGCAACGAAGGCAATGGCTGTTCGGCGATGCCGACGAAGGTGAAGGTTTGTTCGGCTTGCGTCACAGACAACACGCGGGACGTACTGCCAGCCGCCGCTTCACCCGCCAGGCGCAAGGCGATATCGGCGCCCTTCCCGTCCAGCAAGCCCAGTTCAACTGGAATCACAAATGGCAGCTTCTCCACCTTGTCCGGGGTTTCAGGGCAGCTTTGACGGAAGGTCAGGATGTAGGTTTTCGCTGCTGCATCGTAGGATTCACTGACCGCCAACCGTGGCGTGCCGGCCTGGCTGTACCAGCGTTTGAACTGGGTCAGGTCGGCGCCATTGGCGTCTTCCATGGCCTTGATGAAGTCGTCGCAGGTCACTGCCTGGCCGTCGTGACGATCAAAGTACAGGTCGCTGCCTTTGCGAAAGCCTTCGGCACCGAGCAAGGTGTGGATCATGCCGACCACTTCAGAGCCCTTTTCGTACACAGTCAGGGTGTAGAAGTTGGAAATCTCGATAAAGCTGTCCGGGCGTACGGCATGGGCCATCGGGCCGGCATCTTCGGCGAACTGGTGGGTGCGCAGGTAGGCCACATCCTGGATACGCTTGACGGTGGCCGAGTTCATGTCGGCGGAGAAGCCCGAATCACGGAATACGGTGAAGCCTTCCTTGAGCGAGAGCTGGAACCAGTCGCGGCAGGTCACGCGGTTGCCCGACCAGTTGTGGAAGTACTCGTGGGCAACGATGGCCTCGACCCGCTGGTGTGCAGCGTCGGTGGCGGTTTCGGCCCGCGCCAGCACGGCGCTGGAGTTGAAAATGTTGAGGCCCTTGTTCTCCATGGCGCCCATATTGAAGTCGTTGACCGCAACGATCATGAAGATGTCCAGGTCGTACTCGCGGCCATAGACTTCTTCGTCCCAGCGCATCGACTTTTTCAGGCTGTTCATGGCGTGCTGGCACTTGTCGATGTTTTCCGGCTCGACATAGATGCGCAGGGCTACCGAGCGTTCGCTCATGGTGGTGAAGGTGTCTTCCACGCACCACAGGTCACCGGCCACCAGCGCAAACAGGTAAGCCGGTTTCATGAACGGATCTTCCCAGGTCGCCCAGTGACGGCCGTCTTCGCCGGGGCCTGTGGCAATCGGGTTGCCGTTGGAGAGCAATACCGGGTAGCTATGTTGCTCGGCGATCACCGTGGTGGTGAACTTGCTCATCACGTCCGGGCGGTCGAGGTAATAGGTGATCTTGCGAAAACCTTCAGCTTCGCACTGGGTGCAGAACATGCCGCTGGACTTGTACAGGCCTTCCAGGGCGGTGTTGGTCTGCGGGTGGATCTTGACGCTGGTGTCGAGGGTAAACGTATCGCTGGCCGGGTGCAGGGTCAGGTGGCTGTCGGTCAACTGGTAGTCAGCCGCCGTCAGTTCCTGGTCAGCCAAGGTCACCGACAGCAGCTCAAGTTGCTGGCCGTCCAGCACCAGCGGCGGCAGGCCCGCGCCACGTTCAGGATTGCGGCGCATCACCAGCTGCGCGTGGACCAGGCTGTGGTCCTCGAACAATTCGAAGGTCAGGTGTGTCTCGTCGATCAGGTATTCAGGCGCCTGATAGTCCTTCAGGTAGATCATCTTCGGTTGTTCGGTGCGCATGCGTCGAATCCTTCTACTGATACACGGCGAGCTGGTAAGCCGTGTATTTACGAATATTGATAACGCCGGTATCGAAGATCAGGTACTGGCCCTTGATCCCCATCAGCGTGCCCTCGGCAATCGGGTTCTTGTCCAGGTTGAAGCTGACAATCTTGGTGGGATACTGCTCCACCGGGTAGCGGATTTCGATAGGCTCGATGTCAGCCACAGGTTGGATGGCTTGTAGGCCAAAGCGTTCCTGCAAGCTCAACAATCCCTCGGCACAGGAGGCAAACAGCTCGTCACGCACCTGTTTGAGGTCCACTGCCGGGGCATCGCCCTTGAGCAGTGCACGCCAATTGGTCTTGTCTGCCACCTGGCTGCGCAACACGTCTTCGACGAAACCGGATTGCTGACGGGTGGCCACGCGCATGATTGGCAGTGCCTGGCTGGCACCCTGGTCCAGCCAGCGCGTCGGCAGCTGGGTGGCACGGGTGATGCCGACCTTGACACCCGACGAGTTGGCCAGGTACACCACGTGGTCGGTCATGCAGAATTTTTCACCCCAGGCCGGATCGCGGCAGGTGCCTGCGTCAAAGTGGCAGCGCTCGGGGCTCATGATGCACAGGTCGCACTGGGCCAGCTTGGTCATGCACGGGTAGCAGTACCCCTGGCTGAAACTGGTCTTGGTCTTGCGTCCGCAATGGCTGCAATGGATCGCGCCCAAGTATTCCAGGCGCACGGTAGTACCGATCAACGGATTGACCGGCACCTCGGCATCGCCCAGGCGAAAGGCATATTGAACGGTCGGCGAGCCCAACTGCACCGACATCTTGCTGACTGCACCACGGCCAATCTCAATCAATGGATGGCATCCGACTTGAACAGGATATTTTCCACGGTGGTCGACTTCGACTGGCATTCTTGCGGGCCCATATAGCCAGTGCGCTGGTCTTCCGGCAGATTTTGCAGCTCCCAGGCGATGACCGCTTGCAGGGACAGTTCACGCTGTTCAGCGGTGAGCTTGCGGCCATCGGACCACTTGCCGATTTCCACGGCGAGCTTGAGGCTCTCGTAGATGTCCGGGGTGATGTTTTCGATCATTTCAGCAAAAGAGGACATAAGACTCTTCCTTAACTAATTAGGAGATATTCAAAGGGCTTGTTTGCGGCGGCTGTACAGCCCGCCCAACAAGCCGGTCAGGCAACCCACTACCAACCCGCCAACGTGGGCGGCGTTGGCGATTTCGCCGAAACCGATCATCGAGACCAGGCCCGACAGGCAAAGCAGCAACCACACCAGCATCATCACCAGCACCCCACGGGGCAGGCGATACGCCGGGTTTGGCGAAAGCATTTGATAGATCCAGCAATGTCCCAGCAGGCCATACAGCACGCCGGACAACCCGCCAAACAGGCCGGGACCGCCGAAATAGTACTGAGCGTAGTTGGAGACCAGGCTGAACAACAGGGTCAGGCCCAGCAGATTGATACTGCCCTGGTGCGACTCGATGCGCCGCCCCAGCTCCCAGTACCACATGCCGTTCATGGCCAGGTGGAGGATGCCGAAGTGGATCAGCATCGGCGTCACCAACCGCCACCACTGCCCCGCCGCCAGGCTGTCGGCCAGGGGTGTGAAATACAGATACTCGCCGGCTACATGGAAGTCCAGGAAGGTCAGCCAGCTCATGGTTTGCAGGTTATCGCCGAGCATGGTCACCGCGCCGACGATCAGGCTGAGCAACAAAATTGCTGCAGTCAGCGGGCTATGGCGCAGTTGCTGGAGAAAACCAGGGCGCTTGGCGACTGGCGCTTCTGGAACATCCAGTTGCTGCTGCGGATCACCAGCGGGAAAACGCTGATACAGGGTCCGCACATCCTCGCTGATGGCATCAGGCACCCACAGCACCTGCTCCCCTGCTTCCTCACTGACGCGATGGGGCACTTGCATGCGCTGCAACAGTTTGACGAAACCACCCAAGTCCACGGTCAAGGGCAAGCGCAATACTGCAACGGTACTCATGAAATCACCTCAGGGCGCTCGACATCGACCCAGACAAACTTGTGCGGGTCCAGACGACTTTCCTGATCCAGCCGATAAGCGACCAGTTTTCCGTACAGCACGGCGCTGTAATCCAGGCAGGCCAGGTTGGGACGGATTGGCGCCGGCTTGCCACTGCGCCAGTAATGGCCGACGAACAGCAATGGCTCGTCGACGCCATAGCGCAGCAGGGAACTCTTTTCAGTGGAAGACAGCGGCGTAGCTGCCACCGGTTCCGGCAGTGCATCGGGCTGGAACACGATATCGCCGTAGGTTTTCGGGTCGTCTTCCCAGAACTTGGTGCGGAAAAATGACCGTGTCAGGCCATCGCCACCGGTCAGCGTCAAGCCGTCCGGCAGGCGCATGTCAGTGCCCCGCAGCAGACGGTCGAAGGCATTGCTGGCGAAACTGCCCGGCACCGCAGCGGCTTGCAGGAAATGCTGGTCAATGCAGCCGTCAGGGAAGTGCGCACGCAGGGGTGCGATAAAACCGTCGTCCCAGCAGGCGTGTACCACGCGAAAGCGCCCGGCATCGACAAACAGCGGCATGTCGTAGAACCAGCCGAGGAAGTCATGCCAGTCTGCCGGGTGCTGTTCGAACTGCTCCAAGGTCTCGTGGATCAGCCGAGCGTGGCGTGGCGTGCGCTCGCGCACAAACTGTTTGCTGCTGCCCGGCGGCGCTGGCGTACTCCAGCCCAGGGCGTTGAACTCATGGTTGCCCATGATGCACAGCGCCTGGCCGGCCTCGGTCATGTCGTGGACGATATGCAGGGCTTCACGGATGCGCGGGCCGCGGTCGATGATATCGCCGAGGAACACGGCCATGCGCGATGGGTGGCGCCAGGTGCCGCCCTGTTTGTGGTAACCCAACAGGTCGAGCAAGTGCTCAAGGGTATGAGCGCAACCGTGCACGTCACCAATCAGGTCGTAGCTACGCGCGGGATCGAGCATCAGTCGCCTCCACCCCCCAAGCGGCTGCCCCAGCCCAGCTTGGTCCGGCAAACTTCGTAATAGTTGTGGTCCAGTGGGTGGATCAGCCGCAGTTTCTGCGCCTTCTTGCTGACGGTGATGGTGTCACCGGGGGCGCAGGTAAAATGGTTCTGCCCATCACAGGAGACTTGCGGGTATATCTGCATGTCTTTGGACACCACGATTTTCAGCTCACTGTTGCCGTCGACCACGATGGGCCTGCTGGACAACATATGGGGGTACATCGGCACGATCACAATGGCGTCGAGCTTGGGGTGCATGATCGGGCCACCCGCCGACAGCGCGTAGGCCGTGGAACCCGTGGGCGTGGCGACGATCAGGCCATCGGCCTTCTGGCTGCAGACAAACTGGCCGTCGATGTACAGTTCGAACTCGATCATCCGCGTCGACTTGCCGGGGTGCAGCACCACATCGTTGAGGGCATCGCCCTGGCCAATGGCTTCGCCGTGGCGGCGCACTTCGGCCTGCAGCAGGAAGCGGTTTTCCACCAGGTAATGGCCGTCGAGCACCTTGGCCACTTCGACTTCCAGCTCATCGGGGCGGATGTCGGTGAGAAACCCCAGGCTGCCACGGTTGATCCCCAGCACCGGCACGTTATGCCGGGCCAGCGCGCGCGCAGCGCCCAGCAGGCTGCCGTCGCCGCCGACCACGATGACCATGTCGCAGACTTCGCCGAGCATCTTGCGCGAAGAGGTTTGCAGGCCATGGCCCGGCAGAATCTCGGCGATGGTGTCTTCGAGAATCACATGCAGGTGGCGCTCAAGCAGAAACTTCTTCAGCCGGCGGACGGTATCCAGGGCCTGTGTACTGCCCAGGCGACCGATAATGCCGATATTGCGAAATTGCTCCATGGGGCTCCTGCAGGGTTGGGGTCTGGCAAAAAAGAACGATTATGGGCGAAAGGCGGCGTTAGACAAAATCCTTTGTAGCCGCAAGGGCCAGACGACAACGGTTCTCAGCCACGCATGCCCGCGTAAAAGGCTATGCTCGCACCATGACTTTGTTCGCTGATTTACAGAACCTGCCCCGCCAGCTGTGCCACCCCGAGGTACGCGACCTGGCGTGGGTGATACTCGCCCCACCGATGCTGGCGCAAACACCCTGGCCGCAACGCCATCCGCTGGCAGGCAGCGATTGGGTGCAAGCACCGCACCAGTTGGAACAATGGCTGCACCAGTTGGACCAGGACAGCAGCGCCTTGCAGCACTGGTTGAACCAGGCCCGAACCCGGCGCCTGGGCTTGTATTACGAGCGGTTGTGGCAATTCGCCGTGCAGCACGCGCCGGGAGTGGAACTGCTTGCCGCCAACCTGCCGATCCGCCAGGCCGGGCATACCTTGGGTGAGTTGGACATATTGCTGCGTGACCGCGACGGCGTGCATCACTTGGAACTGGCTATCAAGCTGTATCTGGGACCTGCAGAGGGTGACGGCCGCGATACAGCGCAATGGCTGGGGCCTGGCTGTCACGATCGGCTGGACCGCAAGCTGGCTCACCTGGCGCAGCATCAATTGCCAATTTCCGCCCGCCCGGAAAGCCGTGAAGCCCTGGCAGCGCTGGGTATCCAGCACTTTGATGCACACTTGTGGCTGGGCGGGTACTTGCTGTATCCGTGGCCTGGTATTGCCCAGGCTCCGACTGGTGCGCATCCGCAGCACTTGAATGGGCGTTGGTTGCATCAGCGGGACTGGCCAAGGTTTACCAAACAAAGCCCGCCTGGACGCTGGCAGCCTTTGCCCCGCCATGCCTGGCTCGCGCCCGCGCATTACCCGGCTGATCAGGTGTGGAATGAAGAGCAGATGCGAGGCTGGCTGGCGCAGCTGGACCCAATAGCGCCGGCGCAACTGCTGGTACGACTGGCTGAAAATAGCGCAGGCGATTGGGAGGAAGCCGAGCGGTTATTTCTGGTGGCAGACCTTTGGCCGAATGTGCCGGGTGCTGGTTGAATGAGATTCTGGAATTGGGCTCGACAGCTATGAGGAACAATGAGTGCGCCGTTAAAGGCTATCGATATGCCGATAATCCACATTCAACCCGAGAGCCAGCTCTTTGGCGCGACCCAGCCTGATCGGCCCCCGCTCGATATCCACCAGTAATCCCGGACAGTCGAGCTGCGCTAATCCCATCACATCCTTAAGTCGCCCATCAGTGATCACCAGCAACCGCTGCTGCTCCGCCGGATAGCGTTTGCGCCGGGCAACCAGCCAGTCGCTGGCCTCGCCAAGTGCCGCCAGCAATGGCGTGCCGCCGCCAGCGCCGAGTTCGTCGAGCCACCGGCTCAGCCCTTTTGCCGCCTTCAACCCCTGCACCTGCCATTTGGGCAGCTGGCCGCTCACCGTCAGCAACGCCATCCGGGCGCGCTGGCGATAAGCATCATCAAATACCTGCGCCAGCAAACCCTTGGCGTCGCTCAGTGCTTGATGCCGCCGAGTAGACGCCGACGCATCGACAATCACCAGCCATAACTCATGGGGAGAGCGGTTGCGCAGGCGGTACAACAAATCTTCACGGCGTTGCGGGCGCCCGCCGAGCAAGGTACCCGGCCAGTTGATCGAACCTTGGCTTGCGGTTCGCGCCTGCCCTTGCCTGCCCTTGTCCAATCGACCCGCCTTGGGTCGGGCATCCGCCCCCGCGTCAGGTCGAGGGCGAATGCCTAGGGCTTTTTTGGCCAGGTTGGAACATCCCGCCGAGCACCGACCGACAATGCGGGCGCAGGCATATCGCCCCACAGCCCTTGGCCCTGGGCAGGCGATGAGTCGGCTGATTTCGATGATTGACCTGTAGTGGGCGGGCTCGCCGGCGGGGAGTGTTCCTGACGGCGGTGACGCAGGGCGAACTCAGCCACGGCCTCGATATCTTCCACGCTGATGGTGCCAGCCCCACGCCACGCGGCATGGGCTCGAGCGCCACGCAGCCAGACCAGGTCGGCACGCAAACCATCGACCCCAGCGACAAAGCAACGCTCAGTGATCTCGGCCAACGCCTGGTCATCCAGGGGAATACTTTCCAGCACTGCCCGCGCCTGGGTGCAACGCTCACGCAGCGCCGCCTGTTGATCAGCCCACTGCGCGCAGAACCCTTGGGGATCGCTGTCGAAATCCAGGCGGCGGCGGATGATCTGCCCACGTTCGGCAGGCAGGGTTTGCCCACTCAGAGCCACGTTGAGCCCAAAGCGGTCGAGCAACTGCGGGCGCAACTCGCCTTCTTCCGGGTTCATGGTGCCGATCAGTACGAAGCGCGCTGAATGCCGATGGGAAATGCCGTCACGTTCGATCAGGTTGGTGCCGCTGGCGGCCACGTCCAACAGCAGGTCCACCAGATGATCGGGCAACAGGTTGACCTCATCGACATAAAGCACGCCGCCGTCGGCCTTGGCCAGCACGCCAGGGGAAAACTGTGCCCGGCCTTCGCCCAGCGCCGCGTCGAGGTCGAGGGTGCCTATCAGCCGTTCTTCGGTGGCGCCCAAGGGCAGCGTGACGAACTGACCGCTGGCCAACAGGTCCGCCAGGCCACGGGCCAAGGTGGACTTGGCCATGCCGCGCGGGCCTTCGATCAGTACCCCGCCGATTTTCGGGTCGATGGCGGTCAGGCACAGGGCCAGCTTGAGGTCATCGGCGCCGACAACGGCGGACAGCGGGAAATGAGGGGTATCAGTCATCGCGAGTTCTCGGTGAGTGCTGTGACTCAGTTGTCTTCTTCTATATCCAACAACAAATTTTCCAACGCCTCGCGGTACGCTCCAGGCTCCTGCCACATACCCCGCTGCTGGGCTTCCAGCATGCGTTCGGTCATATCGCGCAAGGCGTCGGGATTATGTTGCTGCACGAAAGCACGGGTGTCAGGGTCGAGCAAATAGGCGTCGGCCAACAGCGCGTACTGGTGATCGTCGATCAGCGCGGTGGTGGCGTCAAAGGCAAACAGGTTATCGACCGTTGCCGCCATCTCGAACGCGCCTTTATAGCCATGGCGCTTGACCCCTTCGATCCACTTGGGATTCGCTGCACGGGCGCGGATCACCCGGTTCAGCTCTTCCTTCAAGGTGCGGATTTTCGGCAGGTCCGGCTGGCTGTGGTCGCCATGATAACTGGCGGCCTTGTCGCCACTCAGGGTTTCCACGGCGGCGAGCATGCCACCCTGAAACTGGTAGTAATCGTTGGAATCAAGCAGGTCGTGCTCGCGATTGTCCTGGTTCTGCAACACCGCCTGGACCTGGCTCAGACGCTGGGCGAACTGTTCGCGGGCGGCGGTACCTTCATCGGAGCCGCCATAAGCGTAACCACCCCAATTGAGGTACACCTCGGCCAGGTCTTCGCGGCTCTGCCACAGACGACCGTCGATTGCGCCCTGCACGCCAGCGCCGTAAGCACCCGGTTTCGCCCCGAAGATTCGCCAGCCGGCCTGCTTGGCAGCGGCTTCTTCATCCAGACCGGACAAGCGCAAGGCCTCTCGCTCGCTGCGCACCTTGGCAGCCAGCGGGTTCATATCATCAGGCTCATCCAACGCGGCGACCGCTTGCACCGCAGCATCAAACAACCGGATCAGGTTGGCGAAGGCATCGCGAAAAAACCCCGAGACCCGTAACGTGACATCAACACGCGGACGGTCCAGCAGGCTCAACGGCAAGATTTCAAAGTCATCCACCCGCTGACTGCCGGTGGCCCACACAGGGCGCACGCCCATCAGCGCCATGGCCTGGGCGATGTCATCGCCGCCGGTACGCATGGTAGCAGTGCCCCACACCGACAGGCCGAGCTGACGCAGATGGTCTCCATGGTCTTGCAGGTGTCGCTCAAGAATCAGGCTGGCTGACTGGAAGCCAATGCGCCAGGCGGTGGTGGTCGGCAGGTTGCGCACGTCCACCGAGAAAAAATTACGCCCAGTGGGCAGCACGTCCAACCGACCACGGCTGGGCGCTCCGCTGGGACCGGCGGGGACGAAGCGTCCGCTCAGGGCATCCAGCAAGCCGCGCATCTCCGCCGGGCCGCAGGCATCCAGGCGCGGAGCGACGACGATGCGCAGGCTTTCGATCACCGCCTTGACGTCGTGCCAGCCGGGTTCTTCAAGTTGCTCGACCGGCCCTTCAAGCGCCTGCTCAATCAAGCGCGCGGCATACAGTTCCAGGCGCTCACGGGTGTCGCCAGCGGTGCGCCACAATTGTGGATCGATCGTGTGTAATACCTCGGGGCGAGGCCCGGCCCAGGGTTCGGCCAGGGCGCAATCCAGCGGATCGAAGCCCAGCTCGAAAGCCTTGGCCAACACCCGCAGCAAACTCGATTGCGGACCACGGCCATCGCCACGGGGAATGCGTAGCAAAGCCAGCAACGTGTCGATGCGCAAGCGGCCAACGGGTGATTCACCGAAGATATGCAAGCCGTCGCGAATCTGCGACTCCTTCAGATCACACAGGTAAGTATCCAGGCGCGGCAGCCAGATCGCCGCATCGGCGTCGCTGTCGAGGTTTTCGTCCAGCGCCAACTCTTGGTCGATGCGAGTTTCCCGCACCAGCTTGAGAATGTCCTTTTGCAGCTCCCTGGCTCGACGCGGGTCGAGCAGTTGCGCTTCGTAATACTCGTCGGCCAACAGTTCCAGGTTACGCAATGGGCCGTATGTTTCGGCGCGGGTCAGCGGCGGCATCAGGTGGTCGATGATCACCGCCTGGGTGCGACGCTTGGCCTGGGCGCCCTCGCCCGGATCATTGACGATAAACGGATAGATATTCGGCAGCGGGCCAAGTAATGCATCCGGCCAGCAATTTTCCGAAAGCCCGACGCCTTTACCGGGCAACCACTCCAGATTGCCGTGCTTGCCAACGTGAATCACTGCGTGGGCGCCGTAGGTCTGGCGCAACCAGAAGTAGAACGCCAGGTAACCGTGGGGCGGCACCAGGTCCGGGTCGTGATACACCGCGCTGGCGTCGACCTGATAACCCCGGGCCGGCTGGATACCGATAAACGTCAGGCCCAAACGCAGGCCAGCGATCATCATGCGCCCGTCGCGGAACATCGGGTCGGTGTGCGGCGAACCCCAGCGTGCGAGCAGCGCCTGCCGATTGCTTTCAGGCAGGCGGTTGAACATTGCCTCGTAGTCGTCCAAACCCAGGCTTTGATGGCAGGGACGCAGGTCGAGGCTGTCGAGGTCGTTGGTGACACCGCCCAGCAAGTCCTGGATCAGTTGCGTACCACTTTGCGCTAACACGTCCGGCAGCGGATAACCTTCAATCTGCAACGCCCGCAGAATATTCAGCGCGGCGGCCGGGGTATCGAGGCCTACGCCATTACCGATGCGGCCATCACGGGTTGGATAATTGGCGAGAATCAGGGCGATGCGTTTTTCAGCATTAGGCACCCGCGCCAGGTCGACCCAGCGCCGCGCCAGGTCGGCGACGAAGTCCATGCGCTCAGGTTGCGCCCGGTAGCACACCACATCGGACTGGCTGCGCTCGCTGCGCCAAGCCAGGTCCTTGAAGCTGATGGGGCGGCTGATGATCCGCCCGTCCAGCTCCGGCAAGGCAATGTGCATGGCCAGGTCACGGGGGCCAAGGCCTTGCTCGCTGGCCTGCCAGGCGGGTTCGTTGTCCTGGGCACAAATGGCCTGGATCACCGAAATATTGCGGCGAAACGGTCGCAAGTGCGGCGCTTCGGGGCTGGATTGGGCGAAACCGGTGGTGTTGAGAATCACCGCGGCCTGGACCTCATCCAGCAAGTCCTCGACCACTGTCAGGCAGCCGGGCTCTTTCAAACTGGCCACAGCCATGGGCAATGGGTTCAACCCCGCTGCCTGCAGGCGCTGGCAGAACACATCGATAAAGCCGGTATTGGCCGCCTGCAAATGGGAGCGGTAGAACAGCACTGCTGCCACGGGAAGATCGGGCTGCCAGTCGGCCTGCCAATCACTCAGGCACGCGTTGGCTTTATGGGGATGATAAATCGCCGTACGCGGCAGGATTTGCGGCTCGGACCAGCCATAGTCGCGCCCCAGATACCCGTTGGCCAGGCAGCGATAGAAATCCAGCGCATTGCCCAGGCCGCCCTGGCGCAGGAAGTGCCAGAGCCGATCGCGCTCTTGCGCGCTGACGGTACTCAGGCCGCTGAGTTCCGGGTCTGGACGGTCGTCACCTGGCACCAAAATCAGTTGCACGCCGCGCTCGGCCAACTGCACCAAACGCTCGATACCGTAACGCCAATAACCGATCCCACCATGCAGCGAAATCAGGATGACCTTGGCGTGGCGCAGCACCTCATCGACATACAGGTCGACCGAGCCGTGGTTCTGCACCTGCATCGGGTTGGCCAGGCGCAGGCTCGGGTAATCCTCGGGCAACTGCTGGGCAGCTTCGGCCAGCAGCGCCAGGCTGGAGTCGCCGCTGCACAGGATCACCAAGTCGGCGGGGGTTTGTCCAAGGTCGGCAATGTTGTCATCCGAGACGAAACCGCCGGGCTGGGTCCTGAGCAGGTGCATGGCTTAAACGCTGAGGGCGGCGCGTAATTGCGCTTCGAGCAAGGTGGCGTCCAGCTCCTGGCCGATCAGCACCAGATGTGTGGCGCGCGGCTCATCGGCGCGCCAGGCACGGTCGAAGTGCTTGTCGAAACGGGTGCCCACACCCTGGATCAGCAGGCGCATTGGCTTGTTGGGGATTGCGGCGAAGCCCTTGACCCGCAGGATGCCGTGTTGGACCACCAGTTGGGTCAAGGCATCGAGCAGCAGACTTTCGTCGGCTTGTGGCAGCTCGATGGAAATCGAGTCGAAGGCGTCATGGTCGTGGCCATGCTCACCTTCGTGATGATGATCGTGATGGCTGTGGCGGCCGTCGATGTGTTCTTCGGAACCGGCGCCCAGGCCAATCAACACGTCCAATGGCACGCGACCGCTGCTGGCTTCGATGATCTTCACCGCTGGCGGCAACTCTTCAGCCACTTCCAGGCGCACGCGGGCCAAGTCTTCGGCGCTGATGAGGTCGGATTTGTTGAGGATCACCAGGTCGGCGCTGGCCAGTTGGTCGGCGAACAGCTCGTGCAGTGGTGATTCGTGGTCCAGGTTCGGGTCAAGTTTGCGCTGGGCATCCACCTGATCCGGGAACGCAGCGAAGGTGCCAGCAGCCACGGCCGGGCTGTCGACCACGGTGATCACCGCATCCACGGTGCAGGCGCTGCGAATTTCCGGCCATTGAAAAGCCTGGACCAACGGTTTTGGCAGGGCCAGGCCCGAGGTTTCGATGAGAATGTGGTCGAGGTCGCCGCGTCGGGCTACCAGCTCGCGCATTACCGGGAAGAACTCTTCCTGAACGGTGCAGCACAGGCAACCGTTGGCCAGTTCATAAACGCGGCCGTTGGCTTCTTCTTCGGTGCAACCGATGGAGCACTGCTTGAGGATTTCACCGTCGATGCCCAGCTCGCCGAACTCGTTGACGATCACGGCGATGCGGCGGCCCTGAGCGTTGTCGAGCATATGGCGCAACAAGGTGGTTTTACCCGAACCGAGAAAGCCGGTAACGATGGTGACGGGGAGTTTGGCCAGTGTTTTCATCGGATGCCCTTTGGCAAGGTGGCGGGCATACGGGACGATTGGCCCTGCGGCGGCGCGCAGAAGCCCATTTCGCCACCGGATCACCCCGCCCGGTTGAAAGTTAAGAATCGTAGCGAGGCAGGTCTCCTGGCTTGGGGCTTGCCGGTCTTGCGACTGGCGCTGGCTGCGCCTTCCCGCCTTGTTCAGGCAGTGGCGTGGCAGTCAGATCAACCCTTTACAGTTGCGGGGGCAGCCGCGGCATCAACCGCGTTCCCTTCTTAGCTTCGACCTGGGCCGAAGAACCTCGAAAGCGCAAGGCTACAGGGGCTCGGCCAATTTGACTACCATCCCTCGCCCATGCTCTCCTACACATCTTGTTTCGGGTGCCCTTCACAGGGTGAAACGGGAAACCGGTAAATCATGTGCTTGACTCAAGCCATGACCAGTCCGGTGCTGCCCCCGCAACGGTAAGCGAGCGAAGCATCAGATCCACTGTGCCGAGATGGCATGGGAAGGCGATGCTTTTAGGTCGACTCTTTTCAAGAGCCCCCTCGCAAGCCCGGAGACCGGCCCGATCAATCAAATAACAAACCCGCGGTGGGCGGGCGCTGTTCAGAACCCTGCGTGCCTGGCTCGCAGGGTTTTCATGCGCTCGTTTCACCCTGACACTCGAAAGGGACGTGCCATGTCGATCATCAGCAGCACCTCGCATACCGCAAGCAACACCGCCACCTTGAGCCAACGCCTGACCGCCGCCATCGGTGCGTCGATTCTGGGCGCGTGCCTGGTGTATTTCGCCGGCTTCTCCCATATCGAGGCCGTGCACAACGCCGCCCACGATACCCGCCACAGCGCCGCGTTCCCGTGCCATTGAGACCTGCCGACATGATCAAGCGAATTGCCCAAACCGCAGGGTTCACTGGCCTGCTGGCTGCCCTGTTGCTGACCCTGCTGCAAAGCTTCTGGGTCGCGCCGCTGATTCTCCAGGCGGAAACCTTCGAAAACGTCACGGCCGCTGTCGAAGTACATGAACATGCCAACGGCACCGCTGCCACTCACAGCCACGACGCCGAAGCCTGGGAGCCGGAAAACGGCTGGCAGCGCGTGCTGTCCACCACGGGCGGCAACCTGGTGGTCGCGGTAGGCTTCGCGCTGATGCTGGCCGGCCTCTACACCTTGTGTGCGCCAACCCGCACCGCTCAGGGCCTGCTGTGGGGCCTGGCCGGTTACGCAACCTTCGTCCTGGCGCCAACCCTTGGCTTGCCACCGGAACTGCCGGGCACCGCTGCGGCTGACCTGGCGCAACGGCAAATCTGGTGGATCGGCACGGCCGGTTCCACTGCCGCCGGTATTGCGTTGATCGTGTTCGGTCGCAACTGGCTGCTGAAAGTGTTGGGCGTAGCAATCCTGGCGGTGCCCCATGTGATTGGCGCACCGCAACCGGAAGCCCATTCAATGCTGGCTCCTGAAGCGCTGGAAACGCAGTTCAAGATTGCCTCGCAATTGACCAACGTTGCCTTCTGGCTGGCCCTGGGCCTGATCAGCGCCTGGCTGTTTCGCCGTAACCGTGACGATCAATACTCGGCATGACCACTGACAACACAGCCCCGACCCTGGTGGTCGGCCTGGGTTGCCAGCGTGGCTGCGACACTGACACCCTGCTTGCCCTGTTCAACAAGGCCCTCAACGAGGGCGGCATCGATCGCCAACACATCACTGCGCTGGCCAGTATTGATCTCAAACAGGATGAACCGGGGCTGTTGGCATTGGCCAAGGCCTTGAACCTGCCGCTGCAGTTTTTCAGTGCCGGGCAATTGGCACTTTATGAACCCCGGTTGAGCCACAAGTCGGCTATCGCCTTCACCCATACCGGCTGCCATGGCGTTGCCGAAAGTGCCGCCCTGGCCTTGGCTGAACACTTGGCCCAGGGGTCGGCGAGACTGCTGATCACCCGTCAGAAAAACGCCCAGGCCACCTTTGCGTTAGCTAGTTGCGGCTAAAATCTCGATAATCGCCAGCCTTGATCATGAGCAATCTTCATCTGAAGCCTTGCACGCTTGTTTTTTTGCATAGGAAACCGTCATGACCGTCTTTTTCATCGGCGCAGGCCCCGGCGATCCCGAACTGATTACCGTCAAGGGCCAGCGGCTGATTCGCAACTGCCCGGTGATCATTTATGCAGGCTCACTGGTACCGGCCGCCGTGCTGGAAGGCCATCAGGCCGAACAGGTGATCAACAGCGCCGAATTACACCTTGAGCAGATCATCGGTTTGATCAAGGCCTCCCACGAAAAAGGCCAGGACGTGGCACGGGTGCATTCCGGCGACCCGAGCTTGTATGGTGCGATTGGCGAGCAGATTCGCTGCCTGCGGGAGCTGGGCATTCCCTTCCAGATCATTCCGGGCGTGACAGCCGTGGCCGCCTGTGCGGCGCTGCTGGAGGCTGAACTGACCCTGCCGGATATCGCCCAGAGTGTGATCCTGACCCGCTATGCCGATAAAACTGCGATGCCAGCGGGAGAGTCATTTAATAGTCTGGCCAGCCACGGTACGACTATGGCGATTCATCTGGGGGTCAATCATCTGGAGAAGATCGTCGCTGAACTGCTGCCTCACTACGGCGCCGACTGCCCGATTGCCGTGGTGCATCGCGCAACCTGGCCAGATCAGGATTGGGTTATCGGTACGTTGGCGGATATTGCCGAAAAGGTAGCGGCCAAGGGATTCAGGCGGACGGCGTTGATTGTGGTGGGCCGGGTGTTGGCCAGTGACGGTTTCAGCGAGTCATCGTTGTATCGTGCAGGTCATGCGCACTTATATCGGCCTTGAGTATTCCCGGATGCTAATGCAAAACCCTGTGGGTTGGGTTGGGTTGGGTACATATCCGTTATTTTAGTCAGGGCGGCTTAGGGTTACGCCCTTACGGCGTGTCACTTTTGAAAAGAGCCCAAAAGTAACCAAAAGGCTCTTGCCCCACCACTTGGTGCCTCGCCTAGGCTCGGCATGCCTTCACTCCGGCATTGCTCCGTGGGCCGCCGCGATGGGCCATCCTTGGCCCAGCGCGGCTAAACCGGCGTCCTGCCGGTTTACCCACGGATCAATACCTGCGTTCAGCCATCGTGGTTAACGGGGCGCCTAAGATCAAAAGCAAAAGCACGGCGGCCTGGTAGCCGAGCTGAGTGGTGAAAAGCAAGAGCGGATCTACTGCCACCTGTAGGAGCGAGCTTGCTCGCGATGGTCGTTAACGATGACGCTGGCATCCTGAATCACCGCGGCGCCCTCAGGTTCTTCGCGAGCAAGAACTAGGCGTCCCCCTCGCTCCTACAGAAAAACGGATGGCTCTTGATCTGCCTGCCCATAAAACCAGAGGCCGAACGCAGGTGTTACGCAGTGGGTAAACCGGCAAGGATGCCGGTTTAGTCGCGCTGGGCCAGGGATGGCCCATCGCGGCGACCCACGGAGCAATGCCTTCGTTCGGGTACGCCGAGCCTAGGCGAGGCGCCGATAGGTAGGGCAGGAGCGTTTTGGTTACTTTGCCGCTTTTGCAAAGTGACACGCCGTAAGGGCGTAACCCTAAGCAGCCATTACCGCAGCAACGGATATGTACTCAAATCTGCCCCCAGCCATCAGTAACCTCAAGAGAGGTATAGATACCTATGGCTATCGCAGGCAAACCTTCCCCCCACACTTAACCCTAATTATTACAAAACCCATATAACCCGTTGAATTAAGCTCATAAAAAAACGGCGCTCACGGGGCGCCGTTTTTCATGCTCGCAGCGAACACCTTAGTAGTAGGCGTTTTCTTTCTGCGTGTGGTCAGTCACATCACGTACACCCTTGAGCTCGGGAACCCGCTCAAGCAAGGTGCGCTCGATGCCTTCGCGCAAGGTCACGTCCGCCTGGCCGCAGCCCTGGCAACCGCCGCCGAATTTCAACACGGCAATACCGTCATCCACTACGTCGATCAGGCTGACCTGGCCGCCGTGGCTGGCCAACCCAGGGTTGATCTCGGTTTGCAGGTAATAGTTGATACGCTCGTTGACCGGGCTGTCGGCGTTGACGCTCGGCACCTTGGCGTTAGGCGCTTTGATGGTCAACTGGCCGCCCATGCGATCGGTGGCGTAGTCAACCACGGCATCGTCAAGAAAGGCTTCGCTGAAGGCGTCGATGTACGCCGTGAAGCTTTTGAGCCCCAGGGCGGTATCTTCGGGTTTCTCTTCCCCCGGCTTGCAGTAGGCAATGCACGTCTCTGCATACTGGGTGCCAGGCTGGGTGATAAAGACACGGATACCGATGCCTGGAGTGTTCTGCTTGGACAGCAGATCAGCCAGGTAATCGTGGGCGGCGTCGGTAATGGTTATGGCAGTCATGGAAAATCCTCACAGGCTTGTCGGCAGTTTACGCCAATCATTGCGGAGGCACAAAGTCCTAGTATTTTTGTCGGAAAAGAAAACGCGCCGTAATCAAAGGTTTTCATAGCGATTCATGTCCAATACGCCCTCTTCCATCGGCGTTGTTTCACGGATGTACTGCGACAAGTCGTGGAAATACAGCCAAAACTGCGGATGACTGCGGCGCACACCCCAGCGGTCGACAATTCTCTCAAACCGCTTGGCATCCTTGGCGTGTTCCATGTCTTCGACGAACTCGGGCACGTCTTCGGCAGCCATATTGAATATGAAGTTCGGATAGCTGCTGAGTACGCCGGGATAAATGGTCAGGGTGTCCAGACCAGGCTGATAGCGATAGGCCTCACCGAGCATGAACGCTACGTTGCTATGGGCGCGATTGCGTAACAGGCTGTAGACCTCGCGCTTGCCGCTACGGGTCTCGATGCGCAACATCGTTGCTTCAGGCAGTTGCTCGATCACCTTGAGGCCCGCCGCAGGTCGGGAGGTCAGGCGACTCAACGCCTGCTCGGCGTCTCGCAACGCCGGATCAATTGCGGGCCGCGAACAGTACGCGCTGATGCAGCGGTTGATCGGGTCAGGGCTGGCATTGAGGTCGCCATAACGGGCGAGCAACTGGTTGGCAAAATCGCGCTTGGGGTCCTTCTCATCCAGCTTCAGCCCGCTGGGTTTGTCATTATCGATAGCCTCATAGTCCAGCCACAGCTTGACCTTGCCGCTGTTCTGGTACCAGTCATCGAGAAATCCATCCCGGGAATCGGCGGGCATCAAGCGCAGGAAGTTCTGCTCGGCGCCGTTGCGGATCAGGTCGAAATACAGCCGGGTCTGCGCCTGGTGGGAGACATTGCCGAACACGTCAAAGTTGACCGCCAACTGGTAATAGGTCCGCTCCAGCAGCGGATAGTCGAACAACCACATCGTTTGCGGTACTTCGCCGATCAGGCCCTTGTTCACTGACGCGCTGTCGAAATGGCGGAAGACCGACAGCAAGGCATTGTCATTACCCGTCCACAGGCTCGACCAACTCGGCGGCGGCAGATCCGCGTAGCTGTCCCGGCGCAGGGCTTCGTATTCGTTGCGCTTGTCGCGGTAGGCCCGCCACAGGCTCAACACACTGCCCACATCGTCGTTCTGCCCCGGCATCGCCAGCAACGGAGTGGTCTGGCCGCGATAACTGGCGTCGGTGATGTACAGGTCGTGCTCAGGGTCTTGGAACAGGGTCCAGTAGTTGTCGCGGATCACGTCCGTGGCGATTTGCCCACGGCATACCGGCCCGCGAATAAAGGTGCGCACGAAGTATTCCGCGTTATCCAGCATGAACTGGTAGCGCGCCTTGGCCGGGATGGCCTCGAAGGTCTCGAACGGATTGGCCCGGCGTGCAGGACCATAGCCAGGTAGCGCGTGGACCTGCCAGTCGCCGCTGTAGAACAGCGCCTTGATCCAGGCCATTTTCTCGGCGCTGAACGGGTACGTGATATGCGTCTTGTGGACGATAACCCCTTGCACCGGCCACAAACGGTAGTACACCTGGATGCCCGGGTCGTCATTGGGCCTGCGGGTGTTGATCAGGTCAATCGGCTGGCCGCTGGGCGTACGCGAGCGCACCCACTGGAAATAATGCCCCGGTTCGCCGCCCTCTAAATAGATATGGGCAAGGAACAGATGCTCGTAGAGCCAGCGCGCCACCAGGCTTTCCCGCGCACCGGGCTGATTGAGCAGGTTTTCCCATTGCTGTACTTGCAAGGCTTCCTGGGCACTCGGCGCCAGCCCTTGTTCATCGATGGGCGCACCGGAGGCCAACCAGCGTTGCAGGGTTTGGTACTGCTGGTTGGTCAGGCCAGTGACTGCCAGGGGCATACCTTCCTTGGGGTGGTCGCTGGCATAGGCATCGAACTCCTCCGGCAGCGGGCACATGTTTTCCCGGTTCAGGCCCAGCACAATCTCGGCGGGCAACTTGGCATTGGGCGCCAATGGCGTCTTGTGGCCCAGGTCGAGCATCCGCGCCATCAACGCCGCCTGGCTGCCTTGGGCGTCCAAAACCGAACCGAAACCCAGCGCCTTCCACTGCGCCTTGCCGAACGCATCGTAAAACAAGCGCGTGGGCTGCGAAGCCTGGCTGCGCTCACCGTCGTAGACCGCAACCTTGCTCGCACCCCGTGCGGCGCCTTCGCCGCTGCCCAGGTTGAGCTGGCAGGCCGAGTCGTAGCAGGCATGGCAGGCCACGCACTTCTCGGTGAAAATCGGCTGGATATCACGGATATAGGAAAGGCTCTGCGCGGGACCTTGTGCCTGTGTGCTGCTGGCGATCAGCGCAAGAACGACGCTGATGATGAGGCGAAGTGACATGTTTCCGGTCCCGATTTAATGCATACGGTGAAAATCCCGGTGATTCTACCGACCTGCACCCTCGCCCAACATGAGCGATATTCATGCAAAAGCTGAACATGCTCTAAAAGCGCACAGGTTTGCTATGATCCACGCCCTCCGTAATGCCTGACCAGAGTAGTCCCATGTCCGATCGTAGCGCTCGTCTGCAAGCCCTTCACCAAGCCCTCAAGGAACGCATCCTGATCCTCGATGGTGGTATGGGCACGATGATCCAGAGCTACAAACTGGAGGAAGAGGACTACCGTGGCAAACGCTTCGCCGATTGGCCAAGCGACATCAAGGGCAACAACGACCTGCTGATCCTCACTCGCCCAGACGTGATCGGCGGGATCGAGAAGGCTTACCTGGATGCCGGCGCCGACATCCTCGAAACCAACACATTCAACGCCACTCAAGTGTCCCAGGCCGACTACGGCATGCAAGGGCTGGCCTATGAATTGAACGTAGAAGGCGCCCGCCTGGCGCGCAAGGTTGCCGACGCGAAAACCCTGGAGACCCCGGACAAGCCGCGCTTTGTCGCCGGCGTGCTCGGCCCAACCAGCCGTACCTGTTCGCTGTCGCCGGACGTCAACAACCCCGGCTACCGCAACGTGACCTTCGATGAATTGGTGGAAAACTACACCGAGGCCACCAAGGGCCTGATCGAAGGCGGTGCGGACATGATCCTCATCGAAACCATCTTCGACACCCTCAACGCCAAGGCCGCGATCTTTGCCGTTCAAGGCGTTTATGAAGAGCTGGGTGTCGAGTTGCCGATCATGATTTCCGGGACCATCACCGATGCGTCCGGCCGGACTCTGTCGGGCCAGACCACTGAAGCGTTCTGGAACTCCATCTGCCACGCCAAGCCGATTTCCGTCGGCCTGAACTGCGCCCTCGGTGCCAGCGAGCTGCGGCCGTACCTGGAAGAGTTGTCGAACAAGGCCAGCACCTACGTTTCCGCGCACCCGAACGCCGGCTTGCCCAACGAATTCGGTGAATACGACGAACTGCCGGAAGAGACCGCCAAGGTCATCGAGGAATTCGCCCAAAGCGGCTTCCTCAATATCGTCGGCGGCTGCTGCGGTACCACGCCGGGCCATATCGAAGCCATCGCCAAGGCCGTGGCCGGCTATGCGCCACGCCAGATCCCCGACATCCCCAAGGCCTGCCGTCTGTCGGGCCTGGAACCGTTCACCATTGATCGCAGCTCGCTGTTCGTCAACGTTGGCGAGCGGACCAACATCACCGGTTCCGCGCGCTTCGCAAGGCTGATCCGTGAAGACAACTACACCCAAGCCCTGGAAGTCGCCCTGCAGCAGGTGGAAGCCGGCGCCCAGGTGATCGACATCAACATGGACGAAGGGATGCTCGATTCGAAGAAGGCCATGGTGACCTTCCTCAATCTGATTGCCGGCGAGCCGGACATCTCCCGGGTACCGATCATGATCGACTCCTCCAAGTGGGAAGTGATCGAAGCGGGCCTCAAGTGCATCCAGGGCAAGGGCATCGTCAACTCCATCAGCATGAAGGAAGGCGTGGAGCAGTTCATTTATCACGCAAAACTGTGCAAGCGCTACGGCGCTGCGGTGGTGGTGATGGCCTTCGACGAATCCGGCCAGGCCGACACCGAAGCGCGCAAGAAGGAAATCTGCAAACGTTCCTACGACATCCTGGTCAATGAAGTCGGCTTCCCGCCGGAAGACATCATCTTTGACCCGAACATCTTCGCGGTCGCCACCGGTATCGAAGAGCACAACAACTACGCCGTCGATTTCATCAATGCGTGTGCCTACATCCGTGACGAACTGCCGTATGCGTTGACCTCGGGTGGCGTGTCCAACGTGTCATTCTCATTTCGTGGCAACAACCCGGTGCGTGAGGCGATTCACTCGGTGTTCCTGCTGTATGCGATCCGCAACGGCCTGAGCATGGGCATCGTCAACGCCGGCCAGTTGGAGATCTACGACCAGATCCCGGCCGAACTGCGCGACGCTGTGGAAGACGTGGTGCTCAACCGCACCCCGGAAGGCACCGACGCCCTCCTCGCCATTGCCGACAAGTACAAGGGCGACGGCAGCGTCAAGGAAGCCGAGACTGAAGAGTGGCGTAGCTGGGAAGTCAACAAGCGCCTGGAACACGCCCTGGTCAAGGGCATCACCTCACACATCGTCGAAGACACCGAAGAATCCCGGCAGTCGTTCGCCCGGCCGATTGAAGTGATCGAAGGCCCGCTGATGTCTGGCATGAATATCGTTGGCGACTTGTTTGGCGCCGGCAAAATGTTCCTGCCCCAGGTGGTGAAGTCCGCCCGAGTAATGAAGCAGGCCGTGGCCCACTTGATCCCGTTTATCGAGCTGGAAAAAGGCGACAAGCCAGAAGCCAAGGGCAAGATCCTCATGGCGACGGTAAAAGGCGACGTGCATGACATCGGCAAGAACATTGTCGGCGTGGTGCTCGGCTGCAACGGCTATGACATCGTCGACCTTGGCGTGATGGTCCCAGCCGAGAAAATTCTGCAAGTGGCCAAGGAACAGAAGTGCGACATCATCGGCTTGTCCGGCCTGATCACGCCGTCCCTGGATGAGATGGTGCACGTCGCCCGCGAGATGCAGCGCCAGGATTTCCACCTGCCGTTGATGATCGGTGGCGCTACCACGTCCAAGGCCCACACGGCGGTGAAGATCGAGCCCAAGTACAGTAATGACGCGGTGATCTACGTCACCGACGCCTCCCGCGCCGTGGGTGTGGCGACGCAGTTGCTGTCCAAGGAATTGAAGGCCGGTTTCGTCGAGAGAACCCGCCTGGACTACATCGAAGTGCGTGAGCGCACCGCCAACCGCAGCGCCCGCACTGAACGCCTGAGCTACCCGGCGGCCATCGCCAAGAAGCCGCAGTTCGACTGGAGCACTTACACACCCGTCAAGCCCACATTCACTGGCCCCAAGGTGCTGGACAATATCGACCTGAAAGTGCTGGCCGAGTACATCGACTGGACGCCGTTCTTTATCTCCTGGGACCTGGCCGGCAAATTCCCGCGCATCCTCACTGACGAAGTGGTGGGTGAAGCCGCCACCTCGTTGTACGCCGACGCCCAGGAAATGCTCGCCAAGCTGATCGACGAAAAACTCATCAGCGCCCGCGCCGTGTTTGGCTTTTGGCCGGCCAACCAGGTGCAGGACGATGACCTGGAAGTCTACGGTGATGACGGCAAGCCTCTGGCAAAACTGCACCACCTGCGCCAGCAGATCATCAAGACTGACGGCAAGCCGAACTTCTCCCTCGCCGACTTCGTCGCGCCCAAAGACAGCGGTATCACCGACTACGTGGGTGGCTTCATCACCACCGCCGGCATCGGCGCCGAAGAAGTGGCCAAGGCCTACCAGGACGCTGGCGACGACTACAACTCGATCATGGTCAAGGCCCTGGCCGACCGCCTGGCCGAGGCCTGCGCCGAATGGCTGCACCAGCAAGTGCGTAAGGACTACTGGGGCTACGCCAAGGACGAGCAACTGGATAACGATGCGCTGATCAAGGAGCAATACAGCGGCATCCGCCCTGCCCCTGGCTACCCTGCGTGCCCGGATCACACCGAGAAAGGTACCTTGTTCCAGCTGCTCGACCCTCAAGCCCGCGAAATGCAGGCCGGGAGCAGTGGCGTGTTCCTTACCGAGCACTACGCGATGTTCCCGGCGGCAGCGGTCAGCGGTTGGTACTTCGCCCACCCGCAGGCGCAGTACTTTGCCGTGGGCAAGGTCGACAAGGACCAGATCGCCAGCTACACCGCCCGCAAAGGCCAGGACCTGGCTGTGAGCGAGCGCTGGCTGGCACCGAACCTGGGTTACGACAACTAACGGCGCTGGATTGACTATGCTGTCCATACACACCTTCACCGGGGGATGTATGGACGATCCAGCCAACCACAAACCGCCAACCTTCTGGCAGATGCTTCACAGCGTGATAGCCGCCGCCTTCGGCGTGCAAAGCGGGAAGAATCGCGCCCGCGATTTTACCCACGGCAAACCCAGTCATTTCGTGGTGCTTGGCATCCTGTTCACAGCCATCTTTGCCCTGACGCTGTTTGGCATCGTCAAGCTGGTGTTGCACTTGGCCGGGGTGTGAAAGCGATCAGTGCATCAGCAGTTGCAAGCTGAAAGGGTAACGGTAGGTCGCGGGCCTGCCTTCGGCTGACAGCGCCCGAAAATCCACGTCATAATCCTGGTGAGCATTGATCTCTTGAAGGCGTCGGGCCTGTGCGGGGTCAATCAGCTGGAACAACGCCTCTTGGCGTTCCCGCTCGCCATGCAGGCCGATGCCCACACCCCTGGCATCGTCATGCACCAGTACCATCGCCCAACCGCCCAGGGTGAAGTGCCCAGCCACCAACGCGCTCAACCGTCCATCAAGAAGCGCTGCAAGCACTTGGGGTGAGCTGTTGACCGCACTGAACAGCACATCCTTGCCCGGCCTGCGGCCGCTGTTCTGCAGGGCGGTCATGGCGCCCAGAGCCATCTCGTCATTGGCCGACCACACCAGCGCGGTCTGCGGATAACGCTTGAACAACAGTGTTGCCTGCTCAAAGGCGCGCAGGCGGTTCCATTCGCCGTAAACCAATTGGCGCAGGCGTACTTCGGGATGCTCCCCCAGGGCTCGCTGCAAACCTTGTTCGCGCAGCTGTGCGGTGGGGGTGTTCTTGGCGCCGGAGAAGGCCAGCAAATCGAGGGTTTGGCCGGCGGCGACCGGGCCATGGATGCGCATCAGTTCCTTGAGCATCAGGTAACCGCCCTCCTCGTCGTTGGCGACGAGGCTACCAATCCAGTTGGGATATTTACGTGCGTCCAACAGTTGCACCTGGTCAGGCGTCAGGGCGTTATTGACGATCAGCAACTTGACCCCGCTGCCCTGGGACAGGCGTAGGATTTGCGGGGCGATGTACTGCTCGTTGACCAGCACCAGGTAGTCTGGGCGCTGGGGGCCTTGTAAAGCTTCGCGGGCCTGCTGGAGGGTGTTTTGCGGATCGCGCTCGGAATAACGCACGCGCAAATCCAGGCCGAGGTCCCTGGCGGCGGCCTGCATGAATTGCGCATAGTTGACCCAGAAGGCTTCGGTCGAGGTGCCAGGGTTGAGAAAAACCACCGACGCTGCATGGGCCATCGCCCAGAACGGCATACTCGCCACCAGCAAACACTTGCAGAGAACCTTCAGCATCATTACCTGAGCCCCGGATAGTTGCCGCCCAGTGTAATGGCAATAAGCCGGTCAATCTCGGCTAATCGCCACGGCGGGACAACCCCCAAAGCTCAGGCAACGTCCTTTATTGATGGCTGACCCAGAACACAGCCGTTGAAACCACCAAAATAATCAGAAAGAGAATGGC
Organism: Pseudomonas sp. HY7a-MNA-CIBAN-0227; assembly: GCF_040310325.1. NCBI lineage: Bacteria > Pseudomonadati > Pseudomonadota > Gammaproteobacteria > Pseudomonadales > Pseudomonadaceae > Pseudomonas > Pseudomonas sp. HY7a-MNA-CIBAN-0227. The sequence goes on along the minus strand of NZ_JBEOPT010000011.1, from coordinate 45,648 downwards.
CCAGGCGTCCACGGAACTGTCGCTTTTGCGGGCTTTAGTCGGATTGCTCATCGCATCGCCTCTTGTCGGTTTTATGGGTGATTGCATTAAGACTCGCCCACAGTAAAGTCCATGATTGCCCCCGTGACAAATGTGGGTAATCCGATAATCAATCTCATTAGTCGATTTGGTTCTTTGCATATGCTTAAACATCACTTTTGCGCATAAACGCAAACTGGTATCGTGCGCCGGCTCCGTTGGAGTGCGCGGCCGTGCGCGCAGATTTGCCGAGAACAGGACCTATATGTACGTATACGACGAATACGATCAGCGCATCATCGAGGACCGCGTCAAGCAGTTCCGTGATCAGACCCGACGCTATCTGGCAGGCGAGCTGAGCGAAGAAGAGTTTCGCCCTCTGCGCTTGCAAAATGGCCTTTATGTTCAGCGCTTTGCGCCAATGCTGCGGGTTGCCGTGCCCTATGGCCAACTCACTTCGCGCCAGACGCGAATGATGGCCAAAATTGCTCGCGACTTCGACAAGGGCTACGCCCACATCAGTACCCGCCAGAACGTGCAGTTCAACTGGCCGGCCCTGGAAGATGTGCCGGACATTCTGGAAGAACTGGCCACCGTGCAAATGCACGCGATCCAGACCAGCGGTAACTGCCTGCGCAACGTCACCACCGACCAGTTCGCCGGCGTTGCAGCCGATGAGGTGATCGACCCCCGCCCATGGTGCGAAATCGTTCGCCAGTGGACCACCTTCCACCCGGAATTCGCCTACCTGCCGCGCAAGTTCAAGATCGCTATCAATGGCTCGACCTCGGACCGCGCGGCGATTGAAGTCCACGACATTGGCCTGGAGCCGGTGTACAACGCCTCCGGTGAGTTGGGCTTCCGTGTGCTGGTGGGTGGCGGCCTCGGTCGTACCCCGGTGGTCGGCGCCTTCATCAACGAGTTCCTGCCGTGGAAAGACCTGTTGAGCTACCTCGACGCCATCCTGCGGGTCTACAACCGTTATGGCCGTCGTGATAACAAGTACAAGGCGCGGATCAAAATCCTGGTCAAGGCCCTGACGCCTGAAGTCTTTGCGCAGAAAGTCGACGCCGAGATGGAACACCTGCGCGGCGGCCAGACCACCCTGACCGACGCCGAAGTGCATCGCGTCACCAAGCACTTCGTCGATCCGGACTACAAGGCCCTGAGCAATCTGGACGCAGAGCTGGTCGAACTCGACCAGCAACATCCAGGCTTTGCCCGCTGGCGTGTGCGCAATACCCTGGCCCACAAGAAGCCAGGCTATGTCGCCGTGACCCTGTCGCTGAAACCAACCGGCGTAGCGCCGGGCGACATCACTGACAAGCAACTGGACGGCGTCGCCGACCTGGCCGAGCGCTACAGCTTCGGCCAACTGCGCACCTCCCACGAACAGAACATCATCCTGGCAGACGTTGAACAGAGCCAGTTGTTCACCCTGTGGGGCGAGTTGCGCGAACAAGGTTTCGCCACGCCGAACATCGGCCTGCTGACCGACATCATCTGCTGCCCGGGCGGTGACTTCTGCTCCCTGGCCAACGCCAAATCGATCCCGATTGCCGAATCGATCCAGCGCCGTTTCGACGACCTGGACTACCTGTTCGACATCGGCGAGCTGGACCTGAATATCTCCGGCTGCATGAACGCCTGTGGTCACCACCACGTCGGCCACATCGGCATCCTCGGGGTGGACAAAAAAGGCGCAGAATTCTACCAAGTGTCCCTGGGCGGCAGCGCCAGTCGCGATGCGAGCCTGGGCAAGATCCTGGGCCCGTCCTTCGCCCAGGAAGCCATGCCCGAGGTGATCGGCAAGTTGATCGACGTCTATATCGAGCAGCGCACCGAAGATGAGCGTTTCATCGACACCTACCAGCGCATCGGCATTGACCTGTTCAAGGAGCGTGTCTATGCAGCGAATCATTAAGAACAACGAAGTGGTCGACGAAACCTGGCACTTGCTGCCCAAGGACACGACCTTCGATGGCATTTCCAACTGCGACGACCTGATTGTGCCGCTGGCCCTCTGGCGCGAGCATGCTCACGCCCTCAAGGCCCGCGACGGCGGCCTGGGTGTATGGCTGGACGCCGATGAAGAAGCCGAAGAGATCGGTGACGACGTGGAACACTTCCAGGTCATCGCCCTGAACTTCCCGGCCTTTACCGACGGTCGCAACTACTCCAACGCCCGTTTGCTGCGTGACCGTTATGGTTACAAGGGTGAGTTGCGGGCGATTGGCGATGTACTACGCGACCAGCTGTTTTACCTGCGCCGCTGTGGGTTTGATGCCTATGCATTGCGTGCAGACAAAGACCCGTACGAAGCACTGGAAAGTCTCAAGGACTTCTCGGTGACGTACCAGGCGGCGACGGATGAGCCTTTGCCGTTGTTTCGCCGGCGTTAAGCTTTAGCCCGCCACACTAAGCCCTGAACCCCGGATAGCTGGAGTTCAGGGCTTTTTTGTGGGCGTTGAAACGATCGTCACCCGGTGAAACATCTTTCATATGGCCCAGGCCATGCCACTCAAGGTGAACATTGGCAACCATCGAGTTGTCCCCTATTGATCAGCTCACTGACGATTGGAGTTCTTCATGGCGAAAATCACCCTGGCCCAGCAACTGGCGACCACTCTTGAACAAGCAGGCATCAAACGCATCTGGGGCCTGACCGGCGACAGCCTCAATGGCCTCACCGACGCGCTGCGCACTATGGACAGCATCGAGTGGATGCATGTGCGCCACGAGGAAGTTGCCGCCTTTGCCGCCGGTGCAGAAGCCGCGGCCACTGGCGAGCTGACGGTGTGTGCCGGCAGTTGCGGGCCGGGCAACCTGCACTTGATCAATGGCCTGTTCGATTGCCACCGCAACCACGTCCCGGTGCTGGCCATTGCCGCGCAGATCCCGTCCTCTGAGATCGGCCTGAACTACTTCCAGGAAACCCATCCCCAGGAGCTGTTCAAGGAGTGCAGCCACTTTATTGAACTGGTGACCAACCCCGAACAGATGCCCCATGTACTGCACCGCGCCATGCGCTCGGCAATCCTCAATCGTGGCGTGGCGGTGGTGGTCATTCCTGGGGATGTGTCGCTGCTGGAAGTCGAAGACACATTCAAGCCCTGGCCCGCGTTGCTGGCGCCACGTACCTTGCCGGCGGTACAGGACCTGCAACGCCTGACCGACATCCTTGAGCACAGTAAATCCGTCACCCTGCTGTGCGGCAGCGGTTGCGCGGGAGCCCACGATGAAGTGGTGGCCCTGGCCGACGCCCTTGGCGCCCCGGTGGTACACGCGCTGCGAGGCAAGGAGCACGTGGAATGGGACAACCCCTTCGATGTCGGCATGACCGGGTTGATCGGCTTCAGCTCGGGCTATCACGCGATGCTCAACTGCGACACGCTGATCATGCTGGGCACCGATTTTCCCTATCGCCAGTTCTACCCCACCGACGCGAAGATCATCCAGGTCGACCGTAACCCCCAGGCCCTTGGTCGTCGCGCCACGCTGGACCTTGGGATCGCCGCCGATGTCAGCGAAACCATCCAGGCGCTGCTACCACGCCTGACCCGCAAGGCTGACCGCAGCTTCCTTGAGGCGTCCCTCAAACACTATGAAAAATCCCGGCAGGGCCTGGACGACCTGGCACAGCCATCAAAGGCCAACCGACCGATCCACCCGCAGTACGTCACCCGGCTGCTCAGCGAGCTGGCGGATGACGATGCCATCTTCACCGCCGATGTCGGCTCACCCACCGTGTGGGCGGCGCGTTATCTGAAGATGAATGGCAAACGCCGGCTGATCGGCTCGTTCAACCACGGTTCGATGGCCAACGCCATGCCCCAGGCCATCGGTGCCCAGGCAGCGTTTCCCGGGCGCCAGGTTATATCGTTGTCGGGAGACGGTGGTTTCAGCATGCTGATGGGCGATTTCATTTCCCTGGCGCAGTTGAACCTGCCGGTGAAAGTCATCGTCTACGACAACGCTTCATTGGGCTTCGTCGCCATGGAGATGAAGGCCGCCGGTTACCTAGACACTGGCACGGAGCTGAAAAACCCGGACTTTGCGGCCATGTCCAACGCCATGGGTATCCTGGGGATTCGCGTGGAGCAATCCGAAGACCTGGAGCCGGCGCTACGCCGTGCCCTGGCTCATGACGGCCCGGTGCTGGTGGATGTGGTGACGGCGACCCAGGAACTGGTCATGCCACCGAGCATCAAGCTGGAGCAAGCCAAGGGCTTCAGCCTGTATATGCTCAAGGCGGTGATGAGTGGACGCGGGGACGAGGTGATTGAGCTCGCGCGGACTAACTGGTTGCGGTAACCGAACACCACCCTGTGGCGAGCGGGCTTGCCCGCTCGCCACAACCTCAACCCTTCTGCTTTTCCACCCACTTTGCGTAGGCATCAATAAACGCTTGCAGGAACGGCTTGGTCTTCTCCGACACTCTCCCCGACTCATCAAACGCATTGCCAGCGCCGCCCAGGTAGGCTTCCGGCTGCTGCATGCAGGGCACGTCAAGGAACACCAGGGACTGGCGCAAATGGTGATTGGCGCCAAAACCACCGATAGCGCCAGGCGACACACTGATCACCGCACCAGGCTTGCCACTCCAGGCACTTTGGCCGTAAGGACGGGAGCCGACGTCGATCGCATTCTTCAGCGCGGCGGGCACAGAGCGGTTGTATTCGGGGGTCACGAACAACACCGCGTCGGATGAGCTCACGTGTTGACGGAAAGTACTGTAGGCTGCGGGCGGTATTGGGCCGTCAATGTCTTCGTTATAGAGCGGCAACTCGCCGATTTCGACAATATTGAGTTTGAGGTTGGCAGGTGCTAACTCGACCAATGCCAGGGCGACCTTACGGTTGATCGACTCTTTTCTCAAGCTGCCAACCAGTACGGCAATCGTGTAGACCTTGCTCATTGGGGTTTCCCGACGTCTGACTAAAGGAGCTTGTAGTTATAGAGCCTTCACGGCCCGACCACCAGCAGGTTCTGGCAATTCCCCTGACGTTCATCTTGCACTCGCCCGTGTAAGTAACGTCTGAAAAAGTCAACGAATAGTATTTTTTTTCCATAGGTAAACTACCCCGCTCCTCTACGGTCTACAGAACCGCAAATCGAGTGTTTATCTCCAGAGGTTCTAAACAGATGGCAGCAGTACTTGTCGGACAGTTCCATGCCAGAGACGCGGAAGGTCGCGTTTATTCCGTGCATGAGTTCCAGGAATCCACCCCGCCGCTCGACGGCCTGGCTGGCTCGGCGCCCACCACTACCTACAAGCTGGCCATTGGCGACCGTGTAGAAAAAATGGAAGGCGATGAATTCCGATTGATCCAGTCGGGCACCATAATCGTCCGCGAATCGCAAACGACCCACGCTTCATAAGACTTGGTTTCAATACAACGTCTCAGAGGCGAACCTGCTCAGTCCTGGCCATTGATGGCGTGGTGACTGGGCCGGGACGGCTCGACTCCCCCCTCCAGTACTTTTGCCTCCCTTATTCAAGCCTGTTCGCCGAGCATCACGTACTTATTTCTCGCGTTCCGACTTCCCCCATTGAATCCCCAATCGGCTGAACATAGACTCCGGGCATGCGTTTACGTCATATCGAAGTGATTCAGGCCATCTTGCAGACCGGACACCTCGGCACGGCCGCCGAATGGTTGCAACTGCCCGTGGCCGATGTTGACACCGCGCTCAAGGATGCCGAGCAACAATTGGGATTCATGCTCTTCGCCAGCGTGCGCGGGCGGCTGCAAGCTACCCGTGAAACCCTGGAACTGCAGGCCCACATCACTCATATCCATGAGGCGCTGGAGCCTCTGCAGCGCCTGGCCAGCAGCCTGAAACACCATCACTCCCCGACGCTACGCGCCCTCTGCACACCGCCACTGGCCAACCAACTGCTACCACAAAGCATTGCCCTGCTGCGTCGACGGTTCCAGGACACGCCGTGCAACCTGTCGAGCCAGCCAACCCGGGATATCGTCAAAAGCCTGCTGCTGCACGAAGCGGACCTGGGCCTGAGCCTGCATGATCCTGAACACCCGCAGATTCACAGCACCGTGCTGGCCCAGGGCAAACTGCAACTGCTGGCGCCCCACGGCTGGCTCAAGCCGCGACAGAAGTACATTGCGCTGCAGGAGTTGGCCGGCCAAGCAATGGTCGGCCTGGAGGGGCAAGATCCGCTGAGTCGATTGCTGGACAGCAAGCTACAGGCACTGCGGCCGCTGCCGGTAATCCAGACGCGGGTGCAGACTTACCAGATGATGCGCAGCATGGTGGAGGCCGGGGAAGGTCTGGCGATTGTCGATCCGTTCACCGCCAGCGGCGCGCGAGAAGCAGGGCTGGATGCCTGCCCGCTGTCACCACCGATTCTGGTGACGCTGTATGCATTGACGCTAAAAGACAGCGTCGCTTCCCCGGCGCTGAATGCCTTGGTGGAAATCGTCACGCAAAAGGCCGAGGGGTTGCTGGCGGGCGCTGTGACTTAACCCGAAGAGATCAAACCGCTTCCAGCTCTGACTTGAACAACCGATACCAGAAAATTGCCACTTCCCTGGTCTGCGGATCAATCCCGCGATACCGCAGGTGATCAATCCCGCCCATCACATACCCGCAACGCTCATACAAACGGCACGCGCCAAGATTGTTGTTCTGGGTTTCCAGCATCATTCCCTGCAGACTTTTCTTGCGGCTCCAGAACTGCGCCACATCCAGCAACGCCTTGGCCACCCCATGGCGACGCGCAGGCAGCACCACTGCCAGCTCATCAACGTGGGCAAAACCGTTCCAATTGGTGCTGACCACTACATGCCCCACAGGGCGGTCATCCAGGTAGGCCATGAACACCGCGCTGTCGGCTGCATCGCGGTAGCTGGCGAACTCTTGCGGGTCGATGCCGTAGCACTTGCGGTACGGCAAGATCTGCTCAAGCGCCCATTGATCGACACGCTTGCCGATCTCCGGTACGCCATAGGCGCTGACATCAAAACTGAAATCGTTGCCCCATACGTAGGGTTCAAATCCCTCGTCGGCGACTCGAACACTGAGCCCCGGGTACTTCGGATTCATTACAGCTTGCATAACCATCCTTAACACTTGATGCAATCGACGGTGTAACAACGACCACCGCCGTCGTCTTCGTGTTGCAATCCATGAACATCGGCAACAAAACCGGGAAAGCTGCTATCGAAGGTCCGGGCAAATGCCAGGTAATCAATGATCGAACGAGTCGATTCGGTAAAGCGTTCCCCCGGCATAATCAACGGAATGCCCGGTGGATAAGGCACCAGCATCACCGCTGCAACGCGCCCTGGCAAGGCATCGATGGACACGGCCTCGACTTCACCACGGACCAATTGATCGTAGGCATCCGCCGGTTTCATCGCAATCTCCGGCAAAACCGTGTACATCCGCTTGAGGTGTTTGGCCGTTGCGTTGCTGCGATAACAGCTGTGCAACTGATCGCACAGGTCTCGCAAACCCATGCCTTGATAACGCGCGCAGCCTGTTTGAAATACGCAAGGCAAACAGCTTGCAAGGCTGACATTGGCGTCGTAATTGCGTTTGAACTCCAGCAATTCGGTCAGCAGGGTACTCCACTTACCCTTGGTGATGCCCATGGAGAACAACACCAGAAACGAATAAAGACCGGTTTTCTCCACCACCAACCCACGCTCCCATAGAAATTTACTGACGACTGCGGCCGGAATTCCGCACTCACCAAGGGCGCCTCCCGCGGTCAGCCCGGGCATTACCAGAGTGACCTTGATCGGGTCCAGTAGCACGTAATCTTCGGTGATATCACCAAAACCGTGCCAGTCGGCCTGCGGTTGCAATAACCAATCAGCAGTCGCCACACGGTCAATACCCGCCACCGAAGGTGGCTGCCAGATGGAGAACCACCAGTCTTGCGCGCCAATGTGCTCACGCAGGTTGGCCAGCGCACGGCGAAAGCTCAGGGCCTCGTCAAACATTTCCTGTAGCAGAGAACGCCCCGCTGGCCCTTCCATCATTGCCGAGGCGACGTCCAGGGAGGCGATGATGCTGTACTGCGGCGACGTGGAGATATGCATCATGAACGCTTCGTTGAAGCGGTCGCGGTCCAGTTGTCGGGCGCCGCCGTCCTGCACATGGATCATCGATGCCTGGCTGAAGGCTGCCAGCAGCTTGTGAGTGGAATGGGTGGTGAACACCAGAGGGCTATCAGCCGTGCGTAAAGTGCCCATGCCGTAGCGGCCGGCAAAGAACTCATGGAAGGCCGCGTAGGCGTACCAGGCTTCGTCGAAGTGCAGCACCTCGACACTGTTGCCCAATTGCTGCTTGATCAGCTCGGCGTTGTAACACAAGCCGTCGTAGGTGGAGTTGGTGACCACGGCCAGCTTGACCTTTGGCGCCCGACCTCGGGTGAGCGGGCTGGCGTCGATCTTGGCGCGAATGGATTCAGGACTGAACTCACTCAAGGGAATGGGCCCGATAATGCCCAGCTCATTGCGTTCCGGGCACAGGTATATCGGGATGGCACCGGTCATGATGATCGAGTGCAGCACCGACTTGTGGCAGTTGCGGTCTACCAGTACCAGGTCATCGCGCGCGACCATGGAATGCCACACGATCTTGTTGGCGGTCGAGGTGCCATTGATCACAAAGAAGGTGTGATCGGCACCAAAGTTGCGCGCCGCCCGCGCTTCGGCTTCCGCCAGGGGGCCGGTGTGATCCAGCAGCGAACCCAGCTCCGGCACCGACACTGATAAATCCGAGCGCAGGGTGTTCTCCCCGAAGAACTGATGAAATGCCTGCCCCACCGGGCTCTTGCGATAGGCCACCCCACCGCCGTGGCCAGGGGTGTGCCAGGAATAATTGGAGTCAGCCGTGTGTTGCACCAAAGCCTTGAAGAACGGCGGCAAGAGGCCATCGAGGTAGGTGCGAGCGGCGCGGGCCACCTGTCGAGCCAGGAACGGCACCGTGTCTTCAAACAGGTAGAGAATGCCCCGCAACTGGTTGAGTTCACTCATGGCGTCAGCGGGGGCATTTTCCAGGGTCACTTGCTCACCCAGGGCGAAGATCGGCAGATGCGGCGCCCGCACTCGCGCCAGGCGAATCAGCTCAACCATGTTTTGCAGCAGATGGGTATTTTCCCCGGCGCCTTCGGCGGCGATCAGCATGCAGGCCAAGCCATGATGGGTCGAGGCCACCAGCCGGCCTTCGGCGTAATCCATCGCTGAGAAGATACTGAAGCCTTCCTGTTCCAGCTCCCGGGCGATGCCCCGGACCCGATCACCGGCGACGGTGTCGGCCTTGATGTCGCGATGCACGATAAGGATGGGGAACTTCAGGTCTTTGTACATGGGAGCTTGGCGTCCTGAGAGCAATGTACTCAGGGTAGAAGCTGGGGGCGGTTGTAGCGAATGAAGAGCGTCAAATGAGGGATTTCAACTGGCAATTGTCGAGCCCCAGCGAGGCTACGTCAGCCACACCGTCGTCCTCAAATCAGCTCCCAGCACCAAGTCGCCCCCACGCAGCCTCGCTAAAGCTTGACCGTGAACTGAGTCTCTACGGGAAGGCTATTGTTCGCACAGTTGGGTCCACAGCGCAGGAGCGCCAGCGGATTTCGCAATCGCCTCCAGGCGTGCCGCATGCTCGGCCATGTCCTGCTCGCTGGCACGAATGATTGCGGTGGGCGTGCGATCGGCCGGCAGGCGGCGAATTTGCGAAGACCGATTGCCGGAGCCTTCTGCCGAACCGTTGCCATCCGAGGCATTACCCGCCAGGGACAGGCTGGTCTGCCCGCCGGTCATGGTCAGGTAGACGTCGGCCAGAATCTCGGAGTCGAGCAAGGCGCCGTGCAGCTCACGGCCGGAGTTGTCGACGCCATAGCGTTTGCACAAGGCATCGAGGCTGTTGCGCTGGCCCGGGTGACGTCCACGGGCCATCATCAGGGTGTCGAGGATCGAGCAGTGCCGGGTGATATCGGCGCGATCCGTCTGACCCATCAGGGCGAATTCGTTATTGATGAAGCCGACGTCAAACGCCGCGTTATGGATAATCAACTGGGCGCCGTTGATGAATTCAAAGAACTCATCAGCGACTTCGGCAAAATGCGGCTTGCCCACCAGGAATTCGTTGGTAATGCCGTGGACGCCGATGGCGCCCTCGTCACTTTCCCGGTCCGGTTGCAGGTACACGTGGAAGTGGCGGCCGGTGAGGCGGCGTCCCATCAGCTCGACACAACCGATTTCAATGATCCGGTGGCCGTCGGTCACCGGCATGCCGGTGGTTTCGGTATCGAGTACAACAGATCGGATGGCCATCAGGGTTCAGCTCTCAACGGGTCGGTGTATTTCAAGGGGCGGGATATTAGCACGTCATGCCACAGACGGCCCAAGGCCGACATGCAACGGGCAACAGCGATTGCTGCTCTATAAGCCCGCCGCAACACAGGGACTATGCACCGCCCGCCTTTAGCTCTGCTTGTAACCCCGCACGTCATCCACACCGCGATTGGCCAACTGATCGGCCCGTTCGTTGCCGGGATGCCCGATGTGCCCGCGAACCCACTTCCAGGTGATGTTGTGGCGATTGCATTGCTCATCGAGCAACTTCCATAGGTCGGCATTTTTCACCGGTTCCTTGGCCGCAGTCTTCCAGCCGCGCTTCTTCCAGTTGACCATCCACTCGTTGATGCCTTTCATGACGTACTGGGAGTCGGTCACCAGCAGCACGTCGCAACGGCGCTTGAGTTCTTCAAGGCCGCGAATGGCACCCATCAGTTCCATGCGGTTGTTGGTGGTGTTGGCTTCGCCGCCCCACAGTTCCTTCTCCACGCCCTGGCACACCAGCAAGGCGCCCCAACCGCCGGGACCAGGATTGCCCTTGCAGGCACCATCGGTGAAGAGTTCTACGCTATCGGTCATTGCATACTTTCCATAAAAGCCGGGGGCCATCAAAGCGGGCTGCCGATAATCGACCAGCAAAACCCGAGGCCGAGAAACTCGACCGAAATACTAAAGAGTGTTTTATTGCTCGCTGGACCGGCGATTGACCTTGGCCATCGGCATCGGCACCAGCTTGCCTATCCGTTCGCGCCGGACCTGGCTCACTGGCCGTAGCCCGACCACAATCTTGCGGGCCACCAGTAAATAGAAACCACCACCGGACAACTGCCAGGCTCCGGCTTTGCGCTCCCATCCTGCCAGGCGGCCCTGCCACTTGGTCGACGCGAGCGGCGGACGATAGCACCCGAAGCGGCGTTTCTCCAGCGCGAAGCCCAGCAGGTTAAGCCAGTCACCCACCCGTGACGGCGAGATGCAGCGGGCCTGGCGCAACCCGTCATGGGCGAACACATGCCGCAGGCCCCACGAGCTCCAGGGATTGATGCCGACGATCAGCAAATGGCCACCAGGGCGCACGCTGCTGGCGGCCTCGCGCAGCAATCCATGGGGAGATAGGCAGAAATCCAGGCCATGTTGCAGCACCACCACATCGGCGGCGTGCTCGCTCAACGGCCAGGCCTGCTCCTCGCAGACAATCTCCACCCCCGGCAACGGAGCGCCCAGGCGCACATTGCGCTGTACCTGGGGCGCAACCGGCGGAGGCTGTGCCGAGGGACCGTAGTGCACCAGATAACCGCCGAAGAACCGCCCCAGTTCGTCTTCGAGCATGCGCCGCTCTTCATCCAGCAAAAATTGCCCGATAGGCCCGGACAGCCATTCACGGGCGCCGCCGATCAGGGCCAGCCACTCGGGATCGGCCTGGGCGAACGCTTTATCAGTCATTGCATTCTCCAACTCACCAAGACGTTCTAAGATGCACCAATGTGTTCAGCTTGGCGAATCAAAGAATGATACAGATCAGTGCCCTGCCCGCCTTCACCGATAACTACATCTGGTTGTTACAGGATCATCGCAGCCATCGCTGCGCGGTAGTCGATCCCGGTGACGCCGCGCCCGTCCTGGGTTGGCTCAAGCAGCATCCGGAGTGGACCCTCAGCGATATCCTAGTCACTCACCATCACCATGATCATGTCGGTGGCGTCGAGCAACTGAAAAGTATTTCAGGCGCAACGGTTTATGGCCCGGCGAATGAACAGATCCCAGCCCGGGACGTCGCCCTGAACGATAATGACCGCATCACCGTGCTGGGTTTGGAGTTCGACGTCTTCGCCGTGCCCGGCCATACCTTGGGGCACATTGCCTTCTATCATCACGGCCTGCTGTTTTGTGGCGACACCCTGTTCGCCGCGGGTTGCGGTCGACTGTTTGAAGGCACCCCCGAGCAGATGCATGTTTCTCTGGAACGTCTGGCTGCCCTACCCGCCGACACCCTGGTCTACTGCGCCCACGAGTACACCCAAAGCAACCTCAAATTTGCCCAGGCCGTGGAACCGGATAACGCCGATATCGCCGAGCGAGTGGAAAAAGTCCGTCAGTTGCGAGCCAGCGGCAAGATGACACTGCCTTCGACCCTAGCCCTGGAAAAACTCACGAACCCTTTCCTGCGCACCTCGGAAACATCTGTTAAAGAAAAAGCGGACGAACGGAATGGCCTGGATAACCGGTCCGGGAGCGCGGTTTTTGCTAGCTTGCGGTCTTGGAAAGATACGTTCTAAGAAGACAGGTTCTGGTACGAAATTTCTGAATGGTTGACCGCAATCAAAGCGCTTTCTAGAATCGCCCGACATTTTTGCCCGGAACTAACTTCCAGCCAATGTCGTCATCTATTCGTAAATCCAACCATTCAGACGCATTGACCCGCTTGGCTCAAGCCATTGCGGTGGCTGTCTCCGCGACTCTGGCGGGCTGCCAAACGACTAATTTCGCTGCACAATCCACCGTGCAACCCAAACCCATTCTTGCTGCCAAGATCAAGCAAAAGCCCCTTTGGTTATCAGAGAAACCAAGCCCCCAGGTGCCCCAGGATGTCTGGGAACGCATGCGCCAGGGTTTCCAATTGCAGGACGGGGTGGGCGTCAACCCGCGCATCGAGCAACAGCGCTTGTGGTTTGCCAGCAATCCATCCTTCCTGGAGAACGCCGGCGAACGCGGCAGTCTCTATATTCATTACATCGTCGAACGCCTTGAAGAGCGCAACATGCCCCTGGAGCTGGCGCTGCTGCCAGTGATTGAAAGCGCCTACAACCCGATGGCCTATTCACGCAGCGATGCGGTCGGCTTGTGGCAGTTCATTCCTTCCACCGGGCGCTACTTCAACCTGCGCCAGACCCGCGCCTATGATGGCCGCCGCGACATCACCGCCTCCACCACCGCCGCCCTGGACTATCTGACACGTCTGCATGACATGTTCAACGGCGACTGGTTGCTGGCCCTCGCAGCCTATAACGCGGGTGAAGGTACGGTCAGCCGGGCCATCGAGCGCAACGAAAAACTCGGTTTGCCGACGGACTACTGGAACCTGCCACTGCCCCAGGAAACCAAGGACTACGTGCCCAAGTTCCTGGCGCTGTCCCAGGTGGTGCTGGCCCCCGAGGCCTACGGCGTCAACCTGAACCCGATCGCCAACACGCCCTATTTCGAAGTGGTCGAAGTCAAGCAAAGCATGGACCTGTCCCGGGTCGCGGCGCTGGCAGAGATCGACGAAGACGAATTGTTCCAGCTTAACCCGGCCCTCAAACAGCGCACGACCCTGGATGGCCCCCAGCATTTGCTGGTGCCGACGTCCAAGGCGCAGTTGCTGGCCAGCAGCCTGTCGGCGATGAATCCCGAGGAGTTGCTGAGCCTGCGACCGAAAAAGCCGGTGTTCGACGAAGTGGAACACAAGGCCATCGCCGGTCGCTCGCGCAGCTACAAGGTCAAGAGCGGTGACAACCTGACGTTCATTGCCAAGGCCAACAAGGTCGATGTCCATGACCTGCAGCGCTGGAACAAGCTAAACGGCCAGAGCCTCAAGGTCGGCCAGACCCTGGTCATGCAAGACACCCGCAAGGTGATGGCCAAGGCCGGCGGCAAGAAACCGGCGCAGTACAAGGTCAAGAAAGGCGACTCGCTGTACATCGTGGCCAAGCGCTTCAACGTTGAGATGCAACATCTCAAGCGTTGGAACCCGCGTACTGGCCTGGCGCTGAAGCCGGGGCAGATGCTGGTGGTTTCCGGACCGCGCTAACTGACAAAACCTCTTGGGGCTGACTTATTTGTCGGATCGCCGCACCGCTGCATTGGGCTGCGCAGCAGCCCCATTAAGGTATACATATTCCGAGGGCCGCTTCGCGGCCCAACGCGGGCAAGCCCGTTCGCCACAATAACTAGCTCTCACCTCGGATAGCCGCCATCTTTAACAACCTTTTTCCAGCCGGAACAAGCTGTTACTGTACCGATCATAAAGCCCAAGCCGCCTGGATCGGATCTCTGACTTGAAGCGTTCCCTCCTTCTACTAATAAGTCTGGCCTTGAGCTTTTCCGCGAACGCCACCATTACCGAGAGCCACGGTTATGCGCAGTTCGGCACGCTCAAGTACCCGGCCAAATTCACCCACTTCGACTGGGTAAACCCCGCAGCGCCCAAGGGCGGCACCTTGCGGGTCATGGCCGCGGGCACCTTCGACACCCTCAACCCTTATACCTTCAAGGGTACGAGCCCGGTGTCCACTGCCAATTTCCTGCAATACGGCGTCAACGAGCTTAACGAGCCGCTGATGGTCGGGACCGGCCAATACGCCCCCTCCGGCGATGAACCCACCTCCAGCTACGGCCTGATCGCGCAATCGGTGGAATACAGCGAGGACCGCAGTTGGGTGGTGTTCAACCTGCGCCCGCAAGCCCGTTTCCACGATGGCAAGCCGATCACCGCCTACGACGTTGCGTTCTCTTATCGCACGCTGCTGACCGAAGGCCACCCGCAATACCGCACCAACCTTCAGGAAGTGGCGCGGGTAGACATCCTCAATCGTCATCGCATCCGCTTTGTGTTCAAGCGCGCCGGCAATCCGCTGCTGATCCTGCGCCTGGGCGAGTTACCGGTGCTGCCCCAGCACTACTGGAAAAACCGCGACTTCAAGGCCACCACGTTCGAGCCCCCGCTGGGCAGCGGGCCCTATCGGATCGCCAAGGTCCAGCCGGGCCGGCGACTGGTGTTCGAGCGGGTCACGGACTATTGGGGCAAGGACCTGGCAGTCAACCGTGGCTTTTACAACTACAACAAGGTCGAGGTGGAGTTCTACCGCGATAGTGACGTGGCGTTTGAAGCCTTCAAGGCCGGTGAGTTCGATATCTATATCGAGCATCAGGCGAAAAACTGGGCCAACGGCTACAACTTCCCGGCGGTCAATCGTGGCGACGTGATCAAGGCGCAGATCGCCCACCAGATCCCGACCCAGAGCCAAGGCCTGTTCATGAACAGCCGACGCCCGACTTTCAGCCAAACCAAGGTCCGCGAAGCCCTGGGGCTAATGTTCGACTTCGAGTGGACCAACCGCACCCTGTTCAGCGGCGCCTACAAGCGCACGCTCAGCTACTACCCCAACAGCGAATTCGCCGCCACCGGGGTACCGGTGGGCCATGAATGGCTGATGCTCTCGCCTTATCGCGAGCAACTGCCGGCCAACCTCCTCACCCAGGCCTTCAGTTTGCCCCAGACCGACGGGCGCGGCATTCCTCGAGACACCCTGCGTCGAGCCCTGGCACTACTGGCCGAAGCCGGCTGGAAGCTTTCCGGCCAGCGCCTGCTCAACAGCGAGGGGCAGCCACTGCGCTTCGAGATACTGCTGGTCAACCCGAACCTGGAACGAATCCTTCAGCCTTATGTGGAGAATCTGACGAGCATCGGTATCGACGCCCGCTTGCGCACCGTTGACCGGGCGCAGTACAAGCAACGCCTCGATCAATTCGACTTCGACATGATTCTGATGACTCTCAACCAGACCCTGAGCCCGGGCCTTGAGCAGTGGCAGTATTTCCACTCCAGCCAGGCCGGGATCAAGGGCAGCAAGAATTACGCAGGCATCGCCAACCCGGTGATCGACCATCTGCTGGAACAACTGTTGGCCGCGCAGACCCGCGACGAGCAACTGGCAGCGGGCCGGGCCCTGGATCGGGTCCTGCTTTGGCAGCACTACAGCATTCCCAACTGGTACCTCAACTATCATCGCCTGGCGTACCGCAATCGGTTCGCCTTCGTCACCACGCCGCCCTACAGCCTGGGCCTGAGCGCATGGTGGCTGAAAGCTTCGGAGAAAGCCCAATGATGTCTTTGCGTACTGCGATTCTCAGCGGCCTGTTGTTCTGTGCTGCGGCCAATGCCGCGCCGCAACATGCCCTGACCCTCTATGACGAACCGCCCAAGTACTCCGCCGGTTTCAAACACGTCGACTATGTAAATCCCGACGCGCCCAAGGGCGGCACCTTTCGCGAGTCCACTATGGGTGGTTTCGACAGCCTCAATCCCTTCATCAACAAGGGCGTAGCAGCGGACAACATCACCCTGGTCTACGACACCCTCGCCCAACAAGGCCTCGACGAGCCCATTACCGAATACGGCCTGATTGCCGGCAAGATCGAAAAAGCCCCCGACAACAGCTGGGTGCGTTTCTACCTGCGACCCGAAGCACGCTTCAATGATGGCCACCCGGTGCGCGCCGAAGACGTGGTATTCAGCTTCCAGACCTTGATGAAACAAGGCTCGCCGATCTATCGCACCTACTACGCTGACGTCGACGAAGTGGTGGCCGAAGACCCACTGCGGGTGTTGTTCAAGTTCAAGCGCACCAACAACCGCGAACTGCCGCTGATCCTCGGTCAGTTGCCGGTACTGCCCAAGCATTGGTGGGCGACTCGGGACTTTGCCAAGGGCAACCTGGAGGTCCCACTGGGCAGCGGGCCGTACAAGGTCGTCGAGGTCAAGCCCGGCCGGTCGATTCGCTACGAGCGGGTCAAGGACTACTGGGGCAAGGACCTGCCGATCAACAAGGGGTTGTACAACTTCGATTACCGAGTCACCGACTATTACCGCGACAACACCGTTGCACTGGAAGCACTCAAGGCCGGCCAGTTCGATTACTGGCAGGAAATCAGTGCGAAAAACTGGGCCAACGCCTACAACATTCCAGCCGTCACCCAGGGCCGCCTGATCAAGGAAGAGATCCCCAATGGCAACCCGACCGGGATGCAGGGTTTCGTCTTCAATATTCGCAAGCCCATGTTCCAGGATGTGCGCATACGCAAGGCCATCAGCCTGCTGCTGGACTTTGAATGGAGCAACAAGCAACTGTTCAACGGCGCCTACACCCGCAGCCGCAGTTACTTTGAAAACTCGGACATGGCGGCCATCGGCCTGCCCGGCCCCGAAGAGTTGGCAATTCTTGAACCGCTGCGCGACAAGATCCCGCCCCAGGTATTCACTGAAGCCTTCCAACCGGCAAAAACTGATGCCAGCGGCATGATCCGCACCCAGCAGCGCGAAGCCTATCAACTGTTACAAGAGGCCGGCTGGCGCATCGTCGACGACAAGATGGTCGACGCCACCGGCAAGCCGGTGGCCATCGAGTTCCTCCTGGCCCAGACCGAGTTCGAGCGCATTTTGTTGCCGTTCAAGCGCAACCTGTCGGACTTGGGGATAGACCTGGTGATTCGTCGGGTCGACGTCTCTCAATACATTAACCGCATCCGCTCCCGCGACTTCGACATGGTGGTGGGCAGCTTCCCGCAATCCTCCTCACCAGGTAACGAGCAGCGTGAGTTCTGGAAATCTTCCAGCGCCGACAATCCGGGCAGCCGTAACTACATCGGCCTGAAAGACCCGGCCATCGACCAGTTGGTGGAAGAGCTGATCGACGCCGGCTCGCGCAAAAGCCTGATAGCCCACGCCAAGGCCCTGGACCGGGTGCTGCAGTTCGGCTACTACGTGATCCCCAACTGGCACATCAAGACCTACCGAGTGGCCTACTGGGATCACCTCGGCCACCCGAAAGTCCCGCCGCGCTATGACGTCGGCATCAACACCTGGTGGATCAAGCCCGACGCCAAACCTGCCGTCACCCTGGACACAGACCCAACCGCCGATCCGGCGAGCGGAGGCGATTAACATGCTGGCCTATATTTTTCGCCGACTGCTGCTGATTATCCCGACCCTGTTCGGCATCCTGCTGATCAACTTCGTCATCATCCAGGCCGCTCCCGGTGGTCCGGTAGAACAGATGATCGCCAAGCTCGAAGGCTTTGAAGGCGCCACCAGCCGAATTGCCGGCGGCGGCGCTGAAGTGTCGGTGGCCGGCTCCAGCTACCGTGGTGCCCAGGGTCTGGACCCGGCGCTGGTCAAGGAAATCGAGAAGATGTACGGCTTCGACAAGTCGGCGCCGGAGCGCCTGTGGATCATGATAAAGAACTACGCCAGGCTGGATTTCGGCGACAGTTTTTTCCGTGACGCCAAGGTCATCGACCTGATCAAGGAAAAGATGCCGGTGTCCATCTCCCTCGGGCTGTGGAGCACCCTGATCATGTACCTGGTGTCGATCCCGCTGGGGATCGCCAAGGCCACCCGCCATGGCAGCCACTTCGACGTCTGGACCAGTTCGGCGATCATCGTCGGCTATGCGATACCGGCGTTCCTGTTTGCGATTCTGCTGATCGTGATGTTTGCCGGTGGCAGTTATTTCGACTGGTTTCCCTTGCGAGGACTGACCTCCAATAACTTTGACGAGTTGAGCTGGGGCGCCAAGGTACTCGATTATTTCTGGCACCTGGCGTTGCCCGTCACCGCCCTGGTAATCGGCAACTTCGCCACCATGACCTTGCTGACCAAAAACAGCTTCCTCGATGAGATCAACAAGCAATACGTGGTGACCGCCAAGGCCAAGGGCCTGACCAACCATCGCGTGCTCTACGGCCATGTGTTTCGCAACGCCATGCTGCTGGTGATCGCTGGTTTTCCTTCGGCGTTTATCGGCATCTTCTTTACCGGCTCGTTGCTGGTGGAAGTGATCTTCTCCCTCGACGGCCTGGGCCTGATGAGTTTTGAAGCGGCGATCAACCGCGACTACCCGGTGGTGTTTGGCACGCTGTTTATCTTCACCTTGCTGGGGCTGGTGGTGAAGCTGATCGGCGACCTCACCTACACCCTGGTGGACCCACGCATCGACTTCGAAAGCCGGGAGCATTGAGATGAATCTATCCCCCCTCAATCGCCGTCGTTTCGAGCGCTTCAAGGCCAATAAGCGTGGCTGGTGGTCGCTGTGGCTGTTCCTGATTTTGTTCGGCGCAAGCCTGGGCGCCGAACTGATCGCCAACGACAAACCGCTGGCGGTGCATTACGACGGCGACTGGTATTTCCCGGCCCTCAAGCGCTACCCGGAAACCACCTTCGGCGGCGAGTTCCCCCTGGAAGCCAACTACAAAAGCCCGTACATCCGTGAGCTGCTCAAGGCCAAGGACGCCTGGACCCTATGGGCACCGATCCCTTATAGCTACCAGAGCATCAACTACGACCTGAAAGTCCCGGCCCCTGCCCCGCCTTCCGCGGACAACCTGCTGGGCACCGACGACCAGGGCCGCGATGTGCTGGCGCGCGTGATTTACGGCTTCCGTATTTCGGTACTGTTTGCCCTGACATTAACGGTACTCAGCTCGATCATCGGCGTGGTGGCCGGTGCGTTGCAGGGTTTCTATGGCGGCTGGGTCGACTTGGTCGGGCAGCGGTTCCTGGAGATCTGGTCGGGTTTGCCGGTGCTGTACCTGCTGATCATCCTCGCCAGTTTCGTGCAACCGAACTTCTGGTGGCTGCTGGGGATCATGCTGCTGTTTTCCTGGATGAGCCTGGTGGACGTGGTGCGCGCCGAGTTCCTGCGTGGGCGCAACCTGGAATACGTGCGCGCGGCCAGGGCCCTGGGCATGCAGAATGGCGCGATCATGTTCCGTCATATCCTGCCCAACGCCATGGTCTCGACCATGACCTTCATGCCGTTCATTCTGACTGGCGCCATCGGTACCCTGACCGCCCTGGACTTCCTGGGCTTTGGCCTGCCAGCCGGTTCACCGTCTCTGGGTGAATTGGTGGCCCAGGGTAAATCCAACCTGCAAGCGCCGTGGCTGGGCATGAGTGCCTTTGCCGTGCTGGCGATCATGTTGAGTTTGCTGGTGTTTATCGGCGAGTCCGCTCGCGATGCCTTCGACCCGAGGAAATGAGATGAATCAGGACAATCTGATCGAAGTCCGCGACCTCTCCGTCGAGTTCGTGGTGGGCGCCAACCACCAGCGCGTGGTCGATGGCGTGAGTTTTGATATCAAGCGCGGTGAAACCCTGGCCCTGGTGGGCGAAAGCGGCTCTGGCAAATCGGTGACCGCTCACTCGATCCTGCGCCTGCTGCCCTACCCGCTGGCGCGGCATCCGTCCGGCACTATCCAGTACGCAGGGCAAGACTTGCTGACCCTGAAAGAAAAAACCATCCGGCATATTCGCGGCAACCGCATTGCGATGATCTTCCAGGAGCCGATGACCTCGTTGAACCCGCTGCATTCCATCGAGAAGCAGATCAACGAAGTGCTGGGCCTGCACAAGGGCCTGACCGGCAAGGCCGCCACCATACGCACCCTGGAGCTGCTGGAACTGGTGGGCATCCCCGAGCCCCACAAGCGCCTCAAGGCCTTGCCCCACGAACTCTCCGGCGGCCAGCGCCAGCGGGTGATGATCGCCATGGCCCTGGCCAACGAGCCGGAACTGCTGATCGCCGACGAGCCGACCACCGCCCTCGACGTGACCGTGCAGTTGAAGATCCTGGAACTGCTCAAGGAGCTGCAGGCACGGTTGGGCATGGCCTTGCTGTTGATCAGCCACGACTTGAACCTGGTGCGGCGCATTGCCCATCGCGTGTGCGTGATGCAGCGCGGCTGTATCGTCGAGCAGGCTGATTGCGAAACGCTATTTCAGTCACCGCAGCATCCTTATACCCAGGAACTGCTGGCCGCCGAGCCCAGTGGCTTGCCAGCCACCAATGTCATCGGCCCGCCATTGCTGGAGGTCGATGACCTGAAGGTCTGGTTCCCGATCAAGAAGGGGTTTCTGCGCACTACCGTCGATTACGTCAAGGCAGTAGACGGCATCAACTTTAGCCTGCCTCAGGGCCAAACCCTGGGCATCGTCGGTGAAAGCGGTTCGGGCAAGTCGACACTAGGCCTGGCTATCCTGCGGCTGATCGGCAGCAAGGGCGGTATTCGCTTCGAAGGCCAGCAACTGGATCGCCTCACCCAACAACAGGTGCGACCATTGCGCCGGGAAATGCAGGTGGTGTTCCAGGACCCATTCGGCAGTTTGAGCCCGCGCATGTGCGTCAGCGAGATCGTTGGCGAAGGCCTGCGCATCCACAAGATGGGCAGCCCGGCCGAACAGGAGGAAGCGATTATCGCCGCCCTCAAGGAAGTCGGCCTGGACCCGCAAACCCGCCACCGCTACCCCCATGAGTTCTCGGGTGGTCAACGCCAGCGTATCGCCATCGCCCGGGCACTGGTGCTCAAGCCACGGCTGATCCTGCTGGACGAACCGACCTCGGCCCTGGACCGCACGGTGCAGCGCCAGGTGGTAGAGCTGCTGCGCAACCTGCAGGCCAAGTACAACCTGACCTACCTGTTTATCAGCCATGACCTGGCGGTGGTCAAGGCCTTGAGTCACCAGTTGATGGTGGTCAAGCATGGGCAAGTGGTGGAACAGGGTGATGCGCAAACGATCTTCGCCGACCCTCAGCATGCCTATACCCGGCAGTTGCTGGAGGCGGCATTTCTGGTGCCGTACCCAGAGAGCTCCTGAATCTATCCCCCTGTAGCGGCAACGGACTCTGAGGAAATACACCCAAAAGCAAACCAATATCATTTGCACTGCTTTCGCCTCTTTGCTTTAATCGCGACCAATTCCTATTTACACCAAGGCATCTGTGCCGGATGGATATTGTGTCGACCTCGCCTACCTCATTCAGCCTCCTCTATGGCACTCACCATTCCTGGCTGCTGGGGCTGTTGCGTCGGCGCCTGAGCAACCGCTGGGATGCAGCTGACCTGGCCCACGACACGTTTATCCGCGTGCTCAAGCGCCCACCGGTCGAGGCTGGTGAAGTGCGCGAACGCTCCTATTTGGCAACCATCGCCCGTGGCCTGTGCATTGATCACTGGCGCCGGCGACAGCTGGAACAGGCTTGGCTGCAAAGTCTCGCTGCACGCCCTGAAGCCGTACAGCCATCACCGGAACAGCGGGCAATCATCGTCGAGACCCTCTACGAGGTGGACGCGATGCTGGCTCGCCTGCCCCAGAAGGTCCGCGAGGCCTTCCTACTGGCCCAGTTGCACGCAATGCCCTACAAGCAAATCGGCATTCAGCTCGGGGTGTGCGAACGGATGGTGAAAAAGTACCTGGCCCAGGCGCTGCTGCATTGCGCGGTGCTGGACGGGATGCTGGTGGAATGAGCAGCCCTGGAAAGCTCAGCCACGCCAGCCTGGAGCAGGCCGCGCAATGGTACGTACGCCTGCAGGATCAGCCGGTGGGCGCGCAGGCACAGCAACACTGGCAGACCTGGCTGGGGCAAAGTCCTGAACACCAGGCTGCCTGGCGTTATGTGGAGCGTGTCAGCCAACGCTTTGCGCCGCTGGCCGAGGAGTCCCATGGTGCCAGCCGCGCCCTGCGCAGTTCTCGACGCCAGACCCTCAAGGCCCTGCTGGTGCTGTGCGCAGGTTCAACGCTGGCCTGGGGCACCTTGCGCAACACCGCCCTGCCCCGCCTGGTGGGCGGCTGGAGTGCAGACTATGCCACCGCCAGCGGTGAAACCCGCGAAGCGCTGCTGGTTGATGGCAGCCACGTATGGCTCAACGCATTGAGCGCCCTGGATGTGCGCTTTGATACCGTTCAACGCTTGCTGCACCTGCGCTTTGGCGAAGTGCTGATCGAGACCGCCAAGGATGGGAACCGTCCGTTCCTGGTGGAGACCGAACAGGGCCGCCTGCGCGCACTGGGCACCCGCTTCAGTGTCTTGCAAGACGGCGACAGCACTGCCCTCAATGTGTTTGAAGGCCGGGTCGAAGTGCGCACCGCCGCCAGCCAGCAGGTGCGAATTATCGATGCCGGGCAGCAGGTGACATTCACCCGCGACAGATTCAACGCCACCTCGCCAGCGTCCGCCACCCGCGAAGCCTGGAGCCGCGACGTGTTGCTGGCGGACAACCTCCCTCTCGGCAAGCTGATCGCCGAACTCAATCGCTATCGCCCAGGCCATCTGGGTTGCGATCCGGCGGTGGCACAACTGCCGGTGATGGGCTCATTCCCCCTCAAGGACAGCGATCACGCGCTGCACCTGCTGCAAGCCGCATTGCCGATTCGCGTGGACACACTCATGCCATGGTGGGTCACGGTCGGGCCGAAAAATCCTTCGGCATAAAAAAGTTTCCGTTATCAGTTCCCTTTTCCAACGCTCGTTCGGTTAACCCAGCAGACGCTTTCGTATTCACCGAACGACTTGATCCAACGCCTGGAAAAAAGGGAAACCCTCCATGTTGCAACCCGCTGCTTTCGCTGTACGTCCGTTGGCGCTGGCCATCACCGCTACCCTGCTCTGCCTGGGCTCGCTCAATGTCCAGTCCGCCGAAGCGCCATCGACCCAAGAAGCCACCCGCAGCTACAACATCGCCGGTGGCTCCCTGGTCAGCGTGTTGAACCGCTTTGCCGAGCAGTCGGGAACTTTCATCGCCGGTCACAACAGCCTGGCCACCGGAAAAACCAGCCCAGGCCTCAGTGGTAGCTACACACCGGCCAGCGGTTTGCAGCGCCTGTTGAAAAACAGTGGCCTGCAAGCCCTACCCCAGGGCAACAACGGCTACGTGCTGGAACTGGCGCCTGTCAGCACCGGAGCCCTGGAACTGGGCGCTACCACCATCTCCGGCCAAGGTCTGGGCGCCACCACCGAAGACAGTCACTCCTACACCACCGGTTCGATGTCTTCGGCCACCGGCTTGCCGCTATCGATCCGCGAGACACCACAATCGGTGACGGTGATTACCCGCCAGCAAATGGACGACCAGGGTTCCAACAGCATCGCCGACACCCTGCGCCGCGCGCCGGGCGTCAGCGTGCAGAATTACGACAGTGAGCGCTGGGAGTTCTCCAGCCGTGGCCTGCCGATCACCAATTTCCAGTACGACGGCGTCAACTCCACCTACGACGGTGTGTATGACTACGGCACCACCAGCACCGACATGGCCGTGTACGATCACCTGGAAATCATTAAGGGCTCTTCGGGCCTGATGACCGGCGCTGGCGACCCATCGGCCACGGTCAACCTGATCCGTAAAAAGCCCACCAAGGAATTCAAGGCATCGGTGACCGGCACCGTCGGTTCCTGGGACAACTACCGCACCGAAGGCGATATTTCCGGCTCACTGACCGAATCGGGCAACGTGCGCGGGCGCTTTGTCGGGGTCTATCAGGATCGCTCGTCCTACCTGGACCACTACCAGAACACCAAGGATATCGCCTACGGTATCCTCGAAGCCGACCTGACGCCGGACACCTTGCTGACCTTCGGCATCGACCAGCAGGACACCCGCTCCCGTGGCGCCAGCTGGACTGGGTTCCCGATGTATTTCAGCAACGGCAATCGGACTAATTTCTCCCGCTCCTTCAACCCGGCCGCCGACTGGAGCCGCCGCGACTTCCAGAACCAGACGATCTTCGCCTCGGTGCAACAAAAACTGGCCAACGACTGGTCTCTGAAAGTCAGCCTGGACCGCAAGCGCAGCCAGCACAACACCCTGCTCGCCTCCGCCAGTGGCGGCAACCCGGACCAAGTCACCGGCGACGGCATGTACATGTTCATGGGCAAGTACAAGGGCGATCAGGTGCAGAACACCCTGGACGTCAACCTCAACGGCCCGTTCAGCCTGTTTGGCCGCGAGCACGAGTTGATCATGGGCTTCATGGCCACCCGCTCGAAACAGGACATTCCGGTCTACGGCTCGATTTACCCGCCAGTGGGTGGCAGCATTTATGACTGGCGCGGCGAATACCTGAAACCGAACATCCCACGCAGTGGCCAGACCGACATCGTCGAGCGCCAGACCGGGGCCTATCTGGCCACCCGACTGAAGCCCACCGATGACTTGTCGGTGATCCTTGGCACACGGGTCAGCAACTTCAGCAGCAACGACAACACCGATTTCTACGACCCGGCGACTGCCGATAATCGCACCAGTTACAAGCAGACCGGCGTCGTCACCCCGTATGCCGGTATTGTCTACGACCTCAACGACATCTGGTCGGTGTACACCAGCTACACCAAGATCTTCCAGCCGCAAAACAGCAAGGACGTCGACCGCAAACTGCTTGACCCGATCGAAGGTGACACCTACGAAGCCGGCCTCAAGGCCGCGTTTTTCGACGGTCGTCTGAATGCCAGTTTCGCCACCTTCCGCATCGAGCAGGACAACGTTGCCCAATACGTCTCCGGCTTTGAAACCGACTCGGTGTATCGCCCGATTGCCGGCGCCACCACCAAGGGTTTCGAGGTGGAACTGGCCGGTGAAGTGCTCGATGGCTGGAATGTCTCGGCCGGCTACACCTACCAGCACACTCGCGATGCCAACAACGACTACGTCTACAGCTCAGTCCTGCAAACCACCACGCCGCAGCAAGTGGTGCGCCTGTTCAACTCCTATCGCCTGCCAGGCGCCCTGGAGAACGTGACGCTGGGCGCCGGCGTGAACTGGCAGAGCGAGTTCTTCGGCAACGTGTTCCAGCCCAATCCCAATGACTCGATCAACTTCGGTCAATACGAACGTATCACCCAGGACAACTACTTCCTGGTGGACCTGATGGCGCGCTATCGCTTCAACGAGCATTTGAGCACCACCTTGAACGTCAAGAATGCCTTCGACAAAAAGTACTACACGGGCCTGGGCAACTTTGGCACCGGCTTCTATGGCGAGCCCCGCAGCCTGCAACTGGCGACCAAGTGGGACTTCTGACCTGATGCACGTGGCGATTCAGCGCAAGGCTGTGTAATGTTCCAGGCTCGACCTTGCTCGGGATGGAGCTACGGACATGTCGCTGAACGCCACTGATCAACCTTCGTGTGCGCCGCGCTTCTGGCGCGACGACAGCCTGCCTTTCATCGAGGCCCGGACCATCGCCGATGGTCGCAAGGTCTGCTACACCCGGCATTCCCACGAGCACTTTTCGATTGGCGCAATCACCGCCGGGCAGAGCCTGTATATCCACGGTTCGTCTACTTTCCAGATCAGCGCCGGCACCGTGGTCCTGATGAACCCCGGCGACGTCCACGCCTGCAATCCCATCGACGACCAGCCCTGGTCCTATCACATGCTGTATATCGACACGCCCTGGCTGACCGATCTGCAACATCAATTGGGGTTCAGCACAGAGCTGGACTTTCGTCAGTTCACCACCACCCACACTCGCGACCCCGTGCTATTTGGCGGCTTGAACGAGCTGTATGAAGTATTGGTGGACGAGCAGGCCGAGCACTTGCACAAGCAGAGCGCGGTGGTGAGTTTTTTCAGTGAGGTGCAGTTACGCCTGAACCCGGCGACAACCGTTGTACGTGAGGTCAACCACAAGCTGGAGCGGGCCGCCGAGTACATCCGCGAACATTGTACCGAGGCGCTGAAACTGGAAGACATCTGCCAGGCGGTGCAGTTGTCGCCGTCGTACCTGATCCGGGCGTTCAAACAGTATTACGGCATGACGCCCCATGCGTTCCTGGTTAACCGTCGCATCCAGTTTGCCCGCGCCCAACTGCGCGACGGCCAGTTGATCGCCGACGTGGCACTGGCCGCGGGCTTTGCCGACCAGGCGCATTTCCAACGCACCTTCAAGCAGCACTTGGCGGCCACGCCAGGGCAGTATCGCGACTGAGTCAGGCCAGCAGCAGGTACACCACGCTGATCACCAGCAACAGCGCCATCACACGGTTGAATAGGCGCATGCCACGGGCATTACTCAGGTAACGGCGAAAGAACGTCCCAACGTAGGCCCAGCACGCCACCGATAGATAACAGACCACCAGATACACCGCCGCCAGTTGCCAGACCTGCCGGGCTTCTCCCTGAGCGGCGAACAGCCCCATCCCCGCGACACAAGCCAGCCAAGCCTTGGGATTGAGCCATTGCATGATCGCGCCGTAGAGCATCGACGGCGCGGTCGCCGTCCCTTCTGCATCAAGCCGACCATCGTCGACGGCCAGTTTGTAAGCCATGTAGAGCAAGAAGGCGACGCCGGCCCATTGAATGCCCTGAGTCAGCACCGGCCAGCGCACCAACAGCTCATGTAACCCCAGGCCGATCAACACCAGCAGCAAGGTGAACCCCAGGGATGCCCCAGCCACATGCTTCTGGCTGGCGCCAAAACCAAAACGCGCCCCCGAACTCAAGGCCACCACGTTCACCGGCCCCGGTGTAATGGAGGTGGCCAGTGCGAAGGCGGCCATGGACATGATCAAACTCATTGCGCTTCCCTTTTGTTTTGTCAGGTGGGTATGACAAACACGATAAAGCGCCTTGCTGATCAGGTATTGAAGAAAATGCCCCTCACTCCCCCGTCATCCGCTCCAGGCTATTGCTCAAATGCAGCAACATCGCCGCCCGCGCTACCGAACCTGCGGCAATGGCCGCGTCACCGTAGGCAAACACGCCGGTTATGCCTGATGGATGATTTTTTGTGGTGAGGGCCAAGGCCACTCACCACACCGTTAATCCGCAGACAACGCCGCCTTGAGCAACCGTAACTCCAGGTACTGCAGCAACATGATGGTCTTGCCATCAACGATCTCACCACGCTCCACCATGGCAATCGCCTCTTCAAACCCCAGCTCCAAGACCTCGATATCTTCGCCCTCATCTTCCAGGCCACCGCCATCCCCCACACGGTCACTGGGCTGGTATTGGCCAATAAAGAAATGAATGCGTTCGGTCACCGAGCCTGGGCTCATAAAGGCCGAATAGATCTTTTCCACATGCCCGACCCGGTAGCCGGTTTCTTCCTCTGCTTCCAGGCGAATGC
Source organism: Pseudomonas sp. HY7a-MNA-CIBAN-0227 (assembly GCF_040310325.1). Classification (NCBI taxonomy): domain Bacteria; kingdom Pseudomonadati; phylum Pseudomonadota; class Gammaproteobacteria; order Pseudomonadales; family Pseudomonadaceae; genus Pseudomonas; species Pseudomonas sp. HY7a-MNA-CIBAN-0227. The sequence continues at coordinate 17,640 of NZ_JBEOPT010000011.1, read as the reverse complement.
GTTCCTCGGGGCTGGCGTTGTCAAGCAACCCCGCTGCGGATTCGATCAGGTAGCCATCGTGGCCGTTGACGAACGTCGGCATACGGAACTGGCGGATCAACAGCACGGTGCGTTGCAGGGCGTTGTACAGCAGGATGGTTGCGCCGTTGCCACGGTCGTAGACCTCGCGGGTCTGTGCCTGCCAGCTGCCGTCGCGACGGCGTAGGTCAAAGCTGTATTTTTTCAGCAGGTACCAGTTGTCCGAGAGGGTTTCTTCAGCAGTGATGCGTACAGAGCTGTTGTCCATGACCAGGCCTTTTTTCCTTGGGATATGGAGCATGTCGTTGCCGCTCGCGCATCGTCAAGCGGACGATGGCGCAACACCCCGTAGATCCGGCTACAATCGCGCCCCATCTTCATCCCGCTGACGGCTCAAGAGCCAGGCTGCGCCACTTCCAGGCGTCCCTCAGGGGGTATCTCGACAGTGCGTTTGCGGGGTCAAGGACATGATGCTGCACATTCCAACACTGCTGATGGTCTCGGTGTTCATTTTTTGCCTGATGGGCCTGCTGACCGTTCACGCCTGGAGCCGTGTGCGTGAGCCAACCCTGGGCTACCTGGGTGTCATGCTGCTGCTCGCCTCCCTGGGCACAGGGCTTATCGTGGTGCGCGGCGTGGGCATGGATTTCGTTGCGCTGATCCTGGGTAACATCGTGCTGCTGTTGAGCGCCGCAATGAACTGGACGGCCATGCGCCTGTTTGTCGGGCGCCAACCCTGTGTGCCGGGCATCTTTGGTGGCGCCGGCCTGTGGCTGGTGATGTGCCTGGTGCCGCAGTTCTACGGCTCAATGTCCGCACGGGTCTCCCTGTATTCGCTACTGGCGGCCAGCTATGGCGTGCTGTCGGCCCTGGAGCTGTGGCGTCATCGCAAGGCCCTTGAAGTCGCCTACATGCCGGCGCTGGTCCTGACCGTTTGGCACTCCTCTTTCTACTGCATGCGTAGCCTCATCGATCGAGGGCTGCCCATCAAGAGCGAGCATGCCTTGCTGGGTGAAGGGGTATCGTTTTTTTCCTTCATGCTGTTTGAATCCATGTTGTATGCCATCGGCATTGCCTACGTAACCCTGGCGATGGTCAAGGAGCGGGCCGAACTGCGGTTCAAGGCCGCCGCCTTCAGCGACGTGCTGACGGGAATCGGCAATCGCCGGGCCTTCATGCTCTACGGCGAGCAACTGTTAACCAACAGCCAGCAACGCGCCACCAGCGTGGCGCTGCTGCTCTGCGACCTGGACCACTTCAAGCGTTTGAACGACAGTTTTGGCCATCCCATGGGCGACCAGGCGTTGATTGCCTTCAGCCGAGTGACCCAGTCAGCGTTGCGCAAAAACGACCTGTTCGCCCGCATTGGCGGGGAAGAGTTTGCTTGCCTGCTGGCCGACACCGATAAACAAGGCGCCATCCACGTGGCCGAGCGCATTCGCCAGGAGTTTGCCAACCTGGACCTGTTGGCGCCGGGATTCCTGAGTGTGAGCATCGGCGTCGTAACGACGACCCCGGTTTGCTACGACCTTTCGCGCCTGCTTTCGCAAGCCGATCAAGCCCTGTATCGGGCCAAGGATCGGGGACGCAACCGCGTCCAGATGGACTAGGCATCTGTCCTGAACCGGTGTCGTATCGCCAGGCCCTTAATGGCTTACTGCAAGCGAAGATGCCCGCGCAGGTTGCCGGGCCTGTTCCTACACGCGGCGGCAACGCGACATAAGCTGATCCGGCACCGGTTTTGCCTGCGCGTGTCAAGCGCAAGCCCGCCCTATACGGGCCTGCAACGTTGCCTGATCAAATATTAACCTTACGTTAAATAGCCATCCCCACCGGGCTCGCGCAAGGTTATCCACAGAGATACCCACGGTTTTCGTGGACAACTCTTTTTGCGCTGGAAGCATTTTTATTGGGGGAAAGTGCCCGGCAGCAAAATCTCCCGGTTCACATTGCGAATATCGTTATAGCCGCACAACGCCATTGACACATCCAGCTCCCGCGCAATGATATCCAGGGCCTTGGTGACACCCGCTTCACCCATCGCCCCCAAGCCATACAAATGCGGGCGACCGATCATCGTGCCCTTGGCGCCCAGGGCCATAGCCTTGAGCACGTCCTGGCCGGAACGAATGCCGCCGTCGAGCCACACTTCGATGCGTTCACCCACCGCCTCGACGATGGCCGGCAACTGGCTGATGCTCGACGGCGCGCCATCGAGCTGACGCCCGCCGTGGTTGCTCACCACCAAGGCATCAGCGCCGGAATCCGCCGCCAACCGAGCATCTTCCACATCGAGAATACCCTTGATGATCAACTTGCCGCCCCAGCAACGCTTGATCCATTCGACATCGGCCCAACTCAGGCGCGGGTCGAATTGCTGGGCCGTCCAGGACGACAGGGAACTCATGTCCGCCACGCCCTTGACGTGCCCGACAATGTTGCCGAAACCGTGGCGCTTGGTGCCAAGCATGCCCATGGCCCAACGAGGTTTGGTCATCATGTTGAGGATATTGGGCAGGGTCAGCTTGGGCGGCGCCGACAGGCCATTGACCAGGTCCTTGTGGCGTTGCCCGAGGATTTGCAGGTCCAGGGTCAACACCAGCGCATCAACGCCAGCGGCCTTGGCCCGCTCAATCAATTGTTCGATAAAGGCGCGGTCGCGCATCACATACAGCTGGAACCAGAACGGCTTGCCGACGTGTTCGGCAATGTCCTCAAGCGAGCAGATGCTCATGGTCGACAAGGTATAACGCAGGCCAAACGCCGCAGCCGCACGGGCGGTGAGGATTTCGCCATCGGCATGCTGCATGCCGGCAAGCCCGGTGGGAGCCAGTGCCACCGGCATGGCCATGTCCTGGCCGATCATGGTGGTGCGTATCGAGCGCTCGTCGATATTGCGTGCCACCCGCTGGCGAAACTTGATCTGGGCAAAATCCGTTTCATTGGCGCGGTAGGTACTCTCGGTCCACGAGCCGGAGTCGGCGTAGTCGTAGAACATTCGCGGTACGCGTTTTTGTGCCAGCTTGCGCAAGTCTTCGATCGTAGTGATCAGCGTCATCGATGCCACCTCTCCCTGAACTGAACCCAGAGAGTAACCGGCTGTGGCGGGCATGGGTATCACCAATGGTGCCTTCGTCCCCAGCGGGTAATGGCGTCGGTAACGCACAAGAACACAGGCGCCTCGGCGCCTGTTTGCTTTGCCCATTCCCTGTCAGGTTTTGCTGTGCTCAGGGCCGGACGCCCCTTTGGTCGCGCCTTTTGGCCCGGTGACCGCCCAGAGAATCAGCCCCAGCAGCGGAGCAAATACAATCACCACCACCCATAGCAATTTGGTCTCGGAGCGACTGCCACTGCGCAGTACACAATTGATCGCCCATAACTCCGACAGCACCAATAGCGCCGCCAGAACGATCCAAACGTATTCTATTTGCATGATTCACCTCCTGAGGTCTCAAGGCTTAGGTCCGGCAACGGGCGCGAGGGTTCATTAAAAATTGCAGGCCCCGGCTCACACCCACTGGCAGGAAGGATGACCAGGGTTCCCATCGCACCAGAGCTTGAGTTCGATATTGGCTGAGGGGGGTAAATAGCAGGTGGGATTTTGCGTTGCGAACCATGGCGTTCCCTGGCTGAGTTCCTTTCAGGGCGCACATTGTGCCGAGGCCGTTGCCTATCTATGTCCAGCGCTGTTGTCAGCCAGGCTCGGGCACCTTGTCAGTGGCAATCAACGGATCAATCCCCCAGTCGCCATGCAGGTACCAGTCGTCCCCGATCATCTCTGCCGGATGCATGGTGCGGTCGGCGCCATTGCCACAAGCCAGGTCAGTGGTCGCGCAGTAGCGGTCGCAGCCCCAGCAGATACGTTCGGGATGCTTGGGATGCAGGGGAAAGGGCTTGGCCATGACCTGGCTCCATGGTGACGGGCAGTGATTCGAGCCTAGCGCCACGATCGTTTCACGACCTTGATCAACGTCAAGAACCACCAGGTAAATATCTCCTGAAAACTTGACAGGAATCATTATTATTTACAGTGAAAGTTTCTAGACTCGGGTCAAAATTTCCCCCTATCAGGAAGCATTCCATGCGTATCCCCTTCACGCTGTCACTGGCCCTGCTGTTGTCGACATCCACAGCCTTCGCCAAGGAGTACCCCATTGGCGAACCGCAGATGTGTCCTGGGCTGGAAGTCGGCGCGGTGTACCTGCAACCGATTGAAATGGCGCCCGCAGGCATGATGCGCGCCACCGCCGATTCCGACGTGCACCTGGAAGCCGATATCCGCGCCACCGCCGACAACCAGCAAGGTTTCCAGGAAGGCAGCTTCGTGCCGTACCTGACCGTGTCATTCCGTCTGGAAAAACAAGGCAGCGCCACCCCTATCAGCGGTGACTTTCACGCCATGGTGGCCAATGACGGTCCGCACTACGGCGACAACGTCAAACTGCAAGGTCCTGGTAAGTACAAGCTGACCTTCACCATCCTGCCGCCCAGTGGTCACGCCTCCCTGGGCCGCCACACCGACAAGGAAACCGGCGTCGCTCCCTGGTTCGAGCGTTGCGAGTTGCACTACGAGTTCGTCTACGCCGGCATCGGCAAAAAAGGCGGTTATTGAATGACCCGCTCCCTGGTTTTGGGCGGCCTGATGCTGGTGGCCGGCAGCACGGCCCTGGCTGCACCGTTGCCCACCTATGAACTGACCCTGCAAGACGGTCACTTCAGCCCGGCGCAACTCAAGGTGCCCGCCGGGGAGCGCTTCAAGATCGTGCTCAAGAACATCGGCCAGGGCCCGGCCGAGTTTGAAAGCACGCCGTTGCGGGTGGAAAAAGTGCTGTCGCCGGGAGTGACCACCTTTGTGGTGATCCATCCCCTCAAACCTGGCGAGTACCCGTTCTTCGACGAATTCAATTCACAGTTGCCCGAAGGCAGCATCCTCGCCCAATAACGGCCCTGGAGCGTTTGATGAATCAATCAATGTTTATCGTCTGGCGCGAAAGCGTCGAGGCGTTGCTGGTGATCGGCATCCTCCAGGCCTGGATCAGCCAGCGACCCGACGGCTCGCGCCTGGGCCGTTTCCTGTGGGCGGGCGTGATCCTGGGGCTGCTGTGCTCCGGGCTACTGGCCGGCCTGATGCTGTGGGCCGGCGACGCCATGAGCGGCGCCAGCGGCGAATGGTTCCAGGCCGTGCTGACCCTGGTCGCCAGCCTGTTGATGGTGCAGATGGTGTTCTGGATGCACCGCCACGGCCCCACTCTCAAGCACACGCTGCTGCGGGACGCCGACCAGCGCTTGGCACGCCAGGGCGGCCTGGGGTTGTTGTTACTGGCGCTGTTGGCGGTCAGTCGCGAAGGCAGCGAAACCGTGGTCTTCCTGTTCGGCGCCGGCGCACACTTGCACGGCCCAGCGCTGGGTCTGTTCGCTCTCGGCGGCGTATTGGGGCTGATACTGGCGGGCTTGACGGTGATGCTGTTACGCAGCACCCGTCGTTTCATCTCCTGGTCACGCTTTTTCGCCCTCAGCGAAGCCCTGCTGTTGCTGCTGGGCGCCGCCTTGCTGGTGGCCGCCGCTGAACGCATTGGCGGGCAATTGCTGGCGATGGACATGCCCGAATGGGTCTACGCAAGCTTCGGTGAAGCCTGGTGGGACAGCAGCGCCCTGCTCAGCGACAGTCATGGTGTCGGCGCCGTGCTCGCCGGGTTTGCTGGTTACCGGGCGACACCCAGCGTCGTCACCCTGCTGGTGCTCGCTGGCTACTGGTTGCTGGTGGGCTGCGGCCTGCATCAGACCCGTCGAGCGTCATTGTGAATACCCCCTGGTTGCAGCGTTTTGGCGATGGCATGCGCCGTCATGCCCGGCTGATTCGCCTCGCACAATGGACAGTGGTGCTGTTTTACGCTGGCCTGCTGTTGCTCCCCACGCTACTGCCTTTGCCCGATAGCCAGGCACGTATACTGGATAACCTGGTGCTGCTGGCACAATTCCTGTTCTGGGGCATCTGGTGGCCGTTTGTGCTGCTGTCGATAGTGCTGTTTGGGCGCCTGTGGTGCGGCGTACTCTGTCCGGAAGGATCGCTCAGCGAATGGGCCAGCAACCATGGTCGCGGCCTGCGCATTCCCGGCAGCCTGCGCTGGGGTGGCTGGCCGACGTTGGGGTTTTTCCTGACCACCCTCTATGGCCAGTTGATCAGCGTCTATGACTACGCCCAGGCGGCGCTGCTGATCCTTGGCGGGTCCACGGTCGCCGCGGTGATCGTCGGCTTGCTGTTCGGGCGTGGCAAGCGGGTCTGGTGTCGCTACCTGTGCCCGGTCAGCGGCGTCTTCGCCCTCCTCGCCCGCCTGGCGCCGATGCATTTCCAGGTGAACGAACAACGCTGGAAAGCCAACGATGGCCCACGCCTGCCATTGCCCAATTGCGCCCCCTTGCTGGACATCCGTCGCCTGCAAGGCGCCAGTACTTGCCATGCCTGTGGGCGTTGCAGCGGGCAACGTGGCGCGGTGCAGTTGATCGCTCGCTCGTGTAACGAAGAAATCCTCCAGGCACCGCACAGGCCAGCATCAGTGTGGGATGCGCGGCTGTTGCTGTTTGGTGTGATCGGCTTGGCGATGGGCGCGTTTCAGTGGACGGTCAGCCCATGGTTTATTGGTCTCAAGCAGTTTCTGGCGCAGTGGCTGGTGGAGCGCGATTGGCTGTGGCCGTTGCAGGACACGGCGCCCTGGTGGCTGCTGACGCATTACCCACAAGCCAATGACAGCTTCAGTTGGCTGGATGGGTTTTGTATTGTGGTTTATCTGGGGGCCTCTTCATTGCTGATCGGCGGTGGGTTGCTGATCCTGCTGCGCCTGGCTGCACGCCTTGCCGGTGATCGCACGCTGTATTGGCCTCTGGCGCTGACCCTTACGCCCCTCGGTGGTGCGGGGCTGTTTCTGGGGCTGTCGGCGACCACGGTGAAATTGCTGCGCTACGAAGGGCTATTGCTGGAATGGGTGCAGCCGGCGCGGGGGCTGTTACTGGCCGCCGCGATGGGCTGGTGCTTGTGGCTGGGATGGCGGCAACTCAAGGATATTGCCCTGGCGCCGCGCGCGAGTGCATGGTTTTGCCTGCTGCTGGGCATCGGGCTGGTCGGGCATGGTTGGTGGTTGCAGTTTTGGGGGTGGAGTTGACTGTATATATCCGTTATGGGGGGTAACGGACATACACAAAAACCCCCTCAATCAAACCACTCCCCCCGCTCCCGAAACGTATTAAGGACCAGCTCAACAATCAACTCCACCTCCTGCAGGTGCTCAACCTGGGCATTGACCGCCATCCACACCTGACGCTGCATACTCTGGGCAAACAACCCCGGCAAGGCCGTCAAGCCACGGTCAAAGCAGCTCATATAGCGCGGCAGTAAACCGATGCAGGCGCTGCAACGAATCATCTCCAGCATCAACGGATACGCCTGCACCTGTACCACTCCGGCCAGGCGCTGTTCCACCACATTGTTCCAGGGCCGCAAGGCTTCGATCTGCCGGTCGTGCTGCCATTGCACCAGCATGTAATCGGCCAGATCATCAACGCTGTCCGGTCGCGCCGCCAGCCGCGAGTAGCGCTTGGCGATATGGGGCAGGTAATCCAAGCGAGCCAGGGCTTGCGGTGCTTGTGTGGCAAAGCTCGGCCCCGGCTCAGGCGAGTCGATGCCTGCCAGCCACAGCACCACGTCGGCCTCCACGGCCTGCAACGACAGTTGACTGTCGATGGAGATAATGTCCAGCCGTACACTGGCGTTGCGCCGCAGCAGCGCGATCAGGTCGCGGCCGATAATGTCGTGCAGGATCGACTCGGCAACCGCCAGGCGAATCAACGGCTGCTCGATCACCGGCAAGCGCCGCTCATGGGCCAGGGCAATCAGCCGCGCCTGCAACTGCTGGCCGTCGCGACTGAGGGCCAGGACGTTGCCCTGGTAGCTGAACAGCGTGCGGCGCATTTGCTCCTCCAACTGCGCCAGCCGTTTACGCAACAGCGTCGCCTTGATATTGAGGCTGCGGGCCGCCTGCATGAAGCAGCCGCAACGGGCGCTGATCAGGAAGTAACGGGCCACCTCCGGGTCGATAGTGGCAGCCACGGCCAGCCAGGTCTCTCGCCCTTCGCCAGGCGCACGGTATGGCGTCATACCTTGGGGTGCAGCGGGTTCTAAATAGGCCATGAGGGACTCCCTGTCTGATGGGTCTGTGCATCCATGCGTGCAGTGGCCGGTTACTCCAGAACCTTGTTCAACTCGGCGCCATCAATGCTCAGGGTGGCGGTGTTGAGCATGCCTTCCAGGTAGGCCTTGGCGATCTGTTCCTGGCGTTGCGCACGCAGTGCCTGAGTCAGGCGTTCGCGTAGTTCGTCGAGGCTGGCAGTGCGCGCCGGCTGTTGCCCGGTGAGTTTGAGCACATGAAAGCCCGCCGCACTCTGCACCACGTCCGACACCGCGCCCATTTTCAGGCGCGAGACCGCAGCGCGCACCTCCGGTACCAGTTGCTGCAACGGTTGTAGACCGGAATCGCCACCGCGCTGGGCGCTGTCGGGGTCCTGGGAATACTGGCTGGCCAAGGCACCAAACTCACCCGGCGCCGACTGGGCACGGCGGCTCAATTCCTGGGCCTGGCGGCGCACCGTTTCGACCATTTGCGAATCATTCACCGCAAGGAAAATCTGACTGACCTGGTACAACGGCGGCGTCACCCACTGCGCCTTGCCGCTGTCATAGGCCTGTTGCAACTCCCCAGCACTTGGGTAATCGGCCGGCACCTGGCTGACCGACAACATGTAGTCGCGAAACACGATCTGCTCGGTGGCTGCGCGGGTTTTCTGCTCCACCTCCGGGCGCTGGCGCCAGCCTTGGGCATCGGCTTGTTCGAGTACCGCTTTTTGCGCCAAGCGCGAACGAATCCAGGCTTCCAGGGCGCCACGATTGCCGCGCAACTGCTCGCGGGAATCGGCCGGCAAGGTCGCCAGCAAGGCCTGGAGTTCGGGCAGTGCAACCTGTTGATTGCCCAGCCGCGCCACCGCGGGTCCATCAAGGCTGACAGCAGGCGCCGGTTGCTGGGCGGCGACCGGGTCGCTGCCCGGCCGCAGGCTCAAGCCCACCGCCACCACCAGCAGGGCCAGCGCACCGGCGCCGACCACCAGGGTTGGTTTTTTCACAGGGCAGGCGCCTCTTCACGGGTATCCACGGCAGGTGCGTCTTCGGCCTGAGCCTGAAGCTGGGCGGCCTGCTGGCTGTACTCACGCAGGTAGACGATAAATTCCTGCAACAGCCGATCCCACAGCTCCAACTGGCTGCGCAAGTGAGTGGCGCCGACGCCGGCCACTACCACGTCCATTTCCATCAACAAAAACTCGCCCTGCAACGACAGTCGCGCAAATCTCCGTGATGCATTCCACACCTGGGCCAGGCCCTCGGGCAACTGGCCCTGAACCCGCAGCGCGCAGCTGTAGGTGAAGTCCACGTAGCTGGACTGCTCTGCCGCCGGGTTGCCGAAGCGCACGGCAAAGCCAATGCCCTGGCTGGCGCTGAGTAACTGCACGATGCCGTTCTGTTCAGTCTGGTTGACCCGATAACCGGCTTCTTGCAGCAACTCGGTCAGGCTCTGGGGGGTGACGCTGGTAATCAATTCGCTCATGGTCATCTCTTCCTTGTTGATCAGTGATTAACGCCTGCCTGGGGGGCATCAAAACGGGTTTTGTACAGATCGTCGCCAAAGCCCTGGGCCATTTCTTCAAACTTGACCCGAGCGCTGCTGGCGAAGGGTTGGCGAATGCTCATCACCTGGGCCACATCGATTTTTTCGTAGGCCGCGAGCAACTGCTGGGCCACGCCGTACATCTGTTGATTCTTGGCTGAACATTGCTGCACTTGTGTGTCACGTTCGGTTAATTGCACTTGCAAGAGCGCCCGCTCGGTCTCTTTGCCACGGGCCATGACCAGCAATTCCTCGTAGGCTTTCTTGAACTTGCCGGTCTGTTCATTACTCGCAGTCACCTGAGCCTGGGCTTGGCTGTGCAGGCTTTGTTGCTGGCCGGCCAGTTGCTCGGCGACGCCCCGGGCCTTGTCCAGCTCAGCGGTTAATTGCTTGATTTGCACCTGAGCCTGTTTGGCCTGGTTTTCGGCGGCGATGCGTGCGGCAGCGGCCTGGGCCTGTTCGCTTTGCAACGTCTGCAACTGCGCGGTGGTGCTGCGCAGTTGGGTGCGCAAGCGTTCCTCCATGCCTTCGGCCGAGGCGCCGCTGGCGGCCAGGCAGCCTAGGACCAACAGCAGCCCGCAAATTCGCGTGTTCATGTGGCGTCTCCCTGCGCGTCAAAAGCGCGTGTTGATTTCCAGCTGCATGACGTCGACTTCAAACGGCGCGCCATACACTTCGGAGGCGCTGAGCCAACGGGCACTGGCGTAGATATTCTTGTCGATGCCGTAGTTGCCACCGATGAAATAACCCTTGGCGTTGGTGCCACCCAGGTGGAACGAGGAATCGTTAAAGCCGTCTGGCAACGCATCGGGCTGGATGTACTTGTAGCCGGCCAACAGGTTCCAGTCGCCGGCCTTTTTCATCTCCAGCGCGCTGCCCAGGGTGAACTGCACCATCAAGGCATTGGCGCCGCTTTCGAATTCGCCCTTGCGGTTAATGTTGTTGACGATCTCGCCTTCGCTGCGTTTGAGCATCTCGCCCTTGTCGTAGGCCAGGTTGTGAATGAAGTTGGTCTGGCTACGCAGCTTGAGGTCGTCCGGCAACTCGCTGTCCCACACCAGGTTCAGGTCCAGTACATCAAACTTGGAGGCGAGGCCCACGTACTGCGGTTGCGGGGTCAGCCCAGGGGTGGCTGGGTTGGCGTTGATATTGCGCAGCAGGAACACGCTGTTGCCCTTTTGCATGAAGGCCACGCGCGAGCCGTCGGTGTCGCAACCCGGCGCACCGGCCCACGGCGAGCACGGGCTGGAGCGCTGCCCTTCGATATCGTCGAAGCGGTAGTAGGCCAACGCACCCTTGAGGCTGTTGCTGCGGTTGATCTTCCAGTTGGCGCCAATCTGTCCGCCAAACAGCCATTTATTGTCGCTGTCTTCCTTGTCGAAACCGTTGCTGCTGGCGGTGTCGGAGCTGTATTCCACCGGGAACGCGCCGAGGGTGCCGAACACGCCCCAGTCGTTGTTGAGTCTGTGATTGAAGATTGCTGCCACACCGTCGAAGTTGAGGTCGTTGGAGTACATCATGTCGGTGGAATAGAACGGGTTTGCGATCCGCCCACCCGTCAACGTCAGGTCTTGGGTGGCTTTCCAGGTCAGGTAGCCCTGGTCAAGCCAGATGTCTTTCTTGCCAAAGCCGCCGCCCAAGGTTTGGGTGGTGGAGACCGGGTTGTTGTCGGAGCCCGTGCCGATGCGAATGCCGGCGGTCCATTCCGGCGAGATGATGGCTTTCATGCCCAGGCGAGCGCGCAGGCGGAACAGGTTGTCGCGGTCTTCACGGGTGTTGAGCAGGGGCGGTAGCCGGGTATTGGTGTTTTTGTTGACGTCGTAGGGGCCGCTCTCGTTGAGCTTGGCGTAGTCGACGATTTCATTGCTGTTACTGCCCGAGAAGAACCGCGACTCGTCCCGCAGGCGGATGTCGCCGTCGAAGCTGATGCGCGAGACCCAGTCGGGGAAAGTGTTGGGCTGGGCCCAGTTTTCCTGCTTGGCGGTGGCCATGACCTCGGCCTTGACCTGGTCGCGAATCTGGTCACGCACTGCCGCCGGTACATACTGCACCCGCACGTCCCCCGCCGCCGTGGCCGGGCCTGCTGCTGCCGCCGCTGTGGCGGTACTGGCCTGACGTGCTTGCACTGCCTCATTTTCGGCCTGGGCAATCAACCCTTCGGCCTGTTCCTGCTTGAGCACACCTTGCTGCACCAGCAGGCGGATCAGGTTGATCGTGGCGTTTTGCGAAGGCGCAGCCGGGGCTGCCGCCGCCTGGCCGACCAGGGTCGCGATGACCATGCCGACCGCCAGGGTCAATCGATTCACGTGGAAAATCATCTGCACACAACTCCTGTAGAAACTGCAAAAAGGGTTCGATCAATCCGGGCGCCGGCCCTTGAGAGACAGGCGTACCGGCAGGGTCAGCGAGGCCGGCGTGCGCTCCTTGAAGCGCGGCGTGGCACGCAAGGCTGCCAATATCTGGGCGTCGGTCTGGGCATCGCCGCTGGACTTCGCAAGCTCCACGCGGGTGACTTGGCCATCAGCGCTCAACCACAAATCGGCCTGGACCGCGTAGGCCTTCTTGCGCAGCTGCGGGTCTTCACGCAGCAGGCGCTGGAAGACGCCGGCCAGGTACTGCTTGAACGTCCCGGTTCCCAAGCCACCACCACCAGAGCCGGCCATGCCGCCGCCCTTGCCTGCGCCGATGTTGAAACCGTCGTTCCCAGCCTGGGCATCACCGTCGATTTGCATCGGGTTGGCCAGGTCATCGGCGGGGCTTGGTGGAGCTTCTTCCTCGGGTTTGACCTCGTCGGGGGTGGGCGTTGGTTCTGGCTCAGGCACCGTTTCTTCCACCTGGGGCTCGGGCTCCTTGGGTTTTTCCGGTGGCGGTGGTGGCGGTGGTGGCGGTGGTGGCAACGGAATAATCATTGGCACCTTGGGCGCTTCACGGCGCACGCCGCTCATGTCATTGGCCCATTGCCAGAGGAACCAGGCCGCCACGGCGCCCAGCAGCAGGCCTGCGCCCCACTTCAGCAGGCGCAACGTCGGCTTGTTTTTCACAGGCATGGGCGGGCTCGGGATCTGTGCGGTCATGGCTCAGCCCTGGCTCGGTTTGCCGGTGACCAGCCCGACCTGGGACAGCTCAAGCCGGCGCAGCAAGTCGAGCACCTCGATCACCTTCTGGTACTGCACCAGGGCATCGCCGCGCACGATCACCGGAAAATCCGGGTTCAGCGCCTTCTCGATGCGCAGGCGCTCTTCCAGCTCACCGAGGGTCACCGGGTAGGCGTCGAGGAACACCTGGCCGCCGTCATTCACCGAAATGGCCTTGGTCTTGGCCTCGGACAGCGACACCGAAGCACTGGCCTTGGGCAAGTGGATCTGAATCCCCGAGACCTGGGCGGTGGCGGTAAGGATAAACATCACCAGTACCACCATCAGCACGTCCACCAGGGGCGTGATATTGATGCTGTCGACGGGCGCATCATCGTCATCGTCGTGGGAGGCATTCACGGAAGCCATGCGGGTTCTCCTCAGGCCGATACGGTGACGTGGTGGCCGCGCGTATGCGCCACTTCACTGGACTGGCTTTCGCCGTGCATCTCCGCCAGGCGAGTGATGAACTCGTCGACAAATACGCGCATGTCGGCGCTGACTTCCTTGTTGCGGGTAATCAGCCGGTTGTAGCCAAACAGCGCCGGAATCGCGACGAACAGGCCCATGGCCGTGGCCAGCAAGGCCGCCGCCATGCCGGGGGCGATGGCGTTGATGTTCACATCGCCGGCCATGGCCGTGCCAAGGAACACCACCATGATCCCCAGCACCGTACCCAGCAGGCCGATATACGGGCCACCGGCGATGGCGTTGGAAAGCGTCGAGAGCTTGGAACTCAGTTGCTGGTTTTCGCGGGTGCGCACGCCATCCATGGAGCAGCGGATGGCCTCGATGGTTGCCGCCGAGACCGACGTGGTGTCGGCGCCCTGGGCACGTCGGGTACGAATTTCCTTGACCGCCACGCGGTACAGGCGCCACAGCGAGGAATAGGTCAACCGCTCGGCCAGCACAGCGTCGTCGTAGTACATTTCCAACCGTGTACCGATCTGCGAAAACTGTTCGCGGAAGATCTCGTTGGCGCTGCTGACCCGGCTAACCATGCGGTTTTTGCGGATCATAATGACCCACGACTGAAACATCATCGCCACCAGCACCAGGATGATCACCCAGGCATCCACCGGCACGGCGTTGAGCAAGAAACCCAGGCTGCCAAAACCGAAGCCCGACTGCTCTTCATCGACCCCGTAAGCCACCAGTTTCGACTCGGCGCCCTGGGCGCCCTGGGCGCCGGCATCAGCCAGCAACAGGTTGGCCGGACGAGCGACCTTGGACAGGCGCAGTTCATCCATGGCCCCGGCCAATGGCAGGAAGCTGCTGACCGCTTCCGGCAAATCAGCACCGATGGCCAACTGCGAATTGAACGCCGGCATCGCCATGGCCAAGGTCGCGGTTTCGCGGCCATTGACATACAGCGTCACCTTGTCGCCCTCGGCCGTCAGTGCCAGGTGCTGCCATTGGCCTGGGTTCAGCGGCTGGGTCGATACCGCGCGCTGGCCGTCGATTTCCACGAACGGCATGCCTTGGTTCAAGCCCAGCAGCAGGCTGACTGCGCCTTCGCGACGGGCCAGCACCACTTGTTCACCATTGGCCTGGTCCAGACGCAGCCAGGCACTGAAGGTAAACGCGCTGCCGGCGTTGTGTTGCAGCGATGGGCTGGCGGGCAGCAGCAACGGCTGGCCGTTGAACTGCAATGCACGACCGATCACCCCGTCGATGCTGGCGCCGATAGCGTTCAGCGCGGTGTTGCCGTAGACCGTGGTGTCGCGGGGCGGCGTGCCGTTGGCACCGTCAAAATGGTAGAGCGCGGTGTAGTTTGGATCGAACGTCAGTTGACCGTTGGCGGTGGCCGGGGCCTTCTGGTTGCCGTAGTACATCCACAGGTCCTGGCGCTGGGCGCCTTCGACCTTGGGCACATCAACCCAGATCAACGCTATGCCCATCAGCGGGTCAAAGCTTTCGATCTGGTGGTTGAATACGGTCTTGTCGTCGGCGCTGACAAAGCGCAGGTCGGCGCCGTCGTCCTTGACCCCGTCGAAGGTGAAGTTGCCGGTGTGCAGACGCACCAACAATGCGGTGCGGCCCAGGGCCTGGTTGATCGCCGCTCCCTGGGGGGTGGTGTCCACCGAAATTTGCTTGCGGTAATGCCAGTCGTCCTGCCACCAGGCATGGGCGGTGGCCGGGAGCGCGAAGCCCAGGCAGATCAACAGGCTCAGAAATAGGCGTTGCATGTGAAGGGATCTCCGTAAAAAGGGTCAGAAAGTCGCCTGCACACTGAAGTGCAGTCGCGAGTCCTGTTTCTGGGTGTTTGGTCCATCGAGCAGCGGATAGCCCCAATCCAGGCTGCCGGACAACCACTTGCTCAAACTGGCGCGGGTGCCCAGGCCGACACTGGCCAGGCTGTATTCATCTTCTTGCTCGGGGAGTGGGTCATGCAGGCGCAAGCGAGCGCCTTCGGCGAAGGCGTAGAAGCGCCACTCCTGCACATAACTGCCGAGAAACTTGGCCAGGGACGGCGTGCGCAGTTCCTGGGATAACAGGTAGCCCTCATCGCCGGTGCGCTCGGCGGCCAGGTACCCGCGTATCGAAGTAGCGCCGCCAGCGGAGTACTGCTCGTTGGATACCAGGGGCCCTGAGGCCAACTGGAAACCGGCCTTGGACGCCGACTGCCAGTCGCCGGTAAAGGTGTAGGTGTAATTCAGGTCGCCCTTAAGCACGGCAAAACTGGGGCTGGCTTTGTCACGTTTGTACTGGAACTCTTCGTCATCGCTGCCGTAGCCGAAAAATGCCCGGGTGCCGACCACCAGGTTCAAACCCAGCCCCAGTTGCGAGTTGTCGCTGTAGCGGTAGCCGTTGTAGCCGAAGGTCAATGGTGCGTACTTGAGTGGAATCTGATCGCTGCTGGCGCCAAACTTCATCTGCTCATCGAAGTCCTTGAAGTCCACCCCCACCGACAGCGAGTTGGCCCAGTTGCCCGCCGCCGGCAGGATGTAAATGGCCGACACACCGTAGGAGTGGCCCTTGCCGAGGACGTTGCTGCCGCCGATGGTCGCGATGTTGCTGTCGGACTGATAACCGGAGAACTGCAAGGTCCAGCGCTCGCTCAACGGCGCGCTATAGGAGCCCGACCAGACCTTCGCGTTTTCACTGTCCTGGGGCGCCGTGAAGTAAGTCAGGGAAACGATGTGGCCCAGTTGCCAGAGGTTGTCGTAACCCAGGGTGGTGACGCTGCGCAGCTTCTCGGTGTCGGCGCTGTAGTCGTTGTTCAGGCCGATACTGGCGTGCCAGGGATTCTTGTCTTCGACTTGCAGGTCGACGTCCATGGTGCCGGGGCGCTGGCCTTCGCGCACCAGCGGCGTGACCTGGCGCCCGGCGCCGCGATTGAGGCCAGCCAACTGGGTTTGTACGCGGGCGAAATCCGGTACGGCCCCTTCCTTGAGCGCGGGAACTTCGTCGCGGATTTCAACGGGCGAATAGTGCTTGGCACCAACCACCCGCACCCGACCGACCGTGGTCTCACTGACTTGCAGGTAGACGATGCCGTCATCGACCTTCTGCTCCGGCAGCTCGACAAACACCGACTGGTAGCCGCGTTCCTGGTAGATCTTCTGCAAGGCATCGCGAGCACCCTCGATATCTCCCAGGTTTTTTTGCGGCCCCAGGAACGGGTACACCGCCTCCTCGATGGCCCGGGCATCGAGCACGGTATTGCCGCGCACGAAGTACTCATTGACGTCCACCAGCCGCACCGGAGCCTGGGGCTCGGCGCCCTCCTCCTCGGCCTGCACCGGCTGCGCCAGTGCTACCAGCGTCAGCCAGCACAGCGCCAGCGTTGACTTGAACAGATGCTCCACACCGCCCCCTAGATTGCTGAAAATATTCGCCGTCGCTGTCTGCACAGCGTTTGGCCTGCTCAATGGCTGGATGCCTTGGTGTGGACGTGCCGTGCCAGCCAGGTATGCAGCAAGGCGAAGTTCAGCGAGAACTCCGGCATGTGCAGCAAGGCACCACAGAACACTTCACCGATGATTTTCTGGATCAGTTGCACCGCCTGCGGGTTGTCCAGCAGCGTGGCGATGTCGCGTTGCAGGACGTTGATGCCCCAAACTTTCTGGTGGAGGTCCAGGCCGACGAACCAGCGGAACAGCAGGTTGTAGTTGAGCTGTTCGTGCAGTTGCTGGTCGCTGGGGACCGAATACAGCAGTTGCAGCAAAAGGATTTGCAGCACGGTGCGGGGAGCAATCAACATGCCCGGCTCGGTGTTGAGGGCCTGGAGCAGGTCGCGGTGCTGGTCGAACACCTCGTCGATCTGCGGGCGCAGCAGCACCAGCGAGTGGCCTGCGGGGATGTAGTTGGAGACTTCTTTCAGGGCGCCTTGCCAGTCGTCCTGGGAAACGATCCAAACCCACGGCGCGCCGTAGCGATAGACCGAAATCGGCTTTTTGCGCGCGGCCTCGACGATCTTCGACAGGCGCTGATCGAGCTCTTGCATGCCTACTTTTGAGTAACGTTCCATAGTGCCCATCCCGCCCTACTCCTGGCTTGCTGCTACCGGCTGAAAAAGCGCCTTGCGGCGGTCTCAAGCGCGTTACATAGGCAAGACGGGGGTGGGGTGGAGCTACCGAACTTTTGTCATAAAAGCTTCATTCGGGGGCGGGCTGGTAGCGGGCCGGTTTTTTTTGTTGGAGTGCATATCCGTTGCTGCGGTAACGGCTACTTAGGGTCCGGAGGTTTGAACCCACGCTGTTTTTTAACGAAACGTCCTACCACGCGGCCAGATAACCTCTACTCCCCGGCCTTGTAAACCTCTGCAAAGTCTCTCG